>NZ_CP025815.1:2779515-3088350 GCF_003352045.1 Sulfitobacter sp. JL08
CAGACCACAGGGATCGCAATCTGGCGCGGTCGTCTTCCAGCCCGGCGAAACTGTCCAGCAGATCGCGGTGCCCCCGCGGGTTCAACAGGCCGCGATCATCGTGCTGGCCATGCAATTCCACCAGCGTTTCCGACAACAGGCGCAGCACATCACCCGAACAGCGCCGGTCATTGACCCAAGCAGTCTTGCGCCCGTCCGATGTATTCACCCGCCGCAGGATCAGTTCCGGCCCCGCAGGCAATCCCGCCTCTTGCAGAACGGCGTGCGCGGCGTGCCCCTCCGGCAGATCGAACCAGGCAGTCACTTCGCCCTGTTCGGCCCCCTGACGCACAAGTTCGGCGCGCCCGCGCCACCCAAGGACAAAGCCCAGCGAATCCAGCAGAATGGATTTTCCCGCGCCGGTTTCGCCAGTCAGCACATTCAGGCCCGGCTGGAAGGCAAGTTCCAGACGGTCGATGATCAGCATATCCCTGATATCAAGGCCGCGCAGCATGGTGTTTATCGATTATCCAAAGACGGCATCACCGCCATCAAATCCATTCGCCTTTGATTGTCTGGCGATAGACCTGCGACAACCAGTTGTTGCCGCGCGCATTGGGCGAAAGCCCCTGCCCTGTCAGCAGGTTGTAGCTGTCCTGATACCATTCCGTCGATTGGTAGTTATAGCCCAGAATGGCGCCTGCGGATTGTGCTTCATCCGTCAGACCAAGCGCCAGATAGGCTTCGACCAGACGATGCAACGCCTCGGCGGTGTGGCTTGTTGTCTGGAAATCCTCGACCACAACACGGAACCGGTTGATCGCGGCGGTATAGTGATCCCGACGCAGGTAATAGCGCCCGATTTCCATTTCCTTGGCCGCCAGATGATCAAACGCAAGATCGAATTTCAGAATCGCCGCTGTTGCGTATTCACTGTCGGGATACCGTTCGATCACAGCGCGCAAGGATTGCAGCGCCTGAAACGTCAGCCCCTGATCGCGTCCGATTTCGTCGATCTGATCATAGTAGCTAAGCGCAAGAAGATATTGCGCATAGGCAGCATCATCATCGGCGGGATAGAAATCGATAAACCGTTGTGCCGCGGACCGGCTGTTGGGGTAATCCTGTTCCTGATGGTAGGAAAACGCCTGCATGATCAATGCACGTTTGGCCCAGTCGGAATACGGGTACAGCCGTTCGATTTCGGAAAAATAGAACGCCGCCTGTTCGCCGCGGTTCCGGCTAAGTTCGTATTCGCCGCGACCGAAAATCTGTTCGGGGGTGTAGTTTTCCAGCGGCACATCATTATTGCGCAGCAACCTAATACCGTCACCGCCACAGGCAGTTAGGACCACGGTCAAAAGCACCGCACCGATCACCTTTGTCCGGGATCCGCCTGTCATGCCTGTTTCCTTACCGCCATTGCTATTAATTGTTCAGCCTTTGGTCTTACGCGTCCTAGCACATAAAATTCCGGTGCAAAACGCCTTAGACTCAAATGTTATACGAGTGTCTGACAAAGGTCGCAATTGCTGTCTGGGGTTTGGAAAAAAGGCTGTTTGCCAAAATCAGGCAACGGCGGGAATTTCGTCCCAAACAACGCCGACGCCGGGCAGTTTCGCCGTCATTTCAGGATCACATTCCACCAGACGCACGGCGCCGGGCGTTTCAAAAAGCGCCCGCAGCAGGGTGTTGGTCAGCGAGTGGCCCGCGCGGACACCCTGATAATGGCCAAGAATCGGTGCTCCGGCCAGCGCCAGATCACCCAGCGCATCCAGCATCTTGTGGCGCACGGCCTCGTCCGCGTGGCGAAAACCACCCGGCGACAAAACTTCGGCACCATCGACAACAACCGCATTTTGCAGTGTTCCGCCAAGGGCAAGCCCGTTGGCGTGCATCACATCCACGTCAGCCTGCCGGCAGAACGTACGGCTGTCGCACAGTTCGCGGACAAACGATCCGTTTGCCATATTCATCGACTTGACCTGACGTCCTATCGCCTGATCAACGAAATCTATTTCAAAATCGATTTTAAGCGCATTGGCGGGTGACAGTGTTGCGCGGGCATCCCCCTGCTGAACACACACGGGTTTCAACACCTGCAAAGCGCGAACCGGTGCCGATTGGCGTTGCAGACCACGGCCGATGAACCCCCGCACAAACAATGCCGACGACCCGTCAAGGATCGGCACTTCGGGGCCATTCAACTCGATCAGGGCATTGTGGATACCACAGCCGGCCAACGCCGCCATCAGGTGTTCAACCGTCGAAACGGACACTCCGGAAGCGTTTTCCAGTTTGGTACACAAGGGAGAGCGGTTTACCGCATCCCACAACGCAGGGATCATCCGGTCGCCCAAGGCGATATCCGTGCGGCGGAACCAGATACCGTGATTGGCGAATGCGGGCTTTACCACCATACGCACATTGCGACCGGTATGCAGGCCAACGCCTTCAAAGATCACTTCGGATTTTAAAGTGTTTTGCACTTAATGCCCCTGGCACAGATACGCCGCTGCTTCTTGTTGTTAAAGGTAACTAAGCAGGCAACCCGAAAGCCTCAACTCAATCTTTGTAACGGACTGAAACATGCGCGTCAGGCTTCGGCAGTTCCCTGCCTACATCATTCTAAATATTTGTTTTTAATAAGAAAAGGGCCGCCAAGCGGCGACCCCTTGAAACAGAATTGTGACAAAAATCAGTTGGCTTGACGCCGCAGGAACGCCGGAATCTCGATCCGTTCCTGATCCTGATCAGCCGCTTCCTGTGCCTGTTGGGACGGGCGCGGCTGGTGCGCTTGCGCCTGCTGAACTGGCGGTTGGGTCCGCATCGGCTGACCGCCGCGTTCGCCGGACTGCTCGTGCGCGTGACCTGTCATGCGGTTGATCAGCGAATTAATTCCAAAGCGCGGGCGCTCGGCTTCGCCACCTGCCGCACGGGGTTCCTGACGCTGGGCAACTTCCTGCGGGGCACTGTGGCCAGAAGGACGTTTCTGCACAGCATCGCGCAACCGTTTCATCGCTTCGGGCGATGGCGTGCCCGGCGCGGGTGCGCGCGGCGCTACGAACGATTCCATATCGTCATGCATCGTTTCCTGCTGCGGTTCGAACTCGGCCACTTTCGGCTGATAGGCCGGCATTGGCAGACCGTCATCTGTGGCTTCTTCAGCTTCCTCGGCAACAAATGCGTCGGCCTGTTCTTCCTCGGCAACGTTTGTGTTGAAATCGTCGAACAGTTGCGGTTCTTCGGTGGTTTCGGCCGCCACGGCGACTTCGGGCTGTTCAACGACCTGTTCCGGCGCGTCTTGCGCCTTTTCGACAGGGGCAGACGGACGCAGCGGCGCCGACATCGGGCGGCGCGGTACCGGCACTTCGGTGTGCAAATCAACGGCATCGATGCCTGTCGCAACAACAGACACGCGCATGATACCTTCCATTGCGGTATCCAATGTCGAACCGACAATGATATTGGCCTCGGAATCCACTTCTTCGCGGATGCGGTTCGCGGCTTCGTCCAGTTCGAACAACGTCAGATCATGGCTGCCGGTGATATTGATCAGCACGCCTTTCGCGCCACGCAGGCTGATTTCGTCCAGCAGCGGGTTGGCAATGGCCTTTTCGGCGGCCTGAATGGCGCGATCTTCGCCTTCCGCCTCGCCGGTACCCATCATCGCCTTGCCCATCTCGTCCATCACGGCGCGGACATCGGCAAAATCAAGGTTGATCAGACCGGGACGCACCATCAGATCGGTCACGCCTTTCACGCCCTGATACAAGACATCATCTGCCATGCTGAACGCTTCGGTAAAGGTTGTTTTTTCATTGGCCAGACGGAACAGGTTCTGGTTCGGAATGATGATCAGCGTGTCAACGACCTTTTGCAGCGCCTCAACGCCATCTTCGGCCTGACGCATCCGTTTGCCACCTTCGAACTGGAACGGTTTGGTCACGACACCGACAGTCAGAACACCCAGCTCGCGCGCAGCCTGCGCAATAATCGGTGCCGCCCCGGTTCCGGTACCGCCGCCCATGCCAGCCGTGATAAAGCACATATGCGCGCCGGCAAGATGATCGACAATCTGTTCGATGCTTTCTTCTGCAGCGGCAGCACCCACTGAAGCACGTGCACCGGCGCCCAGACCTTCGGTCACTTTGATCCCAAGCTGGACCCGGCTGGTTGCATTGCTTTGCTGCAAGGCCTGCGCATCAGTGTTGGCAACAACGAAATCAACCCCGTCCAGCTGCTTTTCGATCATGTTGTTGACCGCATTGCCACCTGCCCCACCAACGCCAAAAACGGTAATCCGTGGCTTGAGGTCTTCTTGTCCGGGCATTGAAAGGTTGAGTGTCATGGTTACTGTCCGCCTGTGCTGCTGACCCGCAATTACGGGTGTTTTTTTACCTAAATCGCCCTGATCTTATCGTGCAAGGGCCGTAACGTCACCTAAAAAACGCAAAAATGACACAAAATATGGGCGATTTTTTGCCGGTAAATCCATGATTTCGAAGTTTGCGCCATATCTTGCGTCTACCAGTTGTCGCGGAACCATTTTACCGCGCGTTTCAAAGACCGGGCCGGATATCGATCAACCGGAATGTCAAAATCCCACCACTCGTCCTGTGGGTGTGCTGCAAACAGGCACAGGCCCACGGCGCTGGCGAATCCGGGGCCGGTTGCCGCCTGTGGCAACCCGTGCACCCGAAGTGGCCGGCCCAGCCGTACCTGCTGCCCGAGTATTTTGCTGGCCAATCCGTCAAGCCCGGGTATCTGGCTGCCCCCGCCCGTCAGCACGATCTGCTGGCTGGGCAGATGATCAAAGCCCGCCGCATCCAGCCGCGCGCGCACCTCTTCCAGAATTTCTTCGACGCGGGGGCGCATGATCCCGATCAGCTCTGCCCGGCTGACGGTGCGCCTATCATGTTCCCAATCACCGGTTTCGCCGCCGATCTCGATCATTTCACGATCATCCATACCGGTGGCATGGACACCGCCATAAAAGGTTTTCAGCCGCTCGGCATTTGTTGTCGGAATTTGCAGACCCATCGAAATATCCGATGTCACATGATCCCCGCCCATGCGGACCGCATCGGAATAGATCATGTGTTTCTTGATAAAGATCGAAACACCCGTGGCCCCGCCCCCCATATCAATACAGGCGGCCCCCAGTTCCTGTTCGTCTTCAACCAGTGATGAAATGCCCGACACGTAAGCCGACGATGCAATCCCCGCCAGTTCCAGATCACAGCGGCTGACGCAATGGGCCAGATTCTGGATCGCTGCGGCATCAACCGTCAGCATATGCATATCCACAGACAGGGTTTGCCCCAGTTGTCCGCGCGGATCCGACAGGCCCGAACGGTGATCCAGCGCAAAGTTCACCGGCTGCGCGTGCAGCACCTCGCGCCCTTCGCCGTATTCCGGCAGATCGCAATCGGCCAGCACCCGCGCGACATCCTGCTCGGTGACGATCTGCCCTTCCAGTTCAAGCTGCGCATCCAGCCCGTAAGACCGCGGTTCAGCCCCCGAAAAACAGGCGATCACGTGATCAACACGGATGTTCGCCATTTTTTGCGCCGCTTGCAGCGCCGTACGTATGGCGCGCTCGGTTTCCTGCATCGCGACAACTTCGCCGAATTGCACACCGCGCGACCGCGTCGTTGCCGCCCCGATCACCCGAAACCCGGACTGGCCCGCCAATGATCCGATCCCGCCCGCTTCGTCCAAGGGGCCGGACGTGCCGTCAAACCGCAGCACGAGACAGGCAATCTTGGAACTGCCGACATCCAGAATGGCGACGACCCCGCGCTGCATTGCAAGTTTGCGCATGTGACGCATTGCACGTTGGGATTGGTAAAGGTCGATCATTGAGAGAGTCCATCGTTACTGAGTTGTCGGATGCGCCACCATTCCGAAACGGCAGCCTTGTTCATGCGCAGCGTCGGGCGGGCGGCAATACGCATATCCACCGCGGCCAGATCACGCTCCAGAATGTCCTGCGCCTCGCTTAAGGCGATGACGCGTTCCAGCGCCTGAACCGGCGCGTTTTCGGGCAACAGGATGCGCTGGTCACGATCCAGAACGACATCCCAGCGCCGTTCACCCACACGCACCAGCCCGCGCAACCGGCCCGCCAATGGCTGGGCCGCGCGAAACAGCCGCATGGCCTCTTCCACATGTGCATCGGCATTTTCGCCTGCGATCAGCGGCAGGTCTGCATATTCGGAACGCGATGCCGCCTGCGTCACAAGCACGCCCGCGTCGTCCAGCACCTGCAGCCCCTCTCGGGTCCGCCACATAACGGCCGGCATGCGCTCGATCACATCCACTTGCAACACGCCGCCCGGGCGGATGCGCACCGTTGCCTCCCTGACGGGATCAAGATCCGAAATAGTCTTGCGGATTTCTTTCAGGTCCAGATCAAAGGAGCTGACCGGAAAACTGATTGGCACAACTTCGCGGATTTCGCCCGCCACCTTGTAACCGGCACCGTCGACAGCCATCAGCTGCACCATGAACTCGGGGCGGGTTTCCACGCTGTTGCGCGCCTCAGCCACCGAAGCGGCAATGCGATCGCGGCGGGTTTCATCAGAAAAGTAAAATCCGGCAGCCCCCAGCGCCAGCAGGAACGGCATCCCGACACGAAACATCAGCCGGACGCCGGGTGTCAGGATCAGGCGCTGATAGCGATAGGACCAGCGCGACGGCGCCGGATCGCAGGGAATGCTTTCTGATCTTTTGCGCAAAGCTGTTAACGGTTGCATGAGGCATCCTCGACCATCCAGCGGCACAGCTCTCCAAAGCTTACTCCGCACGCCTGCGCCTGCTCGGGGCTGAGCGACGTGTCGGTCATGCCCGGCTGCGTGTTGGTTTCCAGAAGAACAAGACCATCCGCGCCGCGCGTTTCATCCCAGCGGAAATCGGTTCGGCTGACACCGCGACACCCCAGTGCACTGTGTGCTCGCACTGCAAAATCAAGGCACATGCCGAAGATGTCGGCAGGCAGATCCGCCGGAACCACATGGCGCGACCCGCCGGGCTTGTATTTCGCGTCATAATCGTACCAGCCGTCGGTCAGGATATCGGTGACGGTCAGCGCTTTGCCGTCCATCACCGTGGTTGTCAGTTCCCGCCCCGGCGCGAACGCCTCGACCATCACGTGTTCCGGCATGGTGTCGGCCAGTTGCGGCGGACCGTTGGCAGCCTCGTGCACCAGATAGACACCCACGCTTGAGCCTTCGGCGTTCGGCTTGACCACATAGGGGGGCTGCATCACGTGCGAACGGCGTACATCGCATGCAGACGCAATGATGCTGTCCACCACCGGCAACCCGACTGTCTTGTAAACCTGTTTGGTGCGCTGCTTGTCCATCGCCAGCGCGGATGCCAGCACACCTGAATGCGTGTAAGGCAACCCAAGCCATTCCAGCAGACCCTGAACACATCCGTCTTCGCCCCAACGGCCATGCAGGGCGTTAAAGACAACATCGGGATTGTGCGATTGCAAAACGGAACACAGGTCGCGGCCGGCATCGACCTCGATCACCTGATATCCCTGGTCCCGCAACGCAGCGGCGCATGCACGCCCTGAAGACAGGGACACTTCGCGCTCTGCCGAAGGGCCACCCATCAAAACTGCCACTGTCGGGGACGTCCTGCTCGACTGACCCACTTTCGTGCCTCTATGTCCGGGCCTTAAGACCCTGTTATTGCGCCGCTCCCTTTTGGGTTATCCGGCTCCGCCTTTTGGGATCGCATCACCGATCCGCATAATTTCCCATTCTAACGTGATCCCACTGGAATCGTAAACCTTTTTTCGCACGTCTTCGCCCAATCCTTCCAGATCGGCGGCTGTCGCGCCGCCGGTGTTGATCAGAAAGTTCGGGTGCATCTCGCTCATCTGCGCGCCGCCGCGCCGCGCACCGCGCATTCCGGCCTTGTCAATCACCGCCCACGCCTTGAGATCATGCACGTCATCCGCCCGCCCGGTTGAGCTGAAACCCGCCGGATTGCGAAAGGTCGAGCCTGCCGACCGTTCTTTTGTCGGTTGTGTCGCGTCCCGTTTGGCCAGTTGGCCGGCCATGCGCGCGTGCAAATCTGCGGGATCACCGGTCGGGGCGGCAAATGTTGCCTCGAACACCACCCACCCGTCGGGCAGGACGGTCTGGCGATAGCGGAATTTCAGATCATCAGCCGTCAGCGTGACAATGCGCCCGTCACGCGTAACGGCGCGCGCGCTTTGGAAGACATCTGCCGTATAGTGGCCGTAACAGCCTGCGTTCATCCGCACAGCACCTCCGATGCTGCCGGGAATCGTGCGCAGGAATGTCAGATCAAGCCCCGCGTCGGCCGCCTTGCGCGCCACGTGCGCATCCAGCGCCGCCGCCCCGGCTGTAACGGTGTTTCCGTCGATCCGGATATCATTGAACCCACGCCCCAAACGCACCACCACGGCGCGCAATCCGCCGTCGCGCACGATCAGGTTTGAACCAACCCCCATGGGAAAGACCGCGATACCGGGATCAAGGGCCGCCAGAAAGGCGGCAAGGTCATCGGCATCTTCGGGCTGAAACAGGAAATCCGCCGGCCCGCCAACGCGCAGCCACGTCAGATCGGACAGATTGCGCGCCTCGCTCAACCGGCCTCTTGGTGTCGGCAGTGCCGTCACGAACCGTGATCCGGATTTGACGGGTCAGGTTTCTTGCGGCCCCGGATCAGACGGGACAAGCCGCCAAACATCAGGCCGACAACATAGGCAGCACAGCCATAAAACAGAACCGCCAGCTGCGATGTAAGAGCGGGCGGATCCAGCGGAGATTCCCCCACGCCGTATTTGATCCAGACCGCGTGAAACAGAATGGCAAACAGGAAAAGAAAACCGAACAGCCTGCGATTGCGCCGCCACCCTGCAACAAAGGACAGCACGATCCAGATGATAAAGGTCAGAACGACCCCGCCCAGAACTTCCGCAACTTCAATCATGTTTAACCCTTTCCCATGATCCGCCCTACCCCCCAGGATGCAAGCGCGCCTCCACAAAAGGCCGGCAGTGCGAAATACAGCCAGAGCGACAGAAAAATCCGCCGGTCAAATGATGGTGTGCTCAATGCCAATAGAAACAAAACCACACTCAGCACAATCCACAGAACCAGCAGGATGCGCAACAAGCGGGTCAAGCCGAAATAACGCGCACTGCCTGTGATCAAGGCCGCAATGGCAGCCGTGGCCGCCATAAACAACAGGGCCTCAACTGCCATGGCGCCCGGCCTTACGCAACCAGCGCGTCAGGTAGATCACCGGCCAGCGCAAAACGCTAATGCCTGCGACCAGCACGAACAGCCCCACCCACGGTCCATTCTGATAGGTCACATATCCCAATAGCGGGATCCCGATGGCGATCAGGATATAGGCATTGCGCCAGTGGTTGTCGCGGCTGGGTGTCATCGCCAGAACATTTGCGATCACGGCCCACATACAAGCCAGAATAAGGGAATACGTCATTTTGGAACCTCGGGATGGCGGCCACGGAAACGCTGATAGAAATAACGCAGAGGATTGCGGAACATCGACACAAAGGCAGCCGCCCCCAACACGGAAAATTCCCATCCGTATTGCAGGCCGATCAGAAAGATCAAAACCGGCGCCATCAACAACAGCGCAAAACCGGGAACATACTGGTATCGCATCGGCAGCATTGCAACCACCGCAGACGCCAGAGCCCAGAGACAGGCAAGTATCAGGACGATATTCATGCCGCTCCCGCCCAAATCAAACCCGTTAACGACTGAACAACGACGCCATACACTGCCAGCAATCCGGGTCCGATCCGACGCTGTAGTGTATCTCTCATACCGCTATCCCTTGGCCAGCCGGTCTGGTAAACCGTGGGCCCATGCACTGATGGTGCCCGCCCCTAGGCAAACGACCATATCACCGGGGCCGGCCTGTTCACGCACAAGACGGGCCAGATCGTCTTCGTTGTCGATGGCGCGAGCGTGGCGGTGCCCGTAGCGGATTAGACCCGACACCAGATCGTCGCGGCTGGCCCCCGCGATGGGGTCTTCGCCAGCTGCATAGACATCCGCAATCGCAACGACATCCGCGTCATTGAAACAGGCACAGAAATCATCAAACAGAGAATGCAGCCGCGTATAACGGTGCGGCTGGTGGATCGCGATCACGCGACCTTCGGTTGCCTGACGCGCGGCGCGCAAAACCGCTGCTATTTCAACCGGGTGGTGGCCATAATCGTCGATAATGGTAACGCCGTCGACTTCCCCCACTTTGGTAAATCGCCGGTTCACACCGCCAAAATTTGCCAACGCGGTGCGGATTTCATCCTGTTTCATGCCAAGATGGCGCGCCACTGCGACCGCCGACAGGGCATTGGATACGTTATGATCGCCCGGCATCGGCAATGTGCAGCCTTTGATCAGTTTGCCCTCGGCTTGCAGCGCGATATCGAAATGCGCCACGCCGGCTTTGTATTTCAGGTTCACGGCGCGCACATCGGCCTGTGCGTTGAACCCGTAGGTGACAATCCGCCGGTCAGTAACCTTGCCCACCAGCGCCTGCACTTCGTTGTGATCGGTGCAGCAAACCGCGACCCCGTAAAACGGGATGTTGGATACGAAATCCAGAAACCCCTGCCGCAGCGTATCAAAATCGCCCCAGTGTTCCATGTGTTCGGGGTCGATATTGGTGACAATGGCGATGGTTGCGGGCAACCGGTTGAACGTGCCGTCGCTTTCGTCTGCTTCGACGACCATCCATTCGCCCTGCCCCATGCGGGCGTTCGACCTGTAGGCGTGGATTATACCGCCATTCACCACCGTCGGATCAAACCCGCCTGCGACCATCAATTCGGCCATCATGGTCGTCGTTGTCGTTTTGCCATGGGTGCCCGCCACGGCGATGTTTGATTTCAGCCGCATCAATTCCGCCAGCATTTCGGCGCGCCGCACGATCGGCAGGCCCAGGCGCCGCGCCTCGTCCAGTTCGGGATTGCCTTTCTTGATCGCCGAGGAAATCACAACAACCTCGGCACCTTCCAGGTTTTCGGGCCGCTGGCCTTCGAAAATTGTCGCACCACTTGCAGCCAGCCTGTCGGTGATCTTGGATGCCTTTAGGTCAGAGCCCTGCACCGTGTAGTCAAGGTTCAGCAACACTTCGGCGATGCCCGACATCCCGATTCCGCCGATTCCGACAAAATGGATCGGCCCCACATCACCGGGAAGTTTGGTGGCTGCATTCATCAATCAATCTCCTTGCTCAGGGACAGAACCATATCGACCAGCCTGTCCGTGGCATCGGCACGGCCAGCGCCCAGCACGGCATTTGCCATTTTCGTGGCGCCTTTGGAATCGGAAAAAACAATTTCGATCTGTTCGGCCAGCGCATCGACCGTCAGCGCCTTTTCCGGAATCAGAATGGCCCCACCCGCCTGCACCAGTCCGCGCGCATTTGCGGTTTGATGATCGCCTGCCGCAGCCGCGAACGGGATCAGGATCGACGGGCGACCGATCACCGTAAGATCCGCAATCGTGGAAGCACCCGCGCGGCTGATCACCAACTGGGCTTCGCTCATCCTGCGGGGTACGTTCTTGAAAAAGGGCTGCACTTCGGCATCAATGCCATGTTCGGCATAAAAATCTGCAACGCGCTGGCCGTCTTCCTCGCGGGCCTGATGGGCAACACGGATGTTCTTAAGCCATTTCACCGGCAAATTGGCCAAGGCAGGCGGCACCACATCAGACAGAATGCGCGCACCCTGACTGCCGCCCATCACCAGAACGGACATCGGATAATCGCCCGGTGGAATATAGGGCGCGCCTGCACGTTCCAGAATGGCCCCGCGCACCGGGTTGCCCACATGCACACCTTCTGCGCCTTCTGGCAGGTCTGTTGGCCAGACACCGCATGCCACCGCATCAACCTTGCGCGCGAACAGTCTATTCACCTTGCCCAGCACACCGTTCTGTTCATGGATCATACGCGGCCTGCGCAACAAGAACGCCGCCGCCATGGCCGGAATGGTTGGATATCCGCCAAAGCCCACCACGATAGCAGGGCGATCCTTGACCATCTTGAACGTCGCGGCAAGGATACCCGCCGCCAAGCGGAACGGAACAATCGCTTTTTGCACAACACCGCCGCGGGCAAATGTTGCGCTGCTGATCTGTTCGATCTCAGTTGTATCGGGAAATCCGCCCGTATAGCGCGCACCGCGCGCATCCGTCGAAAGTTTGACCCGCCAGCCGCGCCCCGTCATCGCCTCGGCCAGTGCCTGGGCGGGAAACATGTGGCCGCCAGTGCCGCCTGCCGCGATGACGATCAGTGGCCCATCACGCATGACACCCACCAAAGCGGTTTTCGCGCGCGTTCATCGCAGCCCGCTCCTTAGCAGATCGCCGATGCCGCCTTGCGGGCGGGTGCGGGTGAAGGCCAGCAAAATACCAACCGCAATGCCGCCCGCAATCAGGGAGGATCCGCCGTAACTGACAAACGGCAATGTCATGCCCTTGGCTGGCAACAACCGGACGGCCACGCCCATGTTGATCATGGCCTGCACACCAAAAATACACGCCATTCCGGTACCGGCCAACCGGATGAACGGATCACGTTCCCGCATCAGCCGCAAAAGCGAACGGACCACAACAATCGAATAAAGCGCAATGATGACCAGCACCAGAACAAGGCCGTACTCCTCGGCGGCGACGGCCACGATGAAATCCGTGTGCGCATCGGGAAGCGACCATTTGACTTCGCCCTCGCCAACACCCACGCCGAACAGACCACCTTCGCGAATGGCGTTAGTTGCATATCCCAACTGGGTTGTCGGGTCTACGTCCGGCGACAGAAAGCCATCAATTCGGCGGGCAAAATGTTCTGAATTCGAATAGGCAACCGTGCCGGCCAGAATGACCAGACAGGCCATGCCCACCAGCAACAGCATCGGCGCACCTGCAACGAAATACATGACGCCCCAGCCGAACAACACAAGACACGCCTGTCCAAAATCAGGCTGCAAGGCCAGCATCAGAACGATCGTGATACACAGGACAAACGACCAGGTTCGCCCGGGCGGTCCGTTGATTTCCTGGCCTGCGGCCATCATCCACGCCGCCACAACGACAAATCCGGGCTTCAGAAATTCCGACGGCTGGATCGAGGCAAACCCAAGAGAGTACCAGCGCATGGCCCCTTTGCCGAAATCGGTGCCGAAAACCGGCAGGAACGCCATCGCAACAAAGGCCACAAGAAAACCGATGACTGACAACCGGCGCACCACCAGCGGCGTCATCATGGATGTCAGAAACATCGCTATCAAAGCCAGACCGCCAAAAAACGCCTGCCGCTGAACATAATGGAACGGTTCAAACCCGTTCTTGGCTGCCAGCGGCGGCGATGCCGCCAAACCCAACAGAATTCCGATCGCGAAAAGGATCAGAACACAGGACATCGACCATTTGTCGATGGTCCGCCACCATTTTGGTAAAATTGGTTCGCCGTCCCGCATAGGAACCGCGCCATAGACCATTTCCGTCATGGATCACCGCCGATCACTGCCTCAACATCGTCCCTTTTCGGGATCTGAGGCAGAGTTTAGCGCGAAAAACATCGTTGCGCCAGTGTCTTCCTCTTGCACTGGCGCAAGAAGCGCGTCACCTGCAAGGTTATGAGGACACGCTTGCACTTCGAAACGGTGATCATTGGTGCCGGAGCCGCCGGAATGATGTGCGCCGCCCATGCCGGCGGATCGTGTCTGGTGATTGATCACGCCAAGGCCCCGGGCGAAAAAATCCGAATATCAGGCGGCGGGCGCTGCAACTTTACCAATCTTTACGCCAGTCCGGAAAACTTTATCTCGGGCAATCCGCATTTCGCGAAATCGGCGCTGGCGCGATACACGCAATGGGATTTCATTGATCTGGTTGCCCGTCACGGTATTGCCTACCATGAAAAAACGCTGGGCCAGTTGTTTTGCGACCACTCTGCCAAAGACATCATTGCGATGCTTCTGGCCGAAATGAAAAACGCGGATGCCGCGCTTGAACTGAACACATCTGTGTCGCGCATTGCGAAATCGCCGCAAGGTTTTGATCTTGATCTGGGCGACGGGCGCAAGATATCTGCCACAAACGTAGTGATCGCAACCGGTGGCAAATCCATTCCGAAAATGGGCGCTTCGGGCTTTGCCTATGATATTGCGCGCCAGTTCGGCCTGCCGGTAACCGAAACCCGCCCCGCACTGGTGCCGCTGACCTTTCCGGACGGGCGATTTGCGCCGCTTGCCGGTGTCGCAACCCCGGCACGCATACACAATGCGCGTGCAAGTTTCGACGAAGCGATGCTGTTCACCCATCGCGGCCTGTCAGGACCGTCGATCCTGCAAATCTCGTCCTACTGGCGCGAAGGCGAAGAGATTTGCGTTGATCTGCTTCCCGGTATCGATCTGTTTGAAAGGTTGCGCACTCAACGCCAGACCGGCGGGCGGCGCAATCTGACAACGGAACTGGCGCAGGTTCTGCCCACACGGCTGGTCGATCATCTGGCGCATTTCATGCCCATGGGTGGCAATCTGGCGGACCAGTCGGATGCCGCCCTGAAAGCGTTGCAACATGATCTGAAAAACTGGCGCATCACTGCCAATGGATCAGAAGGATACCGCACCGCCGAGGTGACGCTGGGCGGCATTGATACCGATGCGCTGGATGCAAGGACCATGCAAAGCAGATCGGTGCCGAACCTCTATTTCATCGGTGAAGCGGTCGATGTGACCGGCTGGCTGGGCGGCTATAATTTCCAATGGGCATGGTCATCGGGCTGGGCCGCTGGTACCGCCATCGCCGCCGCTTAGGATCACCCCAGCCTTGCCTTGACCTGCGCGATAAAATCCTCTCCGCGCCGCTCGAAACTGTCATATTGATCGAAACTTGCCGCCGCAGGGGCCAGCAACACGGTTTCGCCCTCTTGTGCATCGTCAATCGCGCGGGCCACTGCGATATCCATCGTATTGCACACCTCGGCTTCAACGTTCAGTTGCATCGCGAAGGCCGCCGCCTCGCGCCCGATCACATAGGCTTTGGCGACTTGGCTGGTCGCATTCTTCAACCCGTCCAGCCCGCCTTCTTTTTCCAGACCGCCGCAAATCCAGCGAATGTTCTGAAAGGCGCTTAGCGCTTTGGCGGCACTGTCGACATTGGTGGCCTTGCTGTCATTCACAAAGGTCACACCATCCGCCTGCGCAATGATCTGGCTGCGGTGCGGCAGCCCCGCAAAGCTGTGAAAGGCCGCTTCGATCACTTTGGGCGCAAATCCAAGTGTGCGGCAGGCGGCATAGGCAGCACAGGCGTTCTGATGATTATGCGCGCCGGGCAATCCGGCGATACCGCGCAGATCGACAGAACCAACCTGCCGCCCGTTGCGATGCTCTGAGAGGAACCCCTTGCGCGCGAAGACATGCCAGCCCGGCCCGGACAGTTTTTGCCCGGACGATATCCGGATCACCCGATCATCCCCCGGCCCTTCGGACAGTTGCCCGGCAAGATACTGCCCTTCCGGTTCATCGACACCGATAACGGCACGATCCGGCCCGCCTTCTGCAAACAGGCGGCGTTTGGCGGCAAAGTATCCGCCCAATCCCGCATGACGATCCAGATGATCAGGGGACAGGTTGGTAAAAACAGCAATGTCGGGCGTCAGCGCGCGGGCCAGTTCCGTCTGGTAACTGGACAGTTCCAGAACAACTACCTCACCATCGATTGCGGGATCGATATCCAGCACCCCGCGCCCGATATTTCCGGCCAGTTGGGCAGGGCGCCCGACATGGGTCAGAATGTGATGAATCAAGGCCGATGTCGTGGATTTTCCGTTTGATCCCGTCACCGCGATCACCCGCGGGGCGGTATCGAAACTGTCCCAGTCCGATGTCGCGAACGAGCGGAAGAACAGACCGATATCGTTGTCAACCGGCACGCCCGCCGCCTGCGCAAGGACCACAACAGGGTGCGGTGCCGGATAAAGATGCGCAATTCCGGGGGACACGATCAGCGCCGCTGCGTCATCAAAAGCGCCCTGGTTACGCAAATCGACGATATCCAACCCTTCTGCTTGCGCCTTTGCGCGGGCATCGGCATTGTCATCCCAGCAGATCGCATGCGCCCCGCCCGCCCGCAAAGACAGCGCGGCACTCAGACCAGAGCGCCCCAACCCCAGAACAGCCACAGTTTTTCCGGCAAATCCCTGGGTTGCGATCATTGGTTTTGTCTCAAACGCATACGCATGCCCAACCCCCTACCGGACTTTCAGTGTGGCAAGCCCGATCATGGCGAGGATCAGGGAAATAATCCAGAAACGGATCACGATCTGCGGTTCCGCCCATCCCTTTTTTTCATAGTGGTGGTGGATCGGCGCCATCAGGAAGACACGTTTACCGGTGCGCTTGAAATACAGCACCTGAATGATCACCGACAGCGCCTCGACCACGAACAGGCCACCTACGATAGCCAGCACCAGTTCGTGTTTCGTGGCAACCGCAATCGCACCCAGCGCGCCGCCCAGCGCCAGCGATCCGGTATCGCCCATGAACACGGCCGCAGGGGGCGCATTGTACCAAAGAAAGCCAAGTCCGCCGCCAAAAAGACCCGCCGTAAAGATCAGGATTTCACCCGTTCCCGGCACATAATGCACATCCAGATATTCGGTAAAGTCGACACGACCAACGGCATAGGCGATGATCCCCAGCGTGCCCGAGGCGATCATCACCGGCATGATCGCCAGCCCGTCCAGACCGTCTGTCAGGTTCACCGCGTTGGCCGCCCCGACAATGACAAGAATGGCAAACGGCACGAACAGGAACCCCAGATTGATCAGCGTGTCCTTGAAGACAGGCAGCGCCAACTGGTTTTGCAGCCCTTCGGGATGGTACTGCGCCGCCCAAAAGCCCGCAATGGCCGCAATCAGCAGGCCCAGAACCATACGCACGCGCCCCGATACGCCACCGGTGGTCTGCTTTGACACCTTGGCATAATCATCGGCAAACCCGATGGCGGCAAAAGACATTGTCACGAACAACACCATCCAGATGTAGGGATTGTCCAGACGCGCCCAAAGCAGCGTGGATGTCAGCAGCGCGCCAACGATCAGCAACCCGCCCATAGTGGGGGTTCCGGCCTTGATGAAATGGCCCTCTGGCCCGTCATCGCGGATGGGCTGGCCTTTGCCCTGTCTGCGCCGCAACACGGAAATAAGCGGTTTTCCGAACAGGAAACCGAATACCAGCGCCGTCAGAAACGCGCCCCCTGCACGGAATGTGATGTACCGGAACAGGTTGAACACATCCCCCCCGTCTGAAAGTGCGGTCAACCAATAGAGCATTTCAGCGGTCCCTACTCATCATCTTGTGTCTCGTCCTGTGGGAGCGCATGGCCCATTTTTCGGATGGCGTCAACGATCAGGCCCAGTTTCATGCTTAATGACCCCTTGGCCAGCACAACATCGCCGCTGTCCAGATGACGGCGCAGGCCATCGTCCAGCAGCGCCCGACTGGTTTCCACCCAGACACCGCGCTGGTGATCGGGCAAGGCCGCATAAAGATGCTTCATCAAGGGGCCGATGCAGTGCACGCGGTCAATCTGCGACAGCGCTGGCAGGGTGGCGATATCGCGGTGCAACTCCGCCTCGTTTGAGCCCAGTTCCTTCATGTCGCCCAGAAAGGCAATGCGCCGCCCCTGGGCCACGCGGCCCAACCCGTTATGCACTTGCGCAACCGCCAGCACTTCAAGTGCTGCGGCCAGTGAGGTTGGATTGGCATTGTATGAATCGTCCAGCAGGTCCAGTACCTGATCCGTTTCGACAGGATCCAGAACGATCTTTTCCCGTGCGCCGCGCCCCTTATAGGGATGCCAGCGCCCCAAACCCTGCGCCGACATCGCCAGATCGGCCCCCAATGCCTGTGCCGCCGCCAAAGCGCCCAGCCCGTTCATTGCAAAATGACGCCCGGCTGTCTGGATACGGAACAGCACAGGCACGCCAAAAGCGGTGGCTTTGACCACGGTTGTTTCATTGCTCAGGATCACGTCGTCCAGATGGTAATCAGATGCTTTTTCACCAAATTCAATGATTTGCGCACCAACGTTCACCGCCTTTTCACGCAGGATCGGGATCTGCTCCACATCAGCGTTCAAGACCGCGATGCCCCCTTCGCCCAATCCGTCCATGATCGCGGCCTTTTCGTGGGCAATCCCGTCAATATTGTCGAACGCTTCCAGATGGGCAGCGGCAATTGTGGTAATCAGCGCCACATCCGGTCGCGCCATACGCGCCAGCGGAGCAATCTCGCCGGGATGGTTCATTCCAATTTCGATCACGGCAAAATCACTGTCCTGCGGCATCCGCGCCAGCGTCAGCGGCACGCCCCAGTGATTGTTGTAACTGGCCTCGGCGGCATGAACCTTACCCTGACTTGCCAGCATGGCCCGCACCATCTCCTTGGTCGATGTTTTGCCAACCGATCCGGTGATCGCCACAACGCGGGCCTTGGTGCGCGCGCGCGCTGCCTGCCCCAGTGCAACCAGTGCCTGCAACACGTCCGGCACGATCAGCAATGGCGCATCCGGGCGCACACCGTCCGGCACATGGCTGACAAGGGCCGCCGCAGCGCCACGTTCGAACGCCTGCGCTACAAATTCATGCCCGTCGCGCGCAGCCTGCAAGGCCACAAACAAATCACCGGGCTGTAAACTGCGGGTATCGATGGACACACCCGACGTGGACCAATCGGCTGTGGATGTTCCACCCGTTGCATCCTCTGCCTGCTGCGCGGTCCAAAGCGTCATGCCAGCCGCCCGTCCAAAGCAGCCACAGCGACGCTGGCCTGTTCGGCATCATCAAAAGGCAGAACGTCATCCCCGACGATCTGTCCGGTTTCATGCCCCTTGCCACAGATCAGCAGCGCATCGCCCGGCCCCAGCGCATCGACCCCGCGCAGGATCGCTTCGGCACGATCACCGATTTCGGTTGCGTCCGGCGCGCCCAGCAAAACCTCGGAACGGATAATCTCGGGGTCTTCGCTGCGCGGATTGTCATCTGTCACAATCACCAGATCGGCGTGTTCCGACGCCGCCCGCCCCATCAACGGGCGCTTGGTTGCATCACGATCCCCGCCCGCCCCGACAATCGCAATCAGACGTCCCAGCACATGCGGGCGCAACGCCTGAAGCGCCGTGGAAATCGCATCGGGCGTATGTGCAAAATCGACAAAGACAGACGCGCCATTGTCACGCGTCGCCACAAGCTGCATGCGCCCGCGCACCGTGACCAGATGTTCGAGTGTTTCAAACACACGCGCTGGCTCTTCGCCGCACGCCATCACAAGGCCCGCCGCCAGCATCACGTTGTCGGCCTGAAAGCCGCCGATCAGGTTCAGCCTGATCTGATGCACCTTGTCCTGATAGGAAAACCGGACATCCTGCCCTGTCGCATCAAACCGCTGGCCCTGAATGTGAATATCACCGCCATCGCGCCCCACACTGATCACATCGTGACCACGCGCTGTTGCAATCGCCAGCATATCAACGCCCTTGGGATCATCGATATTGATCACGGCGCTGCCGTCTTCGGGCAACACGCGGCGGAACAGGCCCGCCTTGGCGGCGAAATATTCTTCGAACGTGTTGTGGTAATCCAGATGATCCTGCGAAAAATTGGAAAATCCGGCCGCTCGCAGATGAACCCCGTCAAGCCGGCGCTGATCCAGCCCGTGGCTTGACGCCTCCATTGCTGCATGTGTGACACCGTTTTTCGCCGCCTCGGCCAGCGCGCGGTGCAAGGTGATCGGTTCGGGCGTTGTGTGCGCCAAAGGCGCGGTCCAGCTTCCCTCGACACCGGTCGTCCCCAGATTGACGGCGCTGTATCCCATTTCCACCCAGATCTGGCGCACGAAACTGGCCACGGATGTCTTGCCATTCGTTCCTGTCACCGCAACCATTGTCGCAGGTTGTGCGCCGAACCACAGGGCGGCGGCATAGGCAAGCGTTTGGCGCGGGTCTTCCGTTACGATCAGAATCGCATCAGATGCATCCAGTTCGTTCTTGGCAATCGCAGCCCCTTCGGGATCCGTCAGGATCGCGGCCGCATCCATTCGCAAGGCATATTGAATGAATTCCCCGCCATGCATTTTTGAACCGGGAAGTGCTGCAAACAGATGGCCCGGCTTCACATCGCGGCTGTCGACGCTCAATCCGGTGATTGCAACATCCCGTCCTCCGGGTGCTGTCAGGCCCAACGCAGCCAGTGTTTTGCTCATCGGCCCTGCCCCCAAAGCGGTCTTCCCTAATTCGATGTCAGCGTTATACCAGCCAGCTTCCCGGGTTCAATATTGGGTCGCAAGCCCAAAAGCGGGGCAATGCGACCAATCATTTCCGCCGCGACAGGCACCGCTGTCCAGCCTGCGGTGCGGCGTGGTTCATCGCCGGAATTTTCAGACGGTTCATCCAGCGTAACAATCAGGACGTATTTCGGATCGTGCGCGGGAAAGATGCTGGCGAATGTCGCGATCACCTTGTTTTCATAATAGCCGCCACCGCGCGCCTTCGGCTTGTCCGCAGTGCCGGTTTTCCCACCAACCGCATAGCCCGGCACTTCGCCGAAACTGGCGGTGCCTTCGGTTACAACCTGACGCAGCATCATGCGCGATGCGGCGGCGGACTGTTCGGAAATCACGCGTGGCCCCGAAACCGGACCACTTTGTTTAAGGATCGTCGGTTTCACGTAATGTCCGCCATTTGCGATGGCCGCATATCCCGCCGCCAGATGCATCGGGCTCGTGCTCAGGCCATGACCGTAGGATATGGTCATCGTGCTCAGTTCAGACCAGTTCTTTGGCAACAGAGGCTGGCCGCCCTGCGCTTCGACGATTTCGAACGGTGTTGCCTCCAGCATGCCAAGCGACTGCATGAATTCGCGCTGCCGGCCTGCACCGATCTGCTGTGCCAGACGGGCAGTGCCGATGTTGGACGATTTGACGATAATGTTCGTGACCGACAATTCCTTGCCGTAATTGCGAAAATCCCGAATTCGGAACTTGCCCCATTGCAGCGGCCCACGAATGTCGATGATCGTCGCCGGATTGACCAGCCCCAGATCCATCGCCTGCGCAGTGGTGAAAATCTTGAACACCGATCCCAGTTCATAGACACCCTGCACCGCACGGTTGAACAGCGGGCTGTCGGACGGGTCACCCGATGTCGGCGGTCTTGGCCGGTCGTTGGGATCAAAGCTGGGCAGCGATACAACCGAAATCACTTCGCCTGTGTGCACATCCATCAGGATGGAGGTTGCGCCCTTGGCATTCATCAATTTCATGCCGCCGTACAACACCCGTTCGGATGCCGCCTGAATGGTCAGATCCAGCGACAGTTCCAGCGGTGCGCCCTGCCGGGCCGGATCGCGCAAATAGCTGTCAAAATATTTCTCGACACCGGCCACGCCGATCACTTCGGCTGCATTGACACCCTCTTTTCCGAAAGACGCACCGCCCAGCACATGCGCTGCCAGCTTGCCATTGGGATAAAGCCGCATCTCGCGCGGGCCGAATAACAGGCCGGGATCGCCGATATCATGAACCGCCTGTTTTTGTTCCGGACTGATCTTGCGCTTGATCCAGACAAATTTGCGGTTTCCGGTGAACTGGCGCTTAAGCCGTTCACGATCCAGATCGGGGAAAATGGCGACAAGCGCATCGGCGGCCGCAACCTTGTCCACCATGTGCGGCGGTTGGGCGTAAAGCGAATAGGTATCGAAATTCGTCGCCAGAATGCGGCCATGCCGGTCTACGATATCGGCGCGGCTTGCGTTGATGGCAGCGCCGGTTGCGCTGGCAAGAGGTTCGGTGGGGTCGCTGGTGGCCAGCATCCCCATACGCGCACCGACAACGGCAAATGCGCAGAAAAAGAACACACCAAGCACAAGAAGCCGCCCTTCGGCACGGGCGCGCGCCTTGTCACGTATCTGTTCGTGGCGAATGCGAATATTCTCGCGCTCGATCGCGTCGGGGTTTTCCCCCTTTTTGCGGGCCTCCAGGATACGGGCAAGCGGACGAAGCGGCGTACGGATCACTGTGTCTCCTCCGTATTTGCCACGTCGATCGCATTGCTGATCGGCAATGCTTCGGGCATCGGATAGCCAACCTGATCAACCTTGCCAAACTGGTCTGGCCGCAGCGGCAGCAGGCCCAGACGGTCAAAGTTGATTTCCGTCAACTCGCGCAGCCTGTCGGGCCGGTTCAGATAGGCCCATTCGGCGCGCAGCACAGCCAGCCGCGCGCGGGTTTCACCGATTTCCTTATGCAAACGGGTGGTTTCGCTGAGCGCACGCTGCGTCGAATAATTTTCGCGATAAGCCCAGAACGCCATCGCGATCACCGCCATCGCTGTCAGCAAAAACATGAAACTGCGCATCTTACTTCGTATCCTTTAACATCGGCATGCCAATTGATTTTTCATCCGGTTGCGTCCCGCTGTCTGACGGCACATCAGTACGGACAGCAACACGCAATTTCGCAGAACGCGCGCGCGGATTTTCCGCCAGTTCCTGCGCATCAGGTCCAATGGCCTTGCGGGTTTTCTGGGTAAAATGAGGCGCATCAGCCACTGTTTCGGGCGCATAGCGGTTTGCACGGCCACCCCCGCCGGAACGCGCCTGCAAGAACCGTTTGACCATCCGGTCTTCGATGGAATGAAAACTGACAACCGCCAACTGCCCACCGGGGCGCAATACACGCTCTGCGGCCATAAGCCCCTGAAAAAGCTCTTTATATTCATCATTTACCGCGATGCGCAGCGCCTGAAAACTGCGTGTCGCGGTATGCGACTGGCCCGGTTTGGCGCGCGGCAGACAGCTTTCGATTATTCCGGCAAGGCGCAGCGTGGTCGTGATCGGCGCCTCGGCCCGGGCGCGTAAAATGGCCGCCGCGATCCGGCGGCTGGCGCGTTCTTCACCGTAATGAAAAAGAATATCTGCCAGCGTTTCTGCGTCGGCCGTATTGACGATATCGGCCGCAGATATCCCGCTTTGCGACATCCGCATATCCAGCGGGCCATCCTTCATGAACGAAAACCCGCGATCAGCCTGATCAAGCTGCATTGACGACACGCCCAGATCAAGCACCACGCCATCTAGGCCGGTCGCATATTCGTCCATGCGCGAAAACACACCCAACTGCATCACGATGCGCCCGCTGTAGTCCGCGGCCCAGCTTTGCGCCATTTCAAAGGCCAGCGGGTCACGATCCACCGCGATGACACGCGCGGCACCTGCATCCAGCAAACCTTTCGTATAGCCACCCGCGCCGAATGTGCCGTCAAGCCAGGTTCCTGTCACCGGGGCGACTGCCGCCAGCAAGGGGCGCAATAAAACAGGGGTGTGCGGGGCAGTCTGATCGGGGCGGGCCGCAGCAGCCATAACCTTAATCCCCCTTTGGACCATCCAGATAAACCAGCGGATCGAAATCGTCCGGCAATTCGTCCAGCCAGTCTTCGGTTTTGGCCAACTCTTCGGTTTCGTAGGTCTCGGGCTTCCAGATCTGGAACGTATCGCCCGCCGCGATGAAAAATGCCTCTGCATCAAGCGCGATTTTCTGGCGCAGTTTTGCGGGCAGAACCAGACGGCCGGTCTCGTCTATATTTGTCGGAAAAGACTGTCCGTGGAACAGGCGCTGCAACATCTTGCGCTCCATTGAGCCGCGCGGCAACGCATCAATCTTGGCATCGACCTCGTCGATCGCCTCCATTGTGTAGCATTCCAGGTAATTGCGACGATGATCGCCGTATACGATCACCAGTTCGGGATTAAGACCATCGGTCCAGTTCGGATCAGACGCTTCGATCACACGACGAAACGAGGCCGGGATAGACACCCTGCCCTTCGCATCCACCTTGTGATGGCTTTCGCCTCTGAATCTGCGACCCAACTTACTGGTCCCTCACATTACGCCACCCCAAAAAACTTGAAACAGCGCTGAATTTTCGTCCCCAGAATGTGGAAACGGCAGGTTGATCTGCTGCCACTGATCAACCTGCCGCCCTCGTCCGCTTTCGCGGGATGTCCAGCTGCGCGCGCCACCTGGGGGGATGTCTGCTCGCCCGCGCGCCGGATCTTCAATTAGATGAAAGCGAGGTACCTGTATGAAACCTGCTAGAGTTTTTTGTGTTCGGGGTCGTTTAGCGCCCCTGCTGTCTCGTTCTCATCTCATGCATTATGGATAAGATGGGAATTCATGGGAGGCAACAGTTTTTTATGGGAAATCACTGCTAAATCTTGTTTTCAGCGCACCGAAAAGACAAGATATGGTGCGAAAATTGGACCTTTCGACACATTCAATTGCGATTTATGGATTTCTGAGCACTATATCTGGTAGATAATGCGAAAGCGCGTATTCTTCCCACAAATTCCCATTTTTTTCGATCAAAATTGGAGCTGCCGTCGATGTTTTTGCTTTGTTCCACCAAACGTAGAGGAAATTACCCGCGAATCCTGACGAAATTCAGCTGAATCACTGATTGATTCGCGCTTTTAGAACGGTTGCGCGCACTGCGTCCCATCAATTCCCGTAAATTTGGAACGCCGGCGGGTACCCCGTTTCAGTGCAATCAGGCCATGCCGCCCTTGATCAGCCCTTCGGCGATCTTTGCATAGGCTTGCGCGGCCGCGCTGTCACCGGCTGCGATCGGTGTGCCACCATCACCGGCAAGACGCGTCTCCAGATCAATCGGCAATGCCCCCAGCAATGGAACACCCAGCCTTTCAGCCTCGCTTGCCACGCCGCCCTGCCCGAAGATCCGATGCTCTGATCCACAATCAGGACACACAAACATCGACATATTCTCGATCAGGCCCAGAACCGGCGTTTTCAGAGTATCAAACATATCAAGCGCCTTACGGGCATCAATCAACGCCACATCCTGCGGCGTGCTGACCACAATCGCGCCCGTAACCTGCGATTTGGTGCACAATGTCAGCTGAACATCACCCGTTCCCGGCGGCAGATCGACGATCAGCACATCGAGTTCGCCCCATTCGACCTGACCCAGCATTTGCTGCAAGGCTCCCATCAGCATGGGGCCACGCCAGACCACGGCCTTGCCTTCTTCCAGCATGAAACCGATCGACATCAGTGTAACGCCGTGCGCATGCAACGGGATAATAGTCTTTCCATCCGGAGATGCGGGGCGTTTGTTGACCCCCATCATGCGCGGTTGGCTGGGGCCATAGATATCCGCATCCAGCAGCCCCACCTTGCGCCCTGCCCGCGCCAGCGCCACGGCAAGGTTTGAGGACACGGTTGATTTACCGACACCGCCCTTGCCCGAACCGATGGCCAGTATCCGGTCAACACCCGATGGTTTGGTCGGTCCGTCCTGCGGCTTGGGATGGCCGCCGATTTTCAGGCTGGGCGCGGCAGGGGCCTTGGGGGCTGGTCCGTGGGCCGTCAGTAACACGGAAACAGAAGTCACTCCGTCCAGGTCTTCAACCAGCTTGGCAGCGGCGGCGCGCAAGGGTTCCATCTGTTGCGCGATCTCGGGGCTTGGCGCCTCGATCACAAACCGCACTGCTCCCCCTTCGATTGCCAGCGCACGAATCATATCGCGGCTGATCAGGGTGCCGCCGTCGGGCAAGGCAAGGCGTGCCAAAGTGTCTTCGATAATCTGCTTCGTCACGGCCATGCTCAATCTCTCCTCTTGTTGCTGCAATAGGTGGCAGCTTTTTGCGAAATCTCAAGGCGTGCCTTCAAAACGCGCAACAGGGCTTTTCGCTGCCTCAATTCTGGGCGTGCAGCCTATGCAATTGCTGCATAGCAGCATTGAGGCAAAAAACCATTGTGCACGTGCAGCATTTCCCTATCTTTAACCCAACAGATGAAACACCCGCCACCGCACAGAGGTGCAAGATGAGAAACGTTCGTTACATTCCGCTGACCGGCTGGTCATTCTGGCGCGCCGCCCCGTGGTCGCAGCGCAAATTGCGCCGCACGACACAGGACGTTCAGGCGATCGGAGCAATTGCATTGGCCCAGTTGGGTCTGGGTGGGCTGATTTTCAGGGGTCAACACCTCTAACAACCAAAGACCTTCGGGTCCCGAATTTTGAGATCAGGCTCTCCTCTCCTCCTCCCTGGAGGGTCTGTGATTGGCGGCGGCATCGACCTCCTCCCTGATGTCGCCGCACCTTTTATTCGCGCACCTTCGGGTGTGACACCGCATCGTATCGGTCCCTCTCCTCCTCCCTGGGGCTGGTACGTGAAATGAGCGGTAGCACCTCTCCTCCTCCCTGGTGCTGCCGCTTTTTTCTTTGAAATCAGGTCAGTGAAACGTTTTGCGGCGCGCAAATGCACCGCCGCGCCGTAACGGGCGCGCGGCATCTGTCGTTGCCACGGTACGTACGAAACCCACAAAGGTTTCAGCTGCCACACTATGGCGCTGGCCCGAGTTTAACCCGTCCAAAGCCGCGCAAGCGGCATCCTTTGCGCCCCTGTCCAGGCCAAGCGCCCATTCAAGAAAGCCCAGACGCGCGGCCTGTTCGGCGCGTGCGCCTTCCGCGGTGATGGTGTCCAGCCCCTGCAGGATTCGTGCGAAACCCATGATCTTGCCTTTCTGCCACGCCCCGTGGCCTTTGTTAGGATGCGAAGGGCAAGAAAGGACCGTGACACGCCTATCCGGGCGCACCACCGCCCAGACCGCCACCCGCGGTTTGACGTACATCCAAGGCTGGTTTCCGGGCTTGGGGCGGGCGGCATTTCTGCCATGATCAGGCGCCTTCCCAGACCTCAGTGGCCCAGTGGCTTTTGCCTGTCTCATCCCGCCCTCACCGTTGCGGGGGCAGCGCCGGATTCGCACCGGCTTCCCAATTCTCCGCTTTGTCTGCGGCACCTTGGACCGACAGGCTATCATCACGTCGCTGGGGCGCAACGCCAAAACCGAAGCCACCTGTCCCGTTTCCGTCACCCGCGCGTGACCGGATCAATCCGTTGGCAAGTAGAAAACAGTTGAAAACTTACCGGACAGCCCTGACATTTGTGGTTTTACTGGAAACACTGGGGCGCACCGCGGCCCTTTTTTCAAAAAGGAATTTCAGGATGGCACTCAAAGTAATCGGTTCCGGATTTGGCCGCACAGGAACCAAATCGGCCAAGGATGCCTTGGAACAATTGGGCTTCGGCCCTTGCCATCACATGTACGAAGTGATCGAAAACCCGCCGCAGGTCGCCTTTTGGCAGGATATTGCAGCGGGTCGTCCGGTTGACTGGAATACGGTGTTTCACGGTTATACGTCACAGGTGGATTGGCCCGGCGCGCATGTCTGGCGGGAACTGGCCACGGCTTTTCCCGATGCCAAGGTTCTGCACACGCGCCGCCCCGAAGCCAGTTGGGTCAAAAGTTTTTCGCGCACCATCGGCAAGCTGATGTACACCTATCAGACGATGGAATTGCCGCCCCACATCAAAGATATGATGGATGCAACATCTCACCTGATCACAACCGAAACATTCAAAACCCGCCTTGACGATCAGGAAGGGTTACTGGCCGCCTACCGCCAGAGGACAGAAGACGTAATGGCCGCTATCCCGCCGGAACGTTTGCTGGTTTTTGATGTCGCCGAAGGCTGGGAGCCTTTGTGCGCGTTTCTGGATGTGCCGGTTCCCGACACGCCGTTTCCGCATCAGAACGTGCGCGCGGATTTCTGGGATCGTCTGGGCGGAGAGCCCGACACCTAGCATCCGTTTGATTGCCGGGCAGCAAGTGTCTGGCGCCCCTTAAAACGGAATGTCGTCGCTAGCTGACACAAAGCTGGCAACGACCTTTTTCGTGCCCGCCTTTTCAAACGCGACCTCAAGCTTGTCGCCTTCGATCCCGATGATGGCGCCATAACCGAATTTCTGGTGGAACACCCGTTCGCCGATCATAAAACTGGACACCGCCTGAAGGTCGATCACCGTGTTGCGGGTTTCCTTGGGCTGCGACATCGGGCGCTGTGATGCCCGCGCCTGCAAACGCCGCCATCCGGGTGAATTATAGCCATCCGCCTGCGCCGCGTTTTCTGCCAGACTGGAGTGTACCGGCTGTTCCTGCGCCATGCCCGCCGCCCCGTACCCGCCGCCGTACAATCCAGGCGGGGTCAGCACTTCAACGTGCTTTTGCGGCAATTCATCGATAAAGCGGGACGGCATAGAAGACTGCCATTGCCCGTATACCCGCCGGTTGGCAGCAAACGAAATGGTACAAAGCTCTTCTGCACGGGTTATCCCGACATAGGCCAGCCGCCGCTCTTCCTCCAATCCCTTCACACCGCTTTCATCCATCGACCGTTGCGAGGGAAACAGACCATCCTCCCATCCCGGCAGGAACACGGCCGGAAACTCCAGCCCCTTGGCGGCATGCAGGGTCATGATGCTGACTTTTGCACCGCCCTCTTCGCTTTCATTGTCCATGATCAGGCTGACATGTTCCAGAAACCCTTGCAGGTTTTCAAACTGCTCCAGCGCCTTGACCAGTTCCTTGAGGTTTTCCAGCCGCCCCGGAGCCTCGGGTGTCTTGTCGTTCTGCCAATGGCCGGTATAGCCGCTTTCATCCAGAATAATCTCGGCCAGTTCGATATGGCTGATGTCCGGCGCGTCCGCCATCCGTGACCAGCGCGCCAACCCGTCGATCAGTTTGACGAGCTCGGAACCGCCCTTGCCCTTGATCTGCCCCGCGTCAACGGCCAGACGCGCGCCCTCGACCAGAGACACGCCATTCTCGCGCGCCGTTACCTGAATGATTTGCTGGGCCTTGTCGCCAAGCCCGCGCTTGGGGGTATTCACAATCCGCTCGAAAGCAAGATCGTCGTCCGGGCTGGTGACAACCCGGAAATAGGCCATCGCATCGCGGATTTCCATCCGCTCGTAAAACCGCGGCCCGCCGATCACGCGATAGGGCAATCCGATGGTCAGAAACCGGTCTTCAAAGGCGCGCATCTGGTGGCTGGCCCGCACAAGGATCGCCATATCATCCAGCGATACCGGCGCATGGCCGCGCGTGCCGCGTTGCATCGCCTCGACCTCGTCACCAATCCAGCGCGCCTCTTCCTCGCCATCCCAGTGGCCGATCAGGCGTACTTTTTCGCCTTCTCCGGCCTCTGTCCAAAGCTCTTTTACCAGACGGCCCTTGTTGCCCGAAATCACGCCCGATGCAGCACCCAGAATATGCGGGGTGCTGCGATAGTTCTGCTCAAGCCGCACCACATGCGCGCCCGGAAAATCCTTTTCAAACCGCAGGATATTGCCCACCTCGGCCCCGCGCCAACCATAGATCGACTGATCGTCATCCCCCACGCAGCAGATGTTCTTGTGATCCGCCGCCAGCAGGCGCAGCCACATATACTGCGCCACGTTGGTGTCCTGATATTCGTCCACCAGAATATAGCGGAACCAGCGCTGGTACTGTTTCAAAACGTCTTCGTGGGTCTGGAATATCGTGACGACATGCAGCAGCAGATCGCCGAAATCCACAGCATTCAGCTCGCGCAGGCGGGTCTGGTACTGGATATACACATCACCTACTGAACGTTGAAACCCAGTACCATCCGCTGCGGCACCGGGAATTCGATCGGCGCGTTTTCCGTTTCCCGCGCCAACTCTTTCGGCCGACTCCGCTCTGTTTTTGTAATTTTCGATGTGAAGGAGAAACCAACGGTCCGTCCATTTTTTTCGATCAACTTTCTCCGCGTCTAGTATCTGGCGAACAAGGCGCAGTTGGTCGTCGGTGTCCAGTATGGTGAAATTGCTTTTCAGGCCTGCAAGTTCTGCATGCCGACGCAGCAGTTTCACGCAGATCGCATGAAACGTTCCCAGCCAGGGCATGCCCTCGACGGTCTGTCCCAGCATGCCCGAAACGCGGTTCTTCATTTCGCGCGCGGCCTTGTTGGTAAAGGTCACGGCCAGAATCTCGTTCGGGCGGGCGGTGCCGGTGTTCAGCAGATGTACAATCCGTGCGGTCAGGGCCTTGGTCTTGCCGGTGCCCGCCCCCGCCAGCATCAGCACCGGACCCTCAAGCGCCAGAACGGCCGCACGTTGTTCCGGGTTCAGCCCCTCCAGATAAGGCTGCGGGCGCGCGGCCATCGCGCGTGCGGACAGGGATGCGCTCTCAAAGGCGTCGGCTTCGTCAAAACTGCTCATGGCTGCCAATCTAGCGCGCGATGCCTCCAAGATAAAGACACGTTCACACAATGTTCCCCATTAAATGACGGACTCGACAAACCCATGTGAACTCAGTCACATACCGGCATGAACCTGCACAGCACCTATCCCGGACTGTTCGATCTGAAACAGCGCGCACAACGGCGCGTTCCCAGATTTGTATGGGAATATCTTGACAGCGGCACCGGGCAGGAAGCCACCAAGGCCCGCAATCGCACCGCGCTGGACAAGGTGTTGTTCAACCCCTCGATTCTGCATGGCGAATTCACCCCTGACCTGACCAGAACGTTTCTGGGCGAAACCCATCCCCTGCCCTTCGGGATTGCGCCGGTCGGCATGTCCGGTCTGATCTGGCCGGACGCCGAAGGCCATCTGGCCCGCGCCGCAGCGCAGGCAGGCATACCCTACACCCTGTCCACCGTGGCCAGCCAGATGCCCGAAGACCTTGCGCCCCATCTGGGTGCGCATGGCTGGTTTCAGATGTATCCCCCCCGTGACGAGGATATTCGCACCGACATGCTGAACCGCGCCAGAGAGGCCGGTTTCAAGACACTGGTTCTGACCGTCGATGTGCCCGTGGCCAGCCGGCGCGAACGCCAGACGCGCTCGGGCCTGACCCAGCCGCCCCGCCTGACGCCCCGCCTTCTGGCACAGGTCGCGATGCGCCCTGCCTGGGCAATGGGCATGGCCCGGCGCGGCATGCCGCATATGCGCATGCTCGACAAATACAGCACCGGCAATGTCGGCAATCTGCCCCCCACGGCCCATATCGGGTACCTGCTGCGCACCGCGCCCGATTGGGATTATGTCAAGTGGCTGCGCGATGCCTGGGACGGCCCGTTCGTGATCAAGGGCGTCTTGAGCGCTGATGACGCCCCGAAACTGGAAAGCGCCGGCATCGACGCGCTTTGGGTATCAAACCACGCGGGGCGACAGTTCGATGCCGCGCCTGCCGCGATCGAAGCGCTGCCCGCCCTGCGGGCCGCAACCGGCCTGCCGATCATTTTTGACAGCGGCATCGAAGGCGGGCTGGATATCCTGCGCGCACTCGCACTTGGTGCGGATTTCGTGATGCTGGGGCGTGCCTTTCATTTCGCCCTTGCCGCCCTTGGCGCCCCGGGGCCGGCGCATCTGGTCGATATGCTGGCCAAGGATATGGCCGCCAATATGGGACAGATCGGCGCGCGCGATCTGAACACCCTGCCCAAGCCTTTCTTTTTGCCCTGAATACGGCCGCCGGAGGCGTCAAATGTCCTGGCAAACGGGGCATTTCGTTTTTGCGGGCCTGCAAGTCGCATCTGATTGCAGCATTGCTAGCGCAATCATGCCACATCTACCCAGAACTACGTGTTTACGCACCTGCAGAAACTTCCTAGACAAAACGTGATTTCACGCCAGCCAGAGGCCGCCATGACCGATTTCCGCAAAATCCTGATCGCCAACCGCGGCGAAATTGCCATCCGCATCATGCGCGCCGCCAACGAGATGGGCAAGAAAACGGTCGCCGTCTACGCGGAAGAGGATAAGCTGGGCCTGCACCGGTTCAAGGCGGACGAGGCGTACCGGATCGGCGAAGGGCTGGGGCCGGTCGCGGCCTATCTGAGCATCCCCGAGATCATTCGCGTGGCCAAGGCCAGCGGCGCGGATGCCATCCATCCCGGCTATGGCCTGCTGTCCGAAAACCCCGATTTCGTCGATGCCTGCGATGCGGCGGGCATCACGTTCATCGGGCCGCGCGCTGAAACCATGCGGGCCTTGGGCGACAAGGCCAGCGCCCGGCGCGTTGCGATCGAGGCTGGCGTGCCGGTCATTCCCGCAACCGAGGTTCTGGGCGATGACATGGCCGCGATCAAGGCCGAGGCGGCCGCGGTCGGCTATCCGCTGATGCTCAAAGCCAGTTGGGGCGGCGGCGGACGTGGCATGCGCCCGATCCATTCCGAAGCCGAAGTCGAGGAAAAGGTGCGCGAAGGCCGGCGCGAGGCCGAAGCCGCCTTTGGCAACGGCGAAGGGTATCTTGAAAAAATGATCCTCAAGGCGCGCCATGTCGAAGTTCAGATACTGGGCGACAAACATGGCGGCATGTATCACCTGTTCGAACGCGATTGTTCCGTCCAGCGCCGCAACCAGAAAGTCGTCGAACGTGCGCCCGCCCCCTACCTTAGCGAATTGCAGCGCCGTGAGATTTGCGAACTGGGCTACAAGATCTGCAAACACGTGAACTACGAATGTGCCGGCACTGTCGAATTCCTAATGGATATGGACGATGGCCAGTTCTATTTCATCGAGGTCAATCCGCGCGTTCAGGTTGAACACACCGTGACCGAAGAGGTCACCGGCATCGACATCGTGCAGGCACAAATCCTGATTTCCGAAGGCAAGACAATTGCCGAAGCAACCGGCAAACCCAGTCAGGACGACGTGGTACTGACGGGCCATGCCCTGCAAACCCGGATCACCACCGAAGACCCGCAAAACAACTTTATCCCCGATTACGGGCGCATCACGGCCTATCGCGAGGCAACAGGCATGGGCATCCGTCTGGATGGCGGCACGGCCTATGCTGGCGGCGTGATCACGCGCTACTACGACAGTCTGCTGACCAAGATCACGGCCAAGGCACCGACGCCCGACATGGCGATTGCGCGGATGGACCGCGCACTGCGCGAGTTCCGTATTCGCGGCGTCAGCACCAATATCGCATTTGTCGAGAACCTGCTGAAACATCCGACATTTCTGAACAACGAATACCACACCAAATTCATTGACGAGACACCCGATCTGTTTGTGTTCCACAAACGCCGCGACCGGGGCACCAAGGTGCTGACCTATATTGCCGACATCACCGTCAACGGGCACCCCGAAACCAAAGGGCGCCCCAAGCCGGCACCTGACCTCAAGCTGCCCCGCCCTGTTCAGCCGCGCAATGAACCGGCTGAAGGCACCCGCACCTTGCTGGAACGCGAAGGCCCGCAAGCGGTCGCCGACTGGATGGCAGCCCAGCCGCAACTGCTGATCACCGACACAACGATGCGCGACGGGCACCAATCGTTGCTGGCCACGCGGATGCGATCAATTGACATGATCAAGGTGGCGCCCGCCTATGCGGCACACCTGCCGCAACTGTTCAGTGTGGAATGCTGGGGCGGTGCGACTTTTGATGTGTCCTATCGGTTCCTGCAGGAATGCCCCTGGCAGCGCCTGCGCGATCTGCGCGCAGCCATGCCCAATCTGATGACCCAGATGCTGCTGCGCGGCTCGAACGGGGTGGGCTATACCAACTACCCCGACAACGTGGTGCAGGAATTCGTGCGTCAGGCCGCGCAAACCGGCGTTGATGTGTTCCGCGTGTTCGACAGCCTGAACTGGGTTGAAAACATGCGTGTCGCGATGGATGCGGTTCTGGACAACAACAAACTGTGCGAAGGTGCGATTTGTTACACCGGTGACATTCTGGATCCGGACCGCGCCAAATACGATCTGAAATACTACGTCGCGATGGGCAAGGAATTGCGGGATGCGGGCGCTCATGTTCTGGGCCTCAAGGACATGGCCGGACTGCTCAAGCCAGCCGCCGCAGGCAAACTGATCACCGCCCTGAAGGAAGAGGTCGGCCTGCCGATCCATTTCCACACCCACGATACATCCGGCGCTGCAATTGCAACGGTGATGGCCGCTGCGGCAGCAGGAGTGGATGCGGTTGACGCCGCGATGGATGCGCTTAGCGGCAACACCAGCCAGCCGACACTTGGCTCCGTGGTTGAGGCAATGAAACATACCGGTCGCGATACAGGTCTGGATATCGGTGCCATCCGCGAGATCAGCAATTACTGGGAAGCCGTGCGCGGACAATACGCGGCCTTTGAATCCGGCCTGCAGGCGCCTGCGTCAGAAGTTTACCTGCACGAAATGCCCGGCGGTCAGTTCACCAACCTCAAGGCGCAGGCGCGTTCGCTGGGTCTGGAAGAACGCTGGCACGAAGTGGCGCAGACCTATGCCGACGTGAACCAGATGTTCGGCGATATTGTCAAAGTCACCCCGTCCTCCAAGGTTGTGGGCGATATGGCGTTGATGATGGTCAGCCAGAACCTGACACGCGCGCAGGTGGAAGACCCCGATATCGACGTGGCCTTTCCCGACAGCGTAATCGACATGATGCGCGGCAATCTGGGCCAGCCCCCCGGCGGCTTTCCCGATAGCATCGTGAAGAAAGTGCTGAAATCGGAAAGCCCCAACACCGAACGCCCCGGCCGCCACCTGCCCCCGGTCGATCTGGAACAGGTCCGCGCCAGGGTCATTGCCGAGCTTGAGGGCAAACCTGTCGATGACGAAGACCTGAACGGCTATCTGATGTATCCAAAGGTGTTTCTGGATTACATGGGCCGCCATCGCATCTATGGCCCCGTGCGCACCCTGCCGACGCTGACGTTTTTCTACGGCATGCAACCGGGCGAGGAAATCAGCGCCGAAATCGATCCCGGAAAGACGCTGGAAATTCGCCTGCAGGCGGTCGGCGAAACCAACGAAGACGGCGAGGCCAAGGTGTTTTTCGAACTGAACGGGCAACCACGGGTCATTCGTGTCCCGGACCGTCTGGTCAAAGCATCAACAATCCAGCGTCCCAAGGCGGAAAGCGGCAATCAGAACCACATCGGCGCGCCGATGCCCGGTGTCGTGGCCACAGTGGGTGTAACCGCCGGACAGCCCGTCAAGGCCGGCGATCTTTTGTTGACCATCGAAGCGATGAAAATGGAAACCGGTATCCACGCCGAACGCGACGCGGTGATCAAGGCGGTGCATGTGCAACCCGGTGGGCAGATCGACGCCAAGGATTTGCTGGTCGAACTGGAATAAAGGGCGCGCGGCCAAAGTTGCGCCGCCCTGCTGTCCGGTTTTCCGCCGGGCAGCACTTTTTTCGCCGGTCAGGCCGATTTTCCTCTTGCAGGACACGTCAGTGGTGAGTATCTGAACCTCACCCAAGGAAGCGGGCGTAGCTCAGGGGTAGAGCATAACCTTGCCAAGGTTAGGGTCGGGCGTTCGAATCGCCTCGCCCGCTCCAATGGGAAAATCAATCAAAACAAGCACTTGCTGTGTAGAAATTACACAGCATTGCTGTGCGAAATCAACTTTTTTCGTTGGCGTTCACAGTTGAGATTGTGAACGTTTGGCTTGGCAAGGTGCGCAAAGCAAGGCTTTGGCACGATAGCTCTACCCCTGAGCTACGCCCGATTTTGCTAAACGAGCAATTTTCTGCCAAAAAAGATTACGATTGGCATCACGTATCCATGGGCGGGAAGCGGTCCTTCGCTGCAGTTGAGAGTTCTTTAGCCCTACTTAGCAAACGGGGACATCCATAGGGTTTCGTCCCCTGATCCGATCCCATTTCAGCAGACTTAAGGAACGTCTGATCAACGCCTTCGGCTTCGCCGCCGTGCCGGCTTGAAGGTAGTTTGGGGCGTCAGACGTCCCATTTCCAGCGATTTTCCCGCTGTTTCGGCCGCCTGAGTGGCGGTTTCGGCGTTTTTGGGCAGACTCTGCCTCATGCTGCCAGCTTTCTCCGGGTCATGAACAGGTTGCCGAGGGCGAAGAGCGTGAACAGATGCGCCCGGTTCTTGGCCAGCCCACGGTAGCGCGTCTTCACGTGGCCGAACTGGCGCTTCAGGATCCGGAACGGGTGCTCAACCTTGGCCCGGACCTTTGCGATGATCCGGTTGATCTGCACGTCGAGCGGATCCAGTTCGCCACCTTTGGGTGCCTTGCGCATCACGCCCCAGAACCGGCCTGCATCCTTGGTGAAGGCCGCCTCTCGTTCGGAATGCACGTAGCCCTTGTCCGCCCAGACGGATGTTTCGTTGCCGTGCAGCAGTTCGTCCCAGACCTGGCTATCGTGGGTCTTGGCAGTGGTGGTCTCCAGGCTGTGGACGATGCCGCTGTCTGCATCGACGCCAACATGGGCCTTCATGCCGAAGTACCAGTCATTACCCTTCTTGGTGGATGACATCTCGGGATCGCGGGCCTTGGCTTCATTCTTGGTCGAGGACGGCGCATCGATGATCGTCGCATCCACCAACGTGCCAGAGCGCAGCGTGACGCCCTTGTCGGCAAGATAGGCATTCACCTCGGCAAACAGCTTCTCGGTCAGCTGATGCTTCTCCAGCAGGTGCCGGAAGTTCAGGATCGTTGTTTCGTCGGGGATGCGGTCATCGCCAAGCTCGATACCGGCAAACCGGCGCATGGCCTCGCTGTCATACAGGCTCTCTTCGGCCATCGGATCGCTCAGCGCGTACCAGCTCTGAAGGAAATACACTCGCAGCATCGTCTCCAGTGGCATCGGTGGCCGACCACCCTTTGACCCAACCTTCGGATAGTGCGGCTCGATCAGCGCCAACAGACGACCCCAAGGCACCACCGCATCCATCTCCGACAGGAACTTCTCGCGGCGCGTCACCTTCTTCTTCACCGCATCACCAAGGCCGGGAATGGCAGGCTGTTTGGGCATCGGCGGGCTCCTCTCTCATCCGCAGAAACCATACCAAATCACGCCAAAATGGGGAAGTTCTTCAGAGATTCCTTAACCATCTAATTTTGACATCGCAACTATGGAAATTCAGCGTCAGTGGGCCGACTTTCCATCGGATCAAATTCTGAGTTTAAAGCCTCTCACTAGGCTTCGAATATGCGTGTGAAGCTTAGTTCTATTTCCATTTCGGTAGAATGGAAATAGCAGCTCCTTTGCTATGGGCCGACGCGTGGACCAAAAAAGTCTTGCGACGCCACCATAGCAAACCATGCGATCTCTAAGTGGTAGCCCTGCTCTGTTAACCGACCGCGCAAATTCAACTACATATCGGCAATGCTTCATCACGCGTCTGCCCGATTTTTTGGGATCTATCCAATCTATGCAAAAGTCCTGTCCTGCGGACATCCGCTGACTATACTGCTGATCATGTACTCGGAACGAAAAGTCCGAACTTTTCAGAAGAGCGATGCCCCCATGCAGCAGCATTTCGGCGATCAGCACCCGATCGCTGCTTAGATAATTCCCATGAAGATTGGTGCACGCGAGCGCTTTACGGCGAAATAGCGCAAAGAATGGCGCGCAGTGAATCTGTCTACTCCTTGGCACAAATAATGCAAAGCGCTTAGCATCACTAACGTCATCAGAGCTGAAAAAATCGATGGTGACGTGGCTGAGTGTCTTTCCAGTTGGGTCAATTTTACGGACATCTTGTGGAAGCGCACCAACATTTTCGGGATGCTCGTTTAGATGTGCGACGCAATATCTAAGAAAATCATGCCCCAGTATATCGTCATGAGCGCACCACTTGAAAAGCTCACCCGTTGCCTCGTGAAAGGTGAAGTCATAATTCGCGGCGGCTCCCAGGTTTTTCGATTGGCGTATGTATCGGATGCGATCATCTTTCCTTGCATAATTTTCACAGATGCTCTGGGTCGCATCCGTCGACGCATTGTCACTAATGATCAATTCGAAATCTTTGAAGGACTGGGCAAGGATAGAGTCCAGCGTTTGGGCAAGATAGTTTTCACCATTGAAGACGGGCAAGCCGAGGGAAACGATCGGTTCTGAAAGGGACGTGTTTTCATTCATTTGAAAGATCCTTGCATGATCAGTCTCGCGATACAGCTTGGCCGAGAAAAACGGCGTCTAATGCCGCGCCCACTGCAATCACGTATGCATTTACACCCAAAGCCGACAGTTCGCCCCGGATCTCGTCCACATAGATGGCGTTCATCACCGCACAGCACCTCAACCTGCCGCAGCTTCGTGACAATCTCTTCCGGCTTGTGTCGCTTGATTCCCATCTTTGATCCTCCGTTTCCTAACTATGGGGGCGGACCACTTCAAAGGGGGAGGATCAAACGGTCTCGGCAGGGCCATCGTTGAGCGCGCGCGGGAGACATTCCGGAGTAATGTTCTGATCGGTTTTATCGCCACCGGATCAGAGGACGGCAGGAGTGACCGCTTCGATCAGGCGTTAATGACACTATTCGCATCCAAGCTGGGCCACCTATCGGCCCTCGACGCTGCATCCCAAGCCGAAAGGCTGGTGATCCCCAAGGGTCTCAAGCACGGTGATACGTTGATCAGGGAGGCTCATGGCCTTCGCACCAAGATAAGCCGCTCCGGGCGCATCCTGGTGGACGAACCCGACAGCCGCATCAGCCAGTTCGACGACGTGCTGAACTCGGTCAGCATGGGCGTTGCCGTTGCGGACCGGATTTGGACCAAATCGCACATTGCCCGGATGCGTGACAACTGGCCCGACAGACTGCAGGCCAGCCATGAGGAGTTGACCGGATGAATGAAGTCACAGTGGTAAAAAGCCTCTGGGTTGCACCCACTCAAATACCCATTCTGGGCAGTTTCTGGCTTTGGCGATACGACCGGTTGGTCGCCGCAGGCGGGCAGCTGCAGGCTCTGCAGCGGAATGTGCAGCACAACGAGACCGGAATGATCGGTGGTGACAGCCGCGAAAGCAGGAACGTCTTCGTCGTGACACATTTGCTCGACGAGGATATGACTTCGCAGCGCGAGGCCGTGCGCGCCCTATCCAATTTCAACTGGGATGTGTGGTCGTCTCTTCGTTCCATTATGCTCGCCATTGGCCCTGCACAGCCCGAGCGGCTCAACGGGACGCGCAACGCAGTTGCCGCAGCATCGGAGGAAAAGGTCGATCTCTTCAGCCATCGCCGCTACCGGCCAATGCTCGCCTATCAGGGCATCGATCACCCGTACGGAACGGTCGAGATTAACCGGCGACCAACGGACCAGTATCCATGCAGCTTCCACGCCGGAGAGGTCAGCGGCATCCTGACAGAGCCTCGCGATGATCCGCGATCGACGGCACGTTACAAGGTAGCCCCCGACCTCCCCCTCCTGCCTGTTCTGCGCGCAGAGCTGGACGGCATCATTGACGCACCGTCGGCAGATATTGCCGATCTACCCCAATTGGCGGCGTGCGTCGGAACTTTATCATCGATCATGCACAGTAGAAGATGGGCTCCAGAGCCCCTGCTGCGCAGGTCTGGAGATGATGCCGACTGGGACGGCCTTTACGACGAGATCACAACCCACCGGTACTGAGCGTGGGTCGGACATACAGCATTACCGCCAGGCGGATTATCTCTCGGCTCGTTTTGAAATAGCGAAATGGATCAGGTTTTGTCATCCGACGAGGCTACAAAACCGCCCTGCTCGTCTCAAGCGATTTTGCTCTAACAGTACCACGGAAACGCCCTGCCCGCCTCAACTCAAACCCTTCTAACAAGACCTATTTCCGGCCTGACGGCCTTTTTCATCGGTGCACTTTCAGTGCTTTACCGACTTTATTCACGAGGTCAGATCATTTCAGTTGACGTCGGCGATGCATAAATGCAGCTTTGATGCATGATCGCATCACAACGAATCCCCGCTACATATCCCTTGACGAACACGTCGACGCTAGACGTAGAAATTCTTGCTGGTATCATTTCAGCTTCGAATGATGCCTGCTGGTGTATGGAGTTTTCCGAACCCGTCGATTTGACCGCTCCGGAGCGGGAAATCGTCAGACAGGTTTTCGAAAATGACCCGTTCTGGCGGTTTACCAATCCGGCCATGGCGCGCCTGTATCTTCTGGAGCCAAAGAAAGATTTCAATTCGCGCCCGACGTCGGAAATTTTTCCGTGGAACGAACAGAACGAAGCATTCGTTCGCAATCTGATCGATAACGGCTTCGAAATGGACGCTGGCCCGGCGCTTGATACCCGTTACGATGGCGTACAAATATATGTGGAAAATGATGTCCGAGCGCATATTGAAGGCGGTAAGCTGCTGCGCATTTTCGGGATCGTCCGCAATGTAGGCAAGCATCGCCTGCGCGAAGAAACCATTCAGGAAGAGCTGAGCGAAGCGCTCAACATCCTGATGGATTTGCCGTGCGGTGCAATTGCATTCAATGAAGTTGCCGAGGTCATTGCAGTAAATCCTGCCGCCTGCAAACTTCTTGGCATACCGATGGAAAACCTCCTTGCAGGGGCGCTTTCGCAGAACACTCAAAGCTCGGACGTAATGGATACAGTGCGCCGCGTTATCGCGACGGGACAGGACGAGACAATCGTAGAAAATCTGGTTGGCTGGAATATCGCCGCGCGCAAATCTGGTGGCGCCGTGGTTTGCCTGCAACCAAACGATGCAGAAGTACATCACTCATGATCGAGCAACCTGAAAATTCCGCATCCTCGGCCGCAACCAATCAGGCCGCAGCGTTTAGCCTTGATACGCTGGGTGACGGGCTGATTGCACTGGCGCCAGATGGCGCAATCGTATCGGCCAACAAGGAAGCCTCTAGAATGCTCCGGTTTGGCAGGAACGCTGATCTGGGTGATCTCGGCTCGATCACTAAGGACAACGATGGCTGGAGCGCCCTGCGCGCAGCAGTATTGGCCGGCCGCAGCGGCGATTTCGCCGTGCGTGCAGCAGAGGGTCAGCCACTGATGGCGACAACCCGCCATGCCTCAGGTTCAAGCGAAATTCGCTGGATCGTGCTGCGTGACATTGAGGCCTTCGCTTACCGGCAGAACCGGGTATTCAATCCAAAACAGGAAGGCGCTTCCCGGTTTATGTCCTCAGAAGGAACCCGACCGGATTTCCAAGTGCAGCGCCAATTGTGCCCCGAGATCAATCGCCTGCTTAATCGAGGTGAGCGCGCCACACGACAGGGCGCGCGTGTTCTGATAACAGGTGAACCGGGGGTCGGAAAAACGGAAATAGCACGGTTCCTTCACAACTCGATCTCTGACTCGCGCGATCCATTTTACCTGGTAAATTGCGCGTCTGCCGGCGAGGTGGAATTGAGCGAGATGCTATTCGGCACCCCAGGCGACCGAACGCAAGGCTTTCTGGGCCAGACGAACGGGGGAACCGTTTTTTTGGACGAGGTCGCCGAATTGCCACCAGCGGTTCAGGTCAGGTTGATCGGGTATCTGGAAGACAGGAAACGGCGGGATGAATATCAGCCCGCTTCGCGGCATCGGCAGTCGCGTATCATTGCCGCGACCAACCGGAACTTGAAAGAACTTGTCGCAAAGGGCCAGTTCCGGTCGGATCTTTATTTCCGTCTTGCGGTCATCGACCTGAAGGTACCGCCACTGCGTGATCTGGCGCCTCTGGTAAACCATCTAGTCGACCGGTTCGCCAGAACGATAAACCAGCGCCGTCATGCCCCGGTGATCATTCCCCAGCGCATCCGCGAAATCCTGAGCGATTACAGCTTTCCAGGCAATATTCGCGAGCTTCACAACATCGTCCAGCGCATCGCCGTCTTCATCGACGATGCGGACGGGCTAGATGAAATCATGGGCGACTTGCTGAGTCCGATGAGCATCCCGAATGACAGCGCGATGCAGGAACTCTCAGGGGCCGCAACTCTGGATTTGCGCAGCGAGGTGCGCCGTTTCGAACGGGCGCTGATCGACAAGGCAATTCAGGTTCACGGATCGAAACGAAAAGCCGCAAAGGCACTTGGCGTGGATATCGGAACAGTGGTTCGCAAGACCGCACCTACGACACAGGCACCTTCATCAAAACAATCACCTGACAGGGAGAAAAAAGTATGAGAAAGACATCAAAACTGACACTGGGCATCAGTGCCATGGCGCTTGCGCTGGCAACATCAGCGCCAGCCTTTGCCGGTGAATTGAGCCTGCTAACGTGGGAAGGGTATGCAGACGACAGCTTCATCAAACCCTTTGAAGAAGCAACCGGTTGTAAAGTCACGGCCACATATGTCGGCTCGAACGATGATTTCGCGCCCAAACTTGCGGCCGGCGGGGGCGTTTTCGACCTGATTTCGCCGTCGAGCGACTCGACCGCCCCGCTTATTGCCGCAGGTTTCGTTGATCCGGTCGATACAAGCCGGATTGATCGCTGGGACGAACTTTACGAACAGTTTCGCTCAGGTGAGAACATCAATGCCGATGGCAAGGTCTTTGGCGTGCCATATGCTTGGGGAGCAATTGCTTTCATGTATCGTCCGGATAAGTTCGACACCCCGCCGACATCTCTGGCGGCGTTGTGGGATCCGGCACTGGAAGGACGCGTTTCGCTTTGGGATGACAAGAGCGCGCTTTACGTTGCGGCCCGTCACAATGGCGACATGGACATCTACAACCTGAGCGACGAACAGATCGCGGCCGCGCAAAACTCGCTTGCCGAGCAGCGCCCGCTTGTGCGCAAGTACTGGTCGACCGCTGGCGAACTTGTCGATCTCTACAAATCCGGTGAGGTTTGGATATCGAACACCTGGGCCGGTTACCAATCCGCGCTCCTGGCGGATGAAGGGATCGAGGTTGTCGAATTCATCCCGGAAGAAAACGCGGAAGGGTGGATGGACAGCTTCATGATCGTGTCTGGTACGCCGAACGAGGAATGTGCATACCAATTCCTGAACATGGCGATCAGCGAGCAAGGTCAGTGCGGTGTGGCCAATGTGAACGGCTATTCAGTCACCAACCCGGTCGCGGCGAAGAACTGCATGAGCGAAGAGCAGTTCTCGGCGTTGCACCAAGACGATCCGGAATACCTCAACAGCTTGCTGCTGTGGGAAAATCTAGGTGATCGCCTTCAGACCTACACCAACGCCTGGAACGCCGTGAAAAGCCAATAATCCTTTGCGCCGGACCCGGAAACGGGTCCGGCTTTTTCAGGGTGAAACGCATGTCAGAAATCGTACAAATTCAATCAGTGACGAAACGGTGGGGTGATGTTGTCGGTGTCGACGATGCCTCATTGTCCGTCGAAACAGGCGAGTTTGTTACACTGCTGGGGCCGTCAGGTTGTGGTAAGTCAACTTTACTGCGGATGATAGGTGGTTTCGAGCAGCCGACCTCGGGGACAATTTGGCTGGATGGCCGGGATGTTACGCACCTGCCCCCGAACCGCCGGGACGTGAACATGGTCTTTCAGGACTACGCACTGTTCCCGCATATGAGCGTTGGGCGAAATGTCGGTTATGGGTTGAAATTCACCAAAGGGCCGCGAAGCAAGATCGTCGAAAAAGCGCTCGAAGCGCTAGATCTTGTTGGCCTGTCGGACAAGGTCGATGCAATGCCCAGTCAGCTTTCGGGTGGGCAGAGACAGCGAGTCGCGCTGGCGCGGGCGCTGGTCAGGCAACCTAAAGTGTTGTTGCTGGACGAGCCGCTTTCGGCTTTGGATGCAAACCTGCGCGAGGCGATGCAGGTCGAGTTGCGGCATCTGCACCGGAAAGTCGGGCTGACCTTTATCATGGTCACCCACGATCAGGACGAAGCCCTTGCCATGGCAGATCGTGTGCTGGTCATGCGGGCTGGCCGCGTGATTCAGGATGGCAGCCCTGATGATCTATATGATCGCCCTTCTTCGCCTTATGTGGCCGAGTTCGTAGGGTCGACCAACCTTTTCACATCAAAAGTCATCGATGGGCAGGTCACCCTGAACGGGCAAACGCTTGATCTGCCGGATCGGCTCAAGCAGCACGCCGATGGCCAGTTCGGGTTCCGTCCGGAAAAGGCGCGGATCGTCACCGCTTCCCAAAGGGGCCCCAACCAAATTTCCGGACTGCTAAGTGAAGTTCTCTACCACGGAAGCACCGCCCGTCTTGTTATCGGCACAGGCGAACAATCCATCTTGGTCTCGCACATGCTGCAAGGACACGGCGGGCGCGAGGGTCTGCCCAAACCTGGTGACGAGGTTACTGTCGAAGTCGCGCCGGAATCACTGATGTGTTTTGAACAAGAGGCGAGTGCATGACGCGCGGCAACAAACTTCGCGCGGCGCTGGTTCTGTCCCCGCCGCTTTTGTGGACGGTCGTCTTCATGTTCGTACCCTACACTATTCTTCTGGTTTATTCCTTCTGGAGGGCACAATTTCCGTTATTCGTGCCGGATTTCCAGCTAGGGAATTACAAGACGCTGATCACCGATCCGCAATACCTCAATGTCCTGCTGCGGACGCTGAAAATCGCCGGTCTGGTGAGTGTCTGTTCGTTGGTTCTAGCCTATCCATACGCCTATTTCCTTGTCTTCAAGGTCAAGCGACCGGGGGTGAGGCTCGCGCTTTATATGGCGGTCGTAGCACCGCTTTGGGTCAGCTATCTTCTGCGCGCCTATACTTGGAAAACCATTCTAGGAACGCAGGGAATCCTGAATTCATTCTTGATGTCCACCGGCATCCTGAATGAACCGTCGTCGGTGTTTCTTTACAATCAGACCGCCATGGTCCTGACTTTGACCTACGTGTTCATCCCGTTCATGGTCATGCCGATCTATGCAGCGCTGGAGAAGATACCCGGGTCATACATCGAGGCGTCCCGCGATCTTGGCGAAAACGCATTGTCGACCTTTATCAAGGTGACGTTTCCATTGTCGCTGACCGGCGTCGTCGCCGGTTTCACGATGACCTTCTGTCTGTCATTCGGTGATTTCATCGCGCCTTTCCTTGTCGGTGGACCTGACGGAACGATGGTTGCCAATGTGATCGCCTCACAATTCGGCGCGGCACTGAACTGGCCGCTGGGCTCTGCCCTTGCATTGGTGATGCTGGTCATTGTTCTGCTGATCATCTCCGCATCTGACCGGTTCGAACGGCTTGGCCAAGGGCGGTTGGCATGACAGTTTCAACATCATCTACACTACGTGTCTTGGCCGCTTCGGCGAAACAGCAGAAATTCCGGTCTGCGCAGTTTTTCGAAGACACCGTCTGGCGGACGGTCATAGGTGCCATCTTGGCGTTCCTCTATCTGCCGATCGCGGTACTGGTTCTGTTCAGCTTCAACTCTTCGCGCTCGCTAAGCTGGCCGATGACTGGGTTAACGCTCGACTGGTATCGCAAGCTTGCCGCCAATGAACAACTGTTGGAGGCACTTTGGAACTCGCTCTATGTCGCCACCTGTGCCACGGTCCTGACCCTACTCATCGGGGTTCCCGCAGCGATTGCACTGGATAGGCTGAATTTCCCTGGCAAGGCTATATTCCGCAAGCTTGTGTTGCTGCCAATCGCGCTGCCGGGGATCATCACCGGTATTTCGATGCTTTCGATGTTCAAGCTGTTTGGCATGCCGCTCAGCCTTGAAACCGTGATCATCGGGCACGCAACGGCCCTTCTTGCGGTGGTTGTGACACAGGTGTTTGCGCGACTTCAGCGTCTTCCCAAAAGTTACGAGGAAGCTTCTCTGGATCTGGGGGCGGGTGCCTTGCACACCTTTTTGTTTGTCACCTTGCCCAATATCCGCGCAGCCGTCATCGGGGCGGGATTACTCAGCTTCACACTCAGCTTTGACGAAATTCCAGTGACATTTTTCCTGACCGGGCGCGACAACACTCTGCCGATGTACATCTGGTCAACCATGCGGCGGGGCATCACGCCGGAAATCAATGCCGTTGGGGCACTGATCGTACTGGCCTCGGCCTTTCTGATCGTCACGTCGGTTCTGCTTCTAAGAGACAAAACAAACAGCCGCTAGGCGGCGAAAAAAGGAGGATACCACAATGAATAAGCACATTAGTAAAAATACAGACACGTTGAAGGCCATGCTTGTGAACGGCAGTTGGCAGGACGGCAGCGGCGGAACATTCGATGTCCACAATCCGCATGACGGATCGGTGCTGCACCAGGTTGGGCGCGCGGATGTCGGCGATGTTGACAAAGCCGTGGCCGCCGCGCGGGCGGCACAGCCGGGCTGGGCCGCGCTTTCGACGATAGAGCGCGCGCAGATTATGCGCCGGATTCACCAGATTTTTCTTGAAAGGGCCGAACCGATTGCCCAGATGATCACCGCCGAAATCGGCAAGACCATCACCGATGCGCGCGAGGAAGTCTTCGAATACTCGGCCCCGTCTTGGGCCAAATCTGCCGAGGAGATTTTGCGACATCGCGGACTGAGCTTTCCATCAACCCAGGAACGCACTCGCAACAAACGTCTGGTGATGAGCCATCGGCCCCTGGGTGTCGTTGCGGCGATCACGCCCTATAACTTCCCCACTGACATTTCGTCGATTGCACTGGCGCATATTGCGGCCGCGGGCAACACGGTCATCTGGAAGCCGTCGGAATACGCTGCGGTTTCCTGTGCCATGATGGGCGACGTTTTCCGCGATGCGGGCCTGCCAGACGGTGTGATCAACATAGTGCAGGGCAAAGGCGACGTTGGTGCGGCACTTGTCGATCACTCCGACGTAGATGGGGTCTTCTTTACAGGGTCGACCGCAACTGGCCGCAAGATCGCCGAGAAATGCGCTCTGCGCCCGCATCTTCTGGAACTGGGGGGCGACGGACCATTCATCATCATGGGCGATGCCGATATCGATGCAGCCGTCGAAGGCGCCATGAACGGGTGTTTTTATTACACCGGTCAGGTCTGCACTTCGGCCGAGCGACTGCTTGTGCATGAAGACGTCTATGACGAATTTCTTGAAAAATTCCGGGCTCGGGCAGCTCAGTTAAAGATCGGTGATCCGAGCAAGGAAGATACCGAAATGGGGCCGCTTTGCAACGCCGACACGTTGAAACGGGTAAAGGCACATGTCGAAGACGCACGTGCAAAGGGTGCCAAGATCGAGCAGATCGGCAATGAAGAAGGGTTTTATTATCCAGCTACGATCCTGACCGATGTTACGCTGGACATGGACATCATGCGCGAAGAGACCTTTGGCCCCGTGGCCCCGATCTACAAATTTAAAGACGCTCAGGAAGCTATCGACATCGCGCATTTGTCGGGGCTTGGACTAATTGCCTCCCTGTGGACCAGAGATCTGGCAACCGCTTGGCGTGTGGGCGAGGCGCTGCCGCACGGATCGGTGAATATCAACGAAACCTCAAACTACTGGGATCAGCTCGCGCCCTTCGGTGGCGCAGGCCAATCCGGTGTGGGCCGTGAGTTGTCCCAATGGTTCCTGGAAACCTTCACCGAGAAGAAACTTCTAGTCTTTGATCTGGGCGGCGAAAGCTATGACCGCCGTGCAGAAGGCGGCTGGTAAGCGGTTGCAATGGCGCTGTCAGACCAATTCGAACCCGTCTCTGCAAGGACAGCGACACTGTCCATTAATTCACGAAGAGACCGCGCCACTCAGCCAGAGCGGCGGCACGGTTGAGTTTGAAATTCGTTCGAGTTGAAAGGCTGCGTTCCTGATTGAAGATGGGGTGGTTGCCGCCCTCCCTCGACGGCATCGCAATGTGCCATGATGGTGGAGTACAGCCACTGAAGCAGGAAAGGACGGCAACCATGACGAAGGATACAATGATAGGCGTCGATCTGGCGGAGAGCGTTTTCAGGTTCACGGCGCATCGATGACAGGGCAAGTCAGGTTCTGCAAGAAGCTGACACGCGTGCAGTTTTTGAGGTTCATGGGAGACCACCCACCCGCAGTCGTTGTAATGGAAGCATGCGGCAGCGCATATTATTGATCGCGTGAGATGGTCCGCCTAGGCCATGAGACAAAACTGATTGCGCCGCAATATGTGAAACCATTTGTAAAGCGCCATAAGAACGATGCTGCTGACGCTGAAGCAATTGTCATTGCTGCGCAGCGCCCGGAGATGCGGTTTGTCGAGCCTAAATCGGAAGAGGTTACCTTTATGGCTCCTTACTGATTACGGTCGTGACAGTTCGCGTCGAGCGGCTTTGCGTCATGGCTATCGCCCCCAATACCAAAGCGCAGGCAATCGCCTGTGCAGCCGTAATCACTTCACCAAAAGCCAGCACGCCAACGGCAAACATCGTCGGCAATTCAATACTTCCAATGACAGCCGTGCGCGTCGCACCGATTATAGGTGAACAGACAGTGTAAATCAGTTGCGGAATAAGCGCGGTCACAAGGCCGATCCCAACAATCAGAAACCAGTTACTCCCGCCCTTTGGCAGGATTTCGCCAACCTCAGACGTCAGAATGAGAGGGGCAAGGCCAATGACCGACCCAAGCGAGACCGACGCTATTCTGGCCAAAGGAGCAATGCGAGACAGGCGATGAACGAGAACACATATGCCAAAACCAAATCCAAAAGGTGCCGCCAAGGACACGATTAGCGTTGGAATCTGGTCTGGGGGCACAGATGCCGGAGAACCAGCAATGATCGCCGCAACAACTATCAATCCAGCTGCAACGATGCTGCGCCGTGTCGGTCGGTCGCCAAAAAGCGCCCATGCGATCACAATCGTGAACACCGGATACGTCATATATAAAACACCAACGGTCGATGCAGGAACTGTCTCAAGAGCCGTGACATAACCGACCCAGCCAAGCCCCATCACGCTTCCGGCCACCATTCCCCAGACGATTTCCCGCCAATTTGAGCGATACTTCAGAATTGCCGGTATCAGGATAATCGCTGCCAATATGTAACGATAGAATGCAACCGCGTAGGGAGCGAGACCCTGATCGGTCAACCCGCGGCTAAAATACGGGACAAAGCCAAAGCAGATGGATGCAAAAAGAACACCAGCTACCGCAAGGGCATAGGGGGTAGCTGCTCCTTTGATTGAGTTTGGCTTATCCATTTCTGACAGCTAACACACGCTGATGTGGTTGGCATCACCATCACAAATGAACGGCAGTTTTGTCCTGCAAGGCGGTCATTAATACAGAGTGCAGCGAACGTCTGGTGCCGGTAAAAGCAGCTATTCGGAACCAAAGTTTCGAATTTCCAGTCGCTAACGGCGGCTTGACGCGACACAGCAGACACTCGCCAAAAACCTGTGAACTTCCGCTTTGAGCCCATTTTGACCGACAATGTGGTAGGGCTGAATGTCGGCTTATAAAAGCAGGAGCCTTCAGTCTTCGGGGGTTACTCCAAGATGAAAACCGGCACGGCGTTATCGAACCCCTTTAGATCACATTTTATGCCTGCATCAGTCACGTCTCCAGTGATTGTGTGAAACTCATGGGAGCAGACCGTCTTTGCATTCAATTTAGCTGCATGATCTAGCAAACGTGACGCTAGATTGACGGCTGGGCCAACTGCCGTGAAATCAAGACGGTTTTGACTACCAACATTGCCATAAAATATTTCTCCAATGTGGAGCGAGGCGCGAAATTCTATTGGCGTTTCACTGCGCTGTTTTTCAATTCCGGTCCTTGAACTCGCAACAGCATTCAATGCATTTTGCGCAGCAGCTTCCAGAGCGGTTAGATCATCGACAACTGGAAAAATAATCAAAGCGCCGTCACCAATGAATTTCAGAATTTCGCCGTAGTTAGCAACCACGGCAGCATCGATAATTTCATAAAATGCATTCAACACCTTTAGAACTTCGGTCCCCGAACGCGAATTTGACATTGCGGTGTAGCTCACCAAGTCCACGAACAATATGATCGCAGAAATGGTTTCCCCTTCGCCGCGCTGGATTTTCCCGTCCATAACCTTGCGGCCGATGTCCTGTCCCAAATAGGTGGTCAGGGAGACCCTCATATCGCTTCGGTCGCCAAAGTGCTCACACACACGAGCAACGGGCGCCTGCAATCGGCGCAATTGCGCGACTACATCGTCATCGAACCCGTTATCGGTCTTCGTCCCAACAAACACGCAACGGGAGACAGATCCATCAACATTAAACAAAGGCAGGCAAATGAGATCGGTGTAACCTGCATCGCGGTATCCTTTCAGGGTTGCATCGCCACCGTCGTCCTCTTCGTCATCAAATCTGAAACGGAGCATACGTTGCATGCGTATCGTCGTCGCCTGCGGTCCATGATGGAATGCTTCGCTCTCGACCATGTCATTGGAAACAGGGACATGCCACACACCCTTTTTTATGGTCCAAATAACGCCTTCGGCTGGCAATATTGGATGAACATTAAATTTGTAAAACGCAATGGAAGCTATCGGAACGCCCGCGGCAAATAGTTTCTCCGAGAATATCCCAATGAAGTTCTCGAACGTGCCGGGTGGAGGCGCTCCGGCTATTAGCCAAGTGATGATTTGAGTGATTTTTTGATCGCAGTTCATGATGCATAAAGCTCTTCAAACCGCGCACTTTCAATAGTTAATGATACAAAGCAATTTTGCCAGCACATGTACAAAGCACTGGAAGCGGCCGTTGACCCTACTGCAGCGAAAGAGCGTTTTGTCCCGCACAGCCGACATTTATTACTATCATCTTTGACGTCTGCTTTTGGGATAACTCTGCTAACAACAGTATTGAAAACAACTGGGTCAAGCGCTCGTCAGGCCATCAACTCAGTCTCGTGATCCTCGATGAAGGCATAGGAATGGGTATTTATGTCTCCACTCCAACGCCAGATTGCGAGAAAACCCTCAGATCCGGTGCGAAAGGCATGCGGCATCAGGCTGGGATGATGGATCATGTCGCCCGCCCCTCGCATCCGGGTGTCATCGCCGGCTGTCCACAGCGCCTGTCCTGCAATAATGGCATAGGTCTCGTCAGCATCATGAAGGTGCAGCGGGTAATAGCATTCGGGTCGCATATAGACCAAGCCCAGCCTTACATCTGGCGCGGGGATCGGTCCCTCTGGCCCCATCAGTGTCAACACGCTTATCATCGCGGCAATACTCTCTTCGGTATTCCCTTCGACGGGGTTTGATCCCCAAGACAGAAATTTCTGTGCTGTCAGAACCGAGCGTGCTGTCGGGTGGGTGCTGTCAGCCAAGACCGCGCGAATGCCCGCATGAAACCGGCAGGGCAGAACAGGGTCAAAGGCCACAGGCGATGGTGTCACCAAAAGAGTTTTGGCCGTATGAGGCCCTTGCGGATCGGGTTCGCTCTCATAGACTTCCGCGATTGCCTGCAGCATGTTTTGGAAAATGTTGTTTTGCACCATGGCCAAAGGACTCCGAATGACGGTTTAGCCTTGGTCAGTTTTTGTTCATATCTCTGCAAGGATTACGACCGCTTCAAGTCGCAATCATGCTTGGTCAATTCAAAAAAATCAGCCTGATCGGTCGAATTTGGCGGTTGGCAAGTCATGTGCTAAACTGGGTGTCCCGGAAAACAGAAAGTTTGGAGAAAGAAATCGTTGTCCGCTTGCAAGACATCTGCAATGCAGACGAATGTCCTCATTGTCCGCCGAGCCGACATCGGTGCAGACTGCGGCGAATAAGGACAATATCGGCAGTCTGTTCAGCGGTCCATGATCCACGTGAGCCGGTGTTAGCCGTCAACCCCCGGCAAGTGACGCGCCCACCACCAGGGCGAAGCAGAATACTGCGCCCGCAATCGGAAATACGATATGAACCGTAAAAGCACCTTCGGGTGCCGCCACGCCTTTGATCTTGAACCAGACCAGTGACAGATTGATCACCGCGAAGACTGTCAAAAGCACCTCCGAAGATGTTTCTGCCAGGACGTCCAGCGGCGTGAAGATCGCCATAACCAGAACGACCGCGGCAATGATCACGGTTGCGCGAACCGGTGTTTGCGTGCGCGGCGACACGGTCCCGATCCAAGCGGGCAATCTTCTCGCCTTTGCCATCCCGTAGGTGACGCGGGCAGCCATGATAAGGATAATGACCACACCGTTCATCGTGGCAATGATCGCGATCAATGTGATCGTGAGCGGGGGTAATCCGGTAAGGCGTTCAAAAAGCAGGCTGATCGGGGCAGATGTTTTGGCCATTTCTTCGACCGATACGCTTTTCGCGGCCACGAAGGATACCAAAACATAGAGCAACGTGACCACGGCCAATGTAATTCCTATAGCCCAGGGCATGATTTTTTTGGGGTTCTTAGCTTCTTCCACAAGATTGACGACGTCGTCGAACCCGATGAAGGCAAAGAAGGCAAGCATGCTGGCCGCCAGCACACCAGACACGGCTGGCCAGTCCCCAACAGGCGGAGTCAGCGATCGCGGCAATTCGGCGATGCTGCCGGGGTCGTTGACCAGTCCGAGGACGATAATGATAAGCAGTCCGGCGACCTCTACAAGCGTCATTGCTCCCGCGATCGCGATGGACTCGCGAATACCCCAAGCTGCGATCATTGCCATCGACAGGACGACAAAAGCTACCAACACTTCGCTGCGTAAGGGGATGAGTTCAGCGATATAGCCTGCTGACCCGACAGAGATGGCAGCAGCCGCAATCATCGCCTCTATCAGTACAGCAAGACCAACGGCAATGGTCATCCAGGCAATACCAAACGATTTCTCGACGTAGACTGCCTCCCCCGCTGCTTGCGGCACACGCCCTGATAATTCAGCGAATGACGCAGCGGTAAATCCCATGACAAAGGCTGAGAGCAAAAAGGAAGCAGGGGCGTATGGTCCGGCCCGCACGATCGTCTCGCCCACAAGAACATAGATCCCAGCCCCGATCGTAACCCCAAGACCATACAGGACAAGCCCCATCAGGCCGATCGATCGTTTGAGTTGGACTGCGTCTCGTTCGGTTTTCGACATCTGCAACCTTGTCTTGGGTTGGAATCGTAGCACTGATTGGCACCCGACGGTATAGAAGGTTCAGTTTTGGCTGGGTTTGTGCTGTACATTCACAGCGCAGCGAGATTGGGACATCTATTTCCGCGCTACGGACAGAACCAGTCCTTCGCTACTGATCTGAGCCAGTAATAAATCAAAACTTGGCGCTGCAGGTAAAGTAGACATCTATCCTTCAGCCACAAATAGTTGCGGCGACGTTTAGCGAGAGGCGAAGGCCAGTTCAAAGCACAAGATGACTTGAGTCAACGCTAACCTTGAGAAAATCAATTATCATTGTGCAGAACCACAACAGCTCAGGAGTGTATCCGCTATGAAGCAACGCAACCATCTGCTCTGGCTTATAGCGAGTGTCACCGCCGTCGCACAAATCGCCACAGTATCGCTTGCTCAAGATGCTGAGCCCCTGTGGGCGCACGCGCCTGATACGATCTCGTCTGAATGGAGCGCAGTGCTAAACGCACTTGGCCAAGGGCGGGACGCGGCGGTGCCTTCCCCGGATGATGTGCAAGCGTGGCAAGCACTGCAGGACGCCGACAGCACTGCTAAGATCAAAGCGGCGGCACCGTTCGTTGAGGCGTTCAACGGTGCGCTTCGGGATATCACGCTTGGCGGCGTCCCAGTGGTCGAGGTCACACCTGACAAACTGGCACGCAACGACAAGATCGCAGTTTACTTACATGGTGGCGCCTATGTCTTCAACTCCGCCAGAGGTGCGATTACCTCAGCGATCCTACTTGCCGATGAAACGGGTCTGACAGTAATGGCCGTCGACTACACTCTGGCGCCACATTCCAAGTGGCAAGAAACAACCGATCAGGTCCTATCCGTCTTCGCCGCTCTTGGTGAGAAAGACTTTGCGGCTTCGGATATCGTGCTCTACGGCGACTCGGCGGGCGGCGGCCTCTCGGCCGGCAGTGTGTTGAAGATGCGTGATCAGGGCATGGAAATGCCCGCAGTATTGATTCTCTGGTCGCCTTGGACCGATATCTCTGAGACTGGGGATAGCTATGTGACGCTCCGGGATGCCGAGCCGTTCTTCACATACCAGGACGTCCTCGGTCCCTCGGCGCTTGCTTATGCCGATGAAACGGACCACCGGCACCCCTACGTCTCTCCGGTTTACGGCGACTTTGCAAAGGGCTTCCCGCCAACGCTCATCCAGGGCGGCACCAAAGAGATATTCCTCAGCAATTTTGTCAGGCTCCATCAGGCATTGGATCAGGCCGGGCAGACCGTGAAGCTCGACCTTTATGAAGGTATGCCACATGTCTTCATGGCGGCTTTGCCGGAGTCGCCTGAGTCCAGAGTTGCTGTTAGCAAAGCGGGCGATTGGGTGTCCGAGCACTTGCTCGATGACTGAACTGAGCCGTAAGAAGTGAACTGGTTGAAAACCAACAGCAACTAAGCCCGCAAGTGAGGCTAGCAGTGCCCATGCACCAAGAGTCCGGTTTGAATTGCGACACATTAGACCATTTTGAATGTCTGGTTCGGGGAAGCGTGCCGCAATGCCGCTACATGTTCGGCGACTTGGCCGTCACTTAGAGTGGATTTTCTCTGCATCAGCATCAGGCGGGTTTGTCCCGCAACTCGGTCATAGATGCGGAGCGCGGCGAACGTCCAGTGTTGGAATAAGCGGTCATTCCCACACTCAGAGCACAAGAGTTGATGCAATAGATAATTCGTCGTTAAATCTTACCTGCTTGGTTGGAAATCGCGTCGATTGAGATCGTCTTGTTGTCAGGAGTTTCAGCGGCAAGGCTGAGCTGCCCTAACACACAAAATCCGTGCCACTTGACTGCCATTCCGCGCCAGTCTAGGAGTATTTTCAGAGCATTTCGGGGTGATAGCCTGTTATGCCGTTGGAATGGTTTAGTATTTCTGGGGACCTCGAAACCTTGCCAAGGTTAGGGTCGGGCGTTCGAATCGCCTCGCCCGCTCCAATCCACTTTAAAGTGGAACAAAGATCAGGCCGCCTTCGGGCGGTCTTTCTTTTTTGCGCGTCCTGAAAGCCGCCGTTTTTCATGCATCCGAGGGATTGCAGAATGACGCGCGCGGCACGACACTGGCCGCCGAACCCCCGAACCCGCCTGTCACAAAGGATTTGCCCATGACGTTATCCGCCCCGAATTGCGTGCTGAACGCAAACAGACCAGCAGGCACCACATGACGCCCGCGTGGGCAATCCGCCCCGTCACGGCTGCGGATCAGGCCGATTGGCGTGTTTTGTGGACCAGATATCTTGAATTCTACGAAAGCACTGTGCCCGAAACTGTGTATGAACACAGCTTTGCGCGCCTGTTATCGGGTGATCCGCATGAATATCACGGCTTTATCGCGCGGCTGGACGGCAAAGCGGTCGGGCTGACGCATTACCTGTTCCATCGGGACATGTGGACCGTTGCCAACACCTGCTATCTTCAGGATCTTTATGTCGACCCTGCCCAGCGCGGCACCGGACTGGGCCGCGCCCTGATCGAGGCCGTATATCAGGCTGCATCAGAAAACGGGGCCGCGTCGGTTTACTGGCACACGCAGGACAACAACAAAACCGCACGCCAGCTTTATGATCGCGTATCAACGCTCACTCCGTTTGTTCAATATTCCAAGACCCTTGCGACGGAATAGCGCTCGACAGTAGCAATACAGAAAGGCCGATCATGTCCACGCCCCGAAAAGACGGTTTTTACATGCCCGCCGAATGGGCGCCCCACCTGCGCACATGGATGATGTGGCCCTGCCGGACCGAAGTGTGGGATGATATCGGTGAAACACGCGCGAATTATGCGGCGGTCGCCCACGCCATTGCCCGCTTTGAACCTTTGACCATGGTTGTGCATCCGCGCGATGCCAATCAGGCCGCTGATCTGCTGGGCAGCGATATCGACATGTTGCAGGCGCCGATTGATGACAGCTGGTGCCGCGATTCCGGCCCCTGCTTTCTGATCGACGGCAAGGGCAACCGCGCGGGCACGGCGTTCGAATTCAACGCATGGGGTAGGAAATACACGCCTTTTGACGGCGACAATGCCGTGGCCGAAACCATCCTGAATACCGCCGGACTGACAGCCTTTACATCCAACCTGATTGCAGAAGGCGGCGGCGTCAGCGTGGATGGAGAAGGCACCATTCTGACAACACTCAGCTGTTTTCCCAACGCCAATCGAAACCCCGACTGGTCGGTCGCGCAGATCGAAGCAGAGCTGAAAGAGATGCTGGGCGGCGAAAAGGTGATCTGGCTGCCAGGCGATGCGTTCGAAGTGGAAACCGACGGCCATGTTGACGGCATCGCCACCTTTGTCGCCCCCGGCGTCGTCGCGATCCAAGGCGCCGAGACAGCGAATGATGAACTGCACGAGGTCTATCTGGCCAATCTTGATGCGCTGAAGGGCCAGACAGACGCCAGGGGCCGGCCGATCACGATACGCACGCTACCCGGCGCGACCGGTCTGGACAGCGAAAGCGAAATCTTTTGCGATTCTTACGTCAATTCCTACATCGTGAACGGCGGCGTTATCATGCCGTCATACGGGATCAAGGAAGACGGCCAAGTGCTTGAAATATATCATGATTTATTCCCCGAGCGCGAGGTCGTGGCGGTAGACATCCCGTCAATCGCGATCGGTGGTGGCGGCATTCATTGTATTACCCAGCAGGAACCCGCGCCGTAAACGCAGCAGCTGGAACCAGATCGTCCGCCCCTGCCTTGTGGCCCGGTCAGAATGCTTTGAACGTCAATGTCGTCAGCGACCTTTCGATTCCCTTGATGGTCAGCAGGTTGTCATTGATGAACTTGCCGACATCCGCGTCCTTGGGAATGTAGAGTTTCATCAGCAGATCATATTCACCGCTGGTCGAAAACAGTTCCGAATGGATTTCGCGCAGGGCGATCTCTTCGGCGACGGCATAGGTGGTTCCGGGGGTACAGCGGATTTGAATAAAGACGCAGGTGCTCATATCTTTGGTGCTCCTTCAGGCCTGCACAAACTGGCATATCGGACACGGGCGCTGCAATCCCTCAAACTGGGTGCTTGGCCCGCTGGTCCGTCCCGCCTATAAGACCTCGAAATCGTTCAGGATAAACACCATGCGCACGGCCACGATCACCCGCAAAACCGCCGAAACCGATATTTCGGTCAAGATCAACCTTGATGGCACCGGAACCTATGACAACCAGACCGGGATCGGTTTTTTCGATCACATGCTGGACCAGTTGGCGCGCCATTCGATGATCGACTTGGAAATTTCCGCCACGGGCGATCTGCACATTGATGATCACCACACTGTGGAAGATACCGGAATTGCTTTGGGGCAGGCCCTGACAAAGGCACTGGGCGACAAGCGCGGCATTCGCCGCTACGGATCGTGCCTGCTGCCGATGGATGATGCGCAGGTGCGCTGTGCCCTTGATTTGTCGGCCCGCCCGTTTCTGATCTGGAACGCAGACCTGCCAACCGCAAAAATCGGCACGTTCGATACAGAGCTTGTGCGCGAATTCTTTCAGGCACTCAGCACCCATGGCGGCATAACGCTGCATATCGATGCTCTGCACGGGATCAACAGCCACCATATCGCCGAGGCCACGTTCAAATCGGTCGCCCGCGCCCTGCGCGAAGCGGTTGAGGCTGATCCGCGCAGCGCGGGTGCCCTGCCCTCGACCAAGGGCGCGCTGTAGCGCCATGCTGACTGCGATCATCGACTACGAAAGCGGCAACCTGCATTCCGCCGAAAAGGCGTTTCAGCGCATGGCGCAGGACACCGGTGCCGGGGATGTGGTTGTGACCGGCGATGCCGATGTTGTGGCCCGCGCTGACAGAATCGTATTGCCGGGTGACGGGGCGTTTCCCGCCTGCCACGCGGCGCTGACCGGACATAGCGGGTTGTTTGATGCCCTGCGCGAAGCGGTCGAGGTAAAAGGCCGCCCGTTTCTGGGCATTTGCGTCGGGATGCAGTTGATGGCGACATGGGGTCGCGAATATTCAGATACCAAAGGCCTGGACTGGATCAGTGGTGAAGTCGTGCGCATCACGCCCGACGATCCGTCGCTGAAGGTGCCTCATATGGGCTGGAATGATCTGATCCTTGATGTGCCCCACCCGGTATTTGACGGGATTTCCAGCGGCGACCACGCCTATTTTGTGCATTCCTATCATTATGTTGTGTCGCGTTCTTCAGACAGATTGGCGCATGTGGAATATGGCGGTGACATCACCGCTGTGATCGGCCACTCCACCATGATCGGAATGCAATTCCATCCGGAAAAAAGCCAGAACACGGGCTTGCGTCTGATCGCAAATTTCCTGAAATGGTCACCCTAGGCGCACGTCCAGTTATTTCAATCTGGTCCAGGTCTGACCGTCACAGATCTTGCCTTTGCAACCGGTCACTTTCAGAGTGTTGCCTGCCAATTTCATGCTGGCTGACGCTTTGACATTCAGCAAAGGCACAAACACCGTGCCGTTGCCATAGTTTCCACTGCCCAGATCCTCGACATCCCAGAACAGTTCGCGCCCCACATTGCGCGTTTTCACGGATTTTCCGTAAACGTCGAAGGCTTCCATGACCTTGCCGCATATTTTGACGCCACACTCGCGGATTTCGATATGCGAAGTCAGTTTCTTGCGGTCCGGCTCTGTCTTCCAGAGGCCAATTACGGCATCGCTGGCCTGCGCCGCTGATACGGTGCAGATTACAGAAAAAGACACCGCAAACAGAAATCTGAACATCCGCATCACTCCTTGATCAGGGTCCAACGACACTGTTCAAAACAATAATGCGATTTTACCACAAGCCAAGGGATCAGTTTTGAACCCGCCGCACCTGAGCGACGGGTCAATGTTGAAGTTGGATCAGTTCACCCGGGTCCATGTACCGCCATCACGGCATATGCCAAGGATACAGCCGGAAATCGCCAGCGTATTGCCGTTCAACTGCATCTTGGAATTGTAGGTCTTGTCACGGTCCGGCGACCAGACCTTGCCACCGCCATAGGCCCCGCCACCTTCGGCTTCCATATCCCAGATGATCTGCTTGCCGATGTTGCCGCTTGGGCCGGCTGCGCCGCCAGCGGCAAAAGATTTCACCAACGTGCCGCAGATTTTGGAACCACATGGCGCCACATCGATATGGCCATAATTGCCATTGTCATCGCTCACGGTTTGCCACGTGCCCAGAACCGGATCGGCCAAAGCCGGTCCCGCCAGACCAAGCGCGATAGCCGCAGTTAATGCCAGATTTCTCATCATCATCTCCTCGTTTTGATGGACCTGGCGAAACCCTGCGTACCAATTCTGCAATCTGGCAAGTGTAACCCAACGTCGCGTTGCAATTGACGTCAAGTCGGGGATAAGAACGCGCGGACCATTACCAAGAGATGCAGCATGATCCTTTACCCCGCGATTGATCTGAAAGACGGACAGGCCGTACGGCTTGTCCATGGCGATATGGGCCGCGCCACCGTGTTCAACGATGATCCCGCCGCACAGGCGATGGAATTCGTCAACGCAGGCTGCGAATGGCTGCACCTCGTCGACCTGAACGGCGCGTTTGAAGGCGAACCCGTCAACGCCGCGCCGGTCGAGGCGATTCTGGCGCAAACCCGCGTGCCCGCGCAACTGGGCGGCGGCATCCGCGATATGGCAACGATTGAACGCTGGCTGGCCAAGGGTCTGGCGCGGGTCATTCTGGGCACGGTCGCCGTGGAAAACCCTGATCTGGTGCGTCAGGCCGCGCGTGCGTTTCCCGGTCAGGTGGCTGTCGGCATTGATGCGCGCAACGGCCGTGTCGCAACCAAAGGCTGGGCGACGGAAACCGATGTGATGGTCACCGATCTGGCGCGGTCGTTCGAAGACGCCGGTGTGGCGGCGATCATTTACACCGACATCTACCGCGATGGCGCGATGCAAGGCCCGAACATAGAGGCGACGGCAGCCCTCGCCAATGCCGTGAGTATTCCGGTCATCGCATCAGGGGGCGTGTCCTCGCTTGCCGATCTGATCGCGTTGCGTGATTGCGGCGCAGATTTGAACGGCGCGATATCCGGGCGCGCGCTTTATGACGGGGCGATTGATCTGGCCGAGGCGCTGACTGCTCTGAATGGCTGAGATGATCTGGCCTCTGGCCGGCCTGTTCCTGATTTCGCTTTCCGCGGCCACCCTGCTGCCCGGCGGGTCCGAGGCTGCGCTGCTGGCACTGGCGTGGCTGTCGACATATTCCGCCCTGACACTGCTTGTCGTGGCCAGCACCGGCAATATCCTTGGTTCGATCCTGAATTATCTGCTGGGCCGCATCGCGCTCCGCTTTCAGGATCGCGTCTGGTTCCCGGCATCTGCCAGCCAACTGGAAAAGGCCCAGAATTGGTTTTCACGATGGGGATACTGGGCAGTGTTGCTGGCATGGATGCCGCTGATCGGTGATCCGATCACGGTCGCTGCGGGCGTCCTGCGGATGGGGTTTGGTCTGTTCCTGCTTCTGGTGACGATTTCCAAAACGCTCCGGTACATGGTCGTTCTGGGGCTGTTCAACCTGTTCGCTTGACGGGAAAACATGATATCCGCCGGTGCAATGCACCAGCGCTTGGCCATTGATCCTTTGGCCGCATCGCATTATGTCGGCATCATGCTGAAAACCCGTATCATTCCGTGCCTTGATGTTGCCAACGGGCGCGTTGTCAAAGGCGTGAATTTTGTCGATCTGATTGATGCAGGTGATCCGGTGGAGAGCGCCAAGGCCTATGACGCGGCAGGCGCAGACGAATTGTGTTTTCTGGACATCAATGCCACTCATGAAAACCGCGGCACCATGTTTGATGTTGTCACCCGCACAGCCGAACAATGCTATATCCCGCTGACCGTGGGTGGAGGTGTGCGCACCCGCGAGGACGTGCGCGATCTGCTGCTGGCGGGGGCCGACAAGGTGTCGTTCAATTCCGCCGCCGTGGCCAATCCCGATGTTGTGACGCAAGCAGCAGATCATTTTGGCAGCCAGTGCATTGTGGTGGCCATAGATGCAAAAACCGTCAGCCCCGGAAAATGGGAGATTTTCACCCATGGCGGGCGCAAATCCACCGGGGTCGACGCGGTTGAATTTGCCCGCACCGTTGCCGCCAAGGGTGCGGGTGAAATCCTGCTGACCTCAATGGATCGCGATGGCACACGCGCAGGGTTCAACCTGCCCCTGACCCGCGCCATATCCGATGCCGTGGACATTCCTGTCATCGCCAGCGGCGGTGTCGGCACCCTTGATCATCTGGTCGATGGTGTCACCAAGGGCGGCGCCAGCGCCGTGTTGGCAGCCTCGATCTTTCACTTTGGCGATTTCACCATCCGCGAGGCCAAGGCCCACATGGCCGCGGCAGGCATCCCGATGAGGCTGACATGACACTGGACGATCTTTACGCCACCATCACCGCCCGCAAATCCGCCGATCCCGAAACAAGCTGGACCGCCAAACTGCTGGCCAAAGGCCCCGAAAAATGCGCCGAAAAATTCGGGGAAGAAGCGGTCGAGGCCATTATCGAAGCCGTGAAGGGCGACACCGCCGCACTGACCGGCGAAGCGGCGGATGTGCTCTATCACCTGCTGGTGATGCTGGCCGCGCGCGACGTACCGCTGGCGGATGTGATGGCCGAACTTGATCGCCGCCAAAACCAAAGCGGCATCGCCGAAAAAGCCGGCCGCACGCCCTGATCTTCTTCTGTTTCCAAATATTCTCGGGGGTCCGGGGGCAGACAGCCCCCGGTCTTCACAGTTTGGATGAAATCAAACCGGTGTTGAACCCGCCCATGCGCAGCTCTCCGAACAGGCGCTGATATTCGATCTTCGGACAGCGGTTCTGGATCACCGTAACACCGCGCGCTTGCGCCTTTTGAGTGGCGGCCTCGTGTTCCACCCCGATCTGCATCCAGATCGTTTGCAGATCCGGAAAGGCTGCAAGCGCTTCGTCCACCACCGGTGGCACCGCTTCGGAACGGCGGAAAATATCCACCATATCCACCGGGCCGTCGATCTCGGACAAGGATGCGACGACTTTTTGACCAAACAAAACCTCGCCCGCATGCCCCGGATTGACCGGAACGACATCATAGCCTTTCAGATTCAGATAGCGCGCCACATAATAACTCGGGCGCACGGGGTTGGCTGACACCCCGACCACCGCAATGCGCCGGGTTTTTGTCAGAATGGATCGCAAAAGATCATCAGAATACGCTGTCATGTTGGTTCCATACATCGCCCGATCAGAAGAAAAAAGCGCCCAAGGCAAAAAGCCAGGGGCGCCAGTAGCGGAACGAGGGACAGTGAAGGGTGTAACCGGAGTTCCGGACCGGCTACATGCATTAAAGATAGGAACGATTTGCGGATCGAAAAGGGGCGCTGACATTTACGTGATCGGTTTTTTTGACCGCAGGCACATGTCAGTCAAAAATATCCTCGATCACGTCAAACGCCTCTTCAAATGCCCATTTGAGGAAGCCTTTGCGTTTTTTGCGGTACTTCGTTTTTTTGACATGCGGTCGCGGCTCCCACTTGCCACCGGGCGTCGGGTCTTTGGGGCGAACCCGGATGCGGCTGGGCGAAACCAGTTCCCGGTCGCCAACCTTGTCCTTGCGCAGCATTTTCAGATCATGCAGCGGCGCCCCGCAAGAGGCACAGGCCAATTCGTGCCGCTCTTTGCCGCGCAGCACTAGCGCCGCGCGTGTCCCGCAATAACAGCAGGTCGCGATTTTCGTCGGATAGGCGATATCGGCCTCCTGTTAACGTCCTAACGTGGCATATAGGGCAACTGCCGCCGCATTTGAGACGTTGAGCGATCCAAAATTGCCCGCTGCGTCGATTTTGACCAGGGCATCACAGGTGTCTTTGGTTTTTTCGCGCAATCCCGGCCCCTCTGCGCCCAGAACCAGAGCGATCGGGCGGTCTGTTGCACCGGCGACGGCCTGTTCAATGGTCTGGTCAGCCTCGCCATCCAATCCCAGAACCAGATAGCCATAGCCCTGCAATTCGCGAATGGCATCCGCCAGATTGCGCACCCGAAGATACGGCTGGCGTTCCAGTGCGCCACTGGCGGTTTTCGCCAGCGCCCCGGTTTCCGGGGCGGAATGGTGGCGCGTTCCAATCACCGCCGATGCACCGAAAACCTCGGCCGAACGCAGGATCGCGCCGACATTGTGCGGGTCGGTCACACGATCCAGTAACAACACACGGGGTACCTTGGCCCCGATACAAACCTCTTCCAGCCGCCCCCAGTTCAGCGGCTTTACCTCAAGTGCTGCACCCTGATGCACCGATCCGGGATCCAGCGGCGCGCCAAAGCGGCGCGGATCGGCAATTTCGGGCTCGATTCCGGACGCGGCGATCGCATCGGCCAGTTTCGTTTGTGCATTCAGCGTGACGATCAGGCGCAGTTTTGCCCGCGCCGGGTTTTGCAGCGCATCCCGCACCGCATGCAAACCGAACAGCCAGACGGTTTCGGCCCCGGCCGCCTTTTTCGCCTGTTCCTTTTCAACGACCCATTTGGGTTTTTTCATCTGATCCCGCCTTTGTGCCCATGCGTCGTATATCCACCCGCCACAGGTGATATTTGAGGTTGACGCCCCATAGGCGCGCTTGTAATCACGCCTTCACGTCCGGCGCAATCTTTGTCCGGTCCGTGGGCGACAGGCCGCAAGGTGTGGCAGGGGACTGTAACTCCCTCGCGGAGACGCACGCCTGGTTCGATTCCAGGGTCGCCCACCACTCAATCTCCCTAAAACCGTAGAAAAAACGTGCGCTCTAATTAGTGTTTATTTTTCCGTTAGTTACGGGACCACAGAGCACCAGAGACCTCACAATAGGTCTCAGATATTGCCCGTTTGGGGGCTGTTTCCAGGAAAGTCTCAGCGGGGCAAGTGCGGGTGAGGTCTTGGGCCCGTTTAGGCGAACTCAAGGATGCGGGAAGCCCAGAATCTGGCGCTGCTCGTTCCAATCCAGCGGCAGTTCTAGGAGATTGCGCAATGCTGTTGCGTTGAGATGCGGTGGCTGACGGCCCTCAAGAATTGCTGACGATATGTCAGGTGCCAGCCAGGCGAGCGGCAGGATGCGGCTGACGGATCCACTGCGCAGCCCTTCCCGCTCGGTGATTTGCTGAATCGATGAAGACTTCCCCGCAAGAAGTTCGTCTGCCCATCGCCTTGCATCGGCGACCAGCGCAATGAGGTTCGGGTCCGGTTGCGGGGCACCTTCCGGAACGATGATGATTGGTTTGGCCCGTCCGCTCTGACGCTTTTGGAACGGGGCCTCGAAGGAAGCGACTAGAGTTTCAAGCGACCTGCCAAGCCCCGGCAGCGCATGGAGGTTTACTGAGATATGCAGCTGGTCCTTTTGCGCATCTATCCGATCAATCAATCCGCGAGGAAACTGCGCCTCGATTCCGTGGGTATTCGCGGCAATCTCTGCAGACCAAGCATCCGCCGCCCGCACGACATCGGCGATCGAGGTATCGCATTCTTTAGCCTGCCCCACTTGGTCCGCTAACCAGCTCTTGTCGCAGAATCGGGTTTTGAGGCTGCTGAGAGCAAGGTCCTCAATCTCCTTCGCCGGCAACCGCTCAATGCAGTTTCTGTCTTCTATGCAAGATGTCTTTGAAGTGTAGTACCAATAGCGCTTCGTTTGGGTTGTGCCTTCCCGCTGCGCCGACTTGCTGGCATAGGTCGTGCGCATCGCACGGCCCATTGAATCAAACAGCAGGCCATCCAGAGGTCGCTTTGCGCATCGGCGGGGCGCGTTAATCTGTTTGCCGCCGTGATCCGCCAGCAATGCCTGAACCCGCTGCCATGTCTCTTCATCGATGATGGCCTCGTGGAGCCCGTCGTAAAGCTCGCCCTTGTGGCGTGTTTTCCCGATGTAGATTGGGTTGCGCAGGATGTGGTAAAGCGCACCGCGCGAGAAGGCTTCGCCGCCGCTGCCGCGACCATGCCGGTCGGTTCGGCGCTTGCTGACAACCCCCATGTCGTTCAGTCGCGCAGACAATTGCCGCACAGATCCCGTTGTCAGGTATTCGGCAAAGATCATCCTGATGGCACAGGCTTCCGTTTCATTCACCTCCAGCGCCTTTTCCACCACGTCATAGCCCATCGGAACGGAACCACCCATCCACATGCCTTTTCTCTTGGAGGCGGCGACCTTGTCCCGAATGCGCTCGGCGGTCACTTCACGCTCGAACTGGGCAAACGACAAAAGCACATTCAGGGTCAGCCGCCCCATCGACGATGTCGTGTTGAAAGCCTGGGTGACCGACACAAACGACACCCCTGCCCTTTCAAACACATCCACCATCTTCGCAAAATCGGCCAGGGACCGCGTCAGGCGATCCACCTTGTAGACGACGATGATATCGATGCGCCCACCGCGCACATCCTCCAGCAGTTGTGTGAGCCCCGGACGATCCATCGACCCTCCCGAGAACCCGCCATCGTCATAGCGGTTTGAGAGTTCCGTCCAGCCTTCGTGCTTTTGACTGAGGATGTAAGCTGCACAGGCCTCGTGCTGCGCATCCAGCGAGTTGAAGTCCTGCTCAAGCCCCTCCTGTGTCGACTTGCGGGTGTAAATGGCGCAGCGTTTTCGGATCATCGCTTGCCACCCTCACGCAGTCCGAAGAACCTTGGCCCGTTCCGGTTGGTGCCGGTCATCCCCCGAGCGACGGCGGACAACGATGAATAGCTCTGGCCATTCCAGGTAACGCCGCCGTTTTCGGTTATCTGAACCTCATGAGTGGTTCCGCCCCAGTCCTTCAGAATGCGTGTCCCCTCGCCAATCATTCGTGGCACGGCGCCATTGGGGTTTTTCGGGGAGCGAGAGTAAGTCCGGGCCCGAATGGCCCGGTTCCACGCTCGGCGCGTCCCGGCCGTTTCACCACCAGAGAGAGCAACCTGCACATCCCAAGCCAGCGCCAGCCGCATCAGACGTGCTGTCAAGGTTCTAGGTGGTTCTGAGCCCCTAGTCTCAGCCCAAAACTGTCGGAGCGTGGCCGCGTTAGCTTCTTCCAACCACTGAAGTCTGATGCTTGCCTCCCTGGAACTCATCTATTTCCTCCGGACGCAATGCGGTAGCGGGCCACTTTGCCCGACCGGTCAAGTTCGATCGCCACGCCCGCCGATCTCAACCGCGAGATCGTCGCCCGAATTGTATGCGGTTGCCAATCCAGTCGCCTTTGAAGCTGAGCCACCGTCGCCCCGGAACGGCGCGATAGCAGTTTACACAGTTCTCCAGACTTGGTCCTGCCCGCGGGTTTGAATGGCCTTGGTTTGGCATGGTCGGTCTCAGGGGGCTGGGATTGTTGTTCGGTCATTGTCATCTCCTCTTGGAAGCAGGGCTTTCTCGCGCCCTGTACTGACCAAAGCCCGGCGATCCGGGCGGGAGACTCAATTCGTTCAACGTCGTTAGTGACGCTCGCCTTGGCTCGGAAGTCCAGTGGAAGAGTGACAATCATGCGGACCTTAAAGGTCATCAAAGGCGGGCGGCGGCTGCCGCCCGCCTAATGATTATATGTCGATCTTTTCAGCGATACTCAGTGCGTCTTCCAACTCTACGCCCAAGTATCGAACTGTGCTGTCCACCTTGGTGTGGCCGAGTAAAAGCTGCACCGCGCGAAGATTGCCGGTTTTCCGGTAGATCAGCGCTGCCTTGGTGCGCCGTAGCGAGTGCGTGCCATAACCGCTCGGATCAAGACCAATTGCGGACACCCAATCACGGACCAGCCGCGCATATTGCCGGGTCGATACATGCGGCCTGTCGTGGAAGCGGCTGGGAAACAAGAACGTGCATCCCAGCATCTCCGGGCGACACACCCAATTCCAAATAGAATCGCGGGTGTTCTCGGAAACCTCAAACTGGACGGGTCGCTGAGTCTTGCTCTGGATCACTGTCACGCGCTCACGAACCCGGTCACCAACAACAAGATCGGTGACTTTGAGACGGACGAGGTCACAACCGCGCAACTTGCTATCGATCGCCAGATTGAACAGTGCCAAATCCCTGAGATTCCCCGCGAGTTCCAGCCGGGCGCGGATGGCCCAGACCTGCTTGGCAAGAAGCGGGCGTTTCTGACCGATCAGGCGCCCCTTATTCCACGGCGTGCGTTGCGGTTTGATGGCGGGAAGTTGAATATTGGACATTGATCGTCCTCCATCCGACCCTCCCGCTCCAAGCATCGACACCACGTCAACCGACCGACTCTACCAATTGATCGAACGGCCAGTCCCATCAGCACACCAGACCTTCGTGGCACAAGCGGCGATCGGCAGCAATGAGCCCATTTTGCCCAATGCTGTACGGCATGTGAATGGCTGCTATCGCTACGTTTCGGGTAAGGCCTCGCCAGTGATGTAGGTATAAGAGCCACGGACCAGTTGCAGCACCACGTCCAATTCGGTTTCATTGATTGGGGTATAGATCATCACGAACCCCTCCCAACCCGCGCGCTGGTCGGCCCAAGGATGTGCCACGGCCCAACCGGCGTCTATCGCGGCCCGTGCTGTGTCCGGGTGCAGCGAGGCGTGTAGGCTACCATCAGGGTGAAGGTGTGCAAACTCGCGCCCGCCAACGATCGCCTGAGGTTTTGCGATCTGGACGTCGCTCGTCAGCTGAAACCCGACCGCGCCGGGGAGTGATACGCGGGTCGCCCCAAGAACAACGCCGGGAAATTCAGCGACTTGACGCAGCATTTCTGCCGACAACTCAGGGACCGGCGACACGCCGATCTGCACGTGCGGCACGCCGTTCGTCGTATCCGGGCGCGCGCCATCCCGCATCGGGAAAGTCACGTTCTGAGCGGACACGGGCGCTGCTGCAGTAAGCAGCGATACTGCGGCCGAGATCAGAAGCAGGTTTGACAGTCTTGGCATCTCGATATCCTTATGGTCCCGGCCGCAGCGTAGATCGGCTGGCTTATGCGGCGTGAAACGCCTGGCTTACGGCATAGCTGTCCTCGAACCAGTTCCACAGCACGACCTGACCATCGCGCACCTTGGCGCGCAGAGCAAAGGTGAACTCGTCGGTTTCCGCGCCAGAGGCCGTCAGCCGCAATCTCATCCGACCGAATACGGCCACGGTGTCGCCGGAGGCGAAGGCGTCCTGATTTTCCCATCGGGTCACCTGAACATTCTGCGAGGAGGTGCCGAGGAAGCCAAAGATCGTCTCCTTACCTTGCCATGTTCCGATCCATGGCAGGTCGGGATCGCCTTCGTTTTGCCAAACCATGTCGTTGGCCATAAGCGCGCCCATGCGGTCCATGTCACCGCCCCCCATGGTCTCCATGAAGGCCATAACTGTATCGAGCGAGGCTTGGGTTTCATCGTCGGTGGCTTGCGCGATAGCCGAGCCCGCAAGGGCAATCCCCGTTGAAGCGGCTGCGGATGCCGCCAGAAGCTGTCTTCTATGCATTTTGGTACTCCGATTGTTCGGCGATTACTGACCTCGCAGCTGTTGCAGGGCGCCGGCCCAATCCTCGACGTGGTAGGTGCGGACAATCACGCCGTCGTCCAACTCGTGGATGTCGATCGTCAGGATATCAAAGCTGCGCCCTCCGCCATCGACACCGAAGAACGGGCCTGTCGGCGTTCCCGTCGCACGGCTGCGCACGGTTACGAAATCACCATCCTGATGCATCGCCTGCACGGACCAGTCGAGATCAGGGATGAGCTGGCTGAAGAACCCCATCTGGCCGACGAAGGCGTCTCGGCTCTTGTTCTCGCCGGAGTAGTCGCCGACGCTCTCCCAGGTCTCGGACGTCGCGCCAAGGAATGTCGCGACATGCGTTTCCGAACCGGGATTGCTGAGCAGGTCGTAGAAGGTTTGCACGGTCGCCTTGTCGTCGGCGGCGGCGCTGGTTGCGATGGCTGTCAGCCCAAGCGCGGCTACTGCAAGAGTTGTTCGGAATGCGTTCATGGATGTGTCTCCTTGGTCGGTCAATGACGGTGCCGCGCGGGGGTGCGGGCCTCCTGCCACCAAGATGGACAAATCCGGATATCAGCATAAGATAGAATAGATAAGTTTAACTGTTCGGATTTTTGATAGTATGATCGACCGATTGCGCCAGATGGCAATCTTTGCCAAGACGATTGACCATGGATCATTCCGTGGGGCTGCACGGGAGCTACGGCTGTCGCCCTCGGTGGTCAGTCACCATATCTCGCAGCTTGAAGACAGCCTTGGCGTCGCGCTGATCTATCGCTCGACCCGAAAGCTGACGCTGACGCGCGAGGGCCACAGGCTTCTGGCTGCAGCGCACAAGATGCTGGAGGCCGTCGAAGGCGAGTTGGTTGATCTGTCGGTGTCCGCAACTGCGCCGAGCGGCGAGCTTCGCGTGACCGTTCCATCCGTCCTCTCAAAATCACATTTCACAGAGCAGATCGCAGCCTTTTCCAAGGCCCACCCGAGGATCAAACTGTCTTTGGATTTTTCAGACATCCGACGTGACCTGATCGATGACGGCTTTGATATCGCGATCCGAATGGGCCCCAAGGCGAAAACCACCGCCACCTCACGCAAACTGTTTTGGGTCGAGCGCAGATTGATCGCCTCCGTCGACTACCTCGCATCGCGCTCGGCTCCGGATCATCCCGATGACATTGCCAACTGGGATTGGCTGGCCCTGACACCGGCTCAGAACGTCCCTGTGGCGTTCACCAAGGCGGGCGGCACGCAAGCAACGATCAAGCCCGACGCACGTGTCTTTGCCAACGATGCGCAAGCGCTCTATCAGCTGGCGCGTGCGGGTGCAGGGCTTGCCATCGTTCCGGATTTCCTGGCGCACGAAGACGTGGGGCGCGGGGCGATTGAATATGTTCTTCCCCACTGGAAGTTGCAGACGATCATCGTTTTCGCGGTCTGGCCCAGCAATGCGCCGAAACATGGTCTTATTCATCTGGCCTTGAATGCTTTGGGCCAGACCCAGTCCTGAAGCAGACCTTTGGGTAGCTGGTGCGAGCGGCGGTATTGTCCCGCTCAACGGACCTTGGTGACGTCTGCAGTTGACGACCGCTTTGCGGGACGAAGCGGACCTTGGCGTAAAGCCTTTTCAGCATTTCTCTGGCCAGCGAAACAATGCATGTCTACCGTAAAAGGGAACCTGCGGTTGATCGGAGACAATGCATTGCAGAACGGGGTGAACACGGCCGAACACGACACGATTTCTGCCGCACTGACGCGCGCAAATGCGCGCGAGGTGGCGATGCGCGAGATCCTCTCGGCGATCAGCCGGTACCGCGACGACGTGCAGCCGGTTCTTGAATGCATCGCGCGCAATGCAGGCGAGCTGTGCGACGCCCCCGATGTCGGCCTGCACCTCGTCAACAAGGCGCGCACCCACACAAGGATCGCCTGCGTCTGGGGACCGGACAAGGGCGTCTTCCCGGTCGGCACAGAGTTCGAGCTGTCTGGAACAACGGCCATGGCGCGCGCAATTCGCGAGGCGCGGACAACACAGATTCGCGATTTCTCTAAGGATCCACGCTATCTTGCCCGTGAACCGGGGCCGGTAAAGAAGGTCGAGGAAGAGGGCGTTCTGACTTTCCTTTGCGTGCCCTTCGTCCAGAACGGCATCGCGATCGGCTGCGTTACCCTGAACCGCTATGAGGTGAAGCCGTTCACCGAGGACGAGATCGCCCTTCTCGAGACCTTCGCTGCCCAAGCCGTCATTGCGATCGAGAACGTGCGGCAATTCCGCGAGGTGCAGGAACGACTCCGACGAGAACGGGCCTCTGCGAAAGTACTGGAGATTATCAGCCAAAGTCGGGATAATGACAGACAAGTATTCGATGCAATACTTGAGAATGCCTGCAAGCTCTGCGATGCGCCCTTTGCCGGACTCTACCTCCTCGACGAGGCCCGCAGCGAAATCACGCTTGTCTCAAGCTTGGGCGCGCGCTCTGAATACCTTAGCGGAGGCACGCGAACCTGGTCGATCGACGATCCTGCATCGGTCGGAGTGGCCATTCGGGAGGCTCGGGTAGAGCAGGCCTATGATATCCGCGACACAGAGGCTTACCGAAACGGAAATCCCCAGCGTGTCGAGGCCGCCAATATCGAAGGCATTCGCACCTTCGTCGCTGTCCCACTGCTGCACGGCGGTGTAGCAATCGGAGCCATTGGTCTTTACCGGCGCGAAGTCGCACCATTCCTTCCTGAGCAGATCGCACTGGTGGAATCCTTTTCAGCGCAGGCGGTAATAGCCATAGAAAACACCCGGCAATTCAATGCCCTCCAAACGCTCAACGCAGAGCTGGGTGAGCGTGTTGAGGAGCAGGTCGGCGAGATCGAGCGGATGGGGAAACTCAAACGTTTTTTGCCCTCCGCCGTTGCTAACACAATTGTCTCTTCGGGTTCCGAGGGATTGCTCAAAAGCCACCGGGCGCTTCTGGGCGTGCTGTTCTGCGACATCCGCGGCTTCACGGCGTTCTGCGAAACCGCCGAACCAGAAGAAACCATCGAGGTGCTGCAGATCTATCACGAAGAGATGGGCAAGCTGATCGACGCACATGGCGCGGGTGTCGATCACCGGATGGGCGACGGCATAATGGTTCTCTTCAATGATCCATTGCCATGTGAAGACCCAGCCGGGGACGCCGTCAAACTGGCGATCGCTATGCGCGCTAGGATGTCCGATTTGTGCCGCGCTTGGAAACGCATGGGGTACCGTCTGGGCTTTGGTGTCGGTATTTCACTCGGATATGCAACAGTCGGTATGGTCGGGTTCGAAGGGCGCTCCGATTACACAGCCTCAGGCACCGCAGTCAACCTCGCGTCGCGGCTATGCGACGAAGCTGAAGATGGTGAGATCCTTCTCAGCACGCGCGCGGCAATCGCGGTTGAAGATGTATTCGCATCGGTTTCGGTCGGAGAGGTTTCGCTCAAGGGTATCCGCGAACCAGTTGAGGTTTTCAGATTAGACAGCGCCTAAGAACGGGCCCAAAGGCTGATTCAACGGCTGCTTCGGGCTGATTGTGTTGAAAAACTCGAAAAATCCGCACTTTCATTTTTCTGCCAATATCCGTTGCATCGGAAAAGCTGGCCCTAGTTGCACGGAGGGGGCTGTTAGAGCTGCACACACCTAAGCCCTGTTCCGCCAAAGGCCTCCACTCTTTCAAGGCCGTGGCGCAATCACCGCTTTGGTAAGCCTCATAGCCCTTGTCGAAATCCTGCGCCCAAGGCGCTCCACGACCTCTGCCAACGCGCGTAGCTCCGCTACGCGATGAACGCCAATCTGATCTTCAAATGGTTGAAGGACCCGCGCTTTGCTCCGGAGGTAGTCGATGCGGAAGCCGAACCTGCGTTTTTGCCGATCGAGATTTCTCCGGCTGTGTCACACCGAGAACCGGAGCAGCCATCAGGTCTCACCACCCCTGGCGGTCGGATCGACAATCGCCACTGCTGGGACAACACTAAACGCGTTGCGGTCAATCATTGGGCAACTCCGGCGCGCGCCCAACTCGTTCTGCGAGGCGTGTTACGGTAAGTCCCTGCACGATGATTGAGAAGATCACGACAATATACGTGACCGTCAGGATGAGTGGTTTCCACTCGCTATCGGGTAAAGACAGAGCCAAAGCGACCGAAATACCGCCCTTCAAGCCACCCCACGTCATGATCGGGATAACGCCCCTACTGAATGTGCGAAAGGGCTTCAGGATCAGCACTGGGACGGCAACAGCGGCAAGCCGCGCGACAAGTGCAAGCCCAATGGCCATGAAACCCGCGATGAGGAAGTCCACTTCAAACGCTATCGCAAAGACCTCAAACCCAATCATTAGAAACAACACAGCGTTCAGGATTTCGTCAACCAACTTCCAGAAGGCTTCAACGTATTGGCGGGTTTCTTGAGACATGCCGTGTTTGGAGCCGATGTCGCCTATCAGAAGTCCCGCGCAGACTGCCATGATCGGTGCAGAGACATGCAACCATACAGCCAACTCGTAGCCTCCAAAGGCAAGGCCGAGAGTGATCAGCACTTCCAAGGAATAATCATCGATCTGCCTCATAACCCGAAAGGTCAGCCAACCGAGGACCAAACCCAGGATAGCCCCGCCCAACGCTTCTTGAATAAACAACACCCCGGCGTCGGCGAGGTTTGCGCCGTGGCCGCCCCCAGTCGGAAAGGCAAATCCAACAAGCACCAAAAAGACGACATAGCCAACACCGTCGTTAAAAAGGCTTTCTCCAGCTATTTTGGTTTCAAGCGACTTCGGCAGATCGGCTTCCCTGAGCACACCAAGCACCGCAACAGGATCTGTCGGCGAAATCAGTGCGCCAAAAACAAGTGCCACTATTAAGGGCATACCCGTGATCCAACTAAAGCCGACACCAACAATAGCGGTTGAAACCCCCACGCCGATAGTCGCCATCAGAAAAATGACGAGCCAGGCTTTTCGCAAATCAGATAATTTGACATGTAGAGCACCGGCGAACAGCAAAAGCCCCAGCATGCCTTCCAGAAGCGCCTCAGAGAATTCCAGTTCGAGTACCTGAGCGCGGATTTGTTCCTCGACTGTCAGAATCGGAAAGAGCGCATCCGTTGCAATAACTGCGAAAGACGTGGCAAGCGCTACGACAAGGATCCCAATCGCTGACGGCAACCTGAGGAAGAGGTAGTTTATTGCTCCGAAGGCTCCGGCCAGCACGATAAGTAGTGATGCGATCTGAAGAATTGACATGGCGGTCCCGTCCAGTCTGAGAAAACTGATAAACGCATAATCAGTTGGTCGGCTAGCAATTATGATTATTTTTCCATTTGACCGGAGTAACGTAAACGATGTCACCATCGACACTGACCATTACTTCGCCGTCCTGAATATTTACCTGCAGCTTCATCGCGCGACTTGCCAGTTTTGCCAGTTCGCTGGTGTTCTTCTCGGAGAGATTCACGACCTGAAGATTATCAAACCGGGTGGTGCTGTTTTTGATCTTCTCCCACCACATATCAGCCGTCCTGCCCCCGTATGAATAGATAATCACCTTGCCCGCTTTGCCACATGATTGGCGGACAACCTTCTCGCTCGGAAGGCCTAACGCCACCCATAACTCCAGCTCGCCACTCAGGCTTTTCTGCCAAATGTCCGGTTCATCATCCGTTGAAAGGCCCTTCGTCATTTCTAATTGCTCATGGGCATTCAGTGCAAAAGCAAGAATACGCAGCATTAACCGCTCATCAGTCTCGGAAGGATGTTTGGCAACGGTCAGTTTATGGGTCTCATAATAGTGACGATCCATATCAGAAACGGAGAGTTCAACTTTATAGATGGTGGCTTTTTGCGCCATGATTTGTCCTGAAATAGAAAAGATAGAGATGCCTAATGCTTCTGGTGGCTTTATGAAAGCAGATAAAAAAAGCCTTGGGAACTCCCGCTCGAAGCCAACGTTCGCTACATCACAGAAACTCGGCTACATAAGCTCGAAAAGCCCTCTTTCCCGCCATTCATGACTTTTGGGCTTCATCGGTCCAGAGCCCATGACTTTTGGACTCTCCAACCGCGGCACATGGATATAGTAGGGAACTCAGTTTAACATTCGTACTCGCGGCATCATGCCGGAAGCAAAGCGTTTTGAACCACCTCGTCCCAACCTAAATAGAACTTATCCTGATCGCGTATCACCGGACGGGTCATCACCTTGGGTTGGGCTGATATCTGTGCCTCTGCCTCCGAATTTTTTAGCCAGTCATTTAACGCCCGATAGTCGTTCGAAGTCCGGTCCACCAGTCGATCGCCGAACTCAACTATCAACTCTGCCATTTCCCCCTCACTCAAAGGTTCCGCCCGGACATCGCGGAAAATGACGTCCTTGCCGCCCACCTCCAATGCCTTCTCGCACTTCTGGCAAACGGCACAGGTCCTCAATCCATAAATTATCACGTCGAAATCTCCTGTTCAGTGATCTGAGAAGCTCCCCCACTTCATCGTCCATTCCGAGCACAACCTCAACGCCACATGAGACTCACCGCCGTTTGCCGCGGGCCTTTGCGATCTTGTTGCCGCGTGGACCAGTTTCCGTTGGAGTGTTGTCGCGGTTTTCTTCGCGAAGCTTCCGCCATCGGCCAAGTCGCGCAGAATCGAGCTTGCCGGCCGCAACCGCCACCTGAACCGCACAACCCGGTTCGTGCCCGTGGGTGCAATCCCTGAAGTGACATTTGACTGCAAGCTCGCTGATCTCCGAGAACAGAATATCCAGCCCGGTCGAAACATCACTTACATGCAGCGTGCGCATTCCCGGCGTATCAATCACCCAGCCACCGCCTTGGATGGCATGGAGCGAGCGTGATGTCGTTGTGTGGCGCCCCTTGGCATCGTTCTCCCGAATACCGCCGGTAAGTTGCACTTCCTCATGCGGCTTACCCTCTGCCAAAAGGACGTCTTTCGATCGTGCCGCACTTTTAGACTTTCAAGATAACGCAGGTGCGACGCGAACGACCCGTAGTCGCCGATCTCGCCATCAACTGCGGCGCAGTCCATCAGATGATCGGCTGCATGGCCATAACGGGTTGAGCGCCCCTCAGTCAGCGCATAATCGATCATGGCCCGCCACAGCAAAACTGCCGCCAAGGGATACTTCTCCCGCAGGGCTTCTGCAGCTGGTGTCAGGATGTGGTAGAGATCCCCATCCAGCTCATCAGCACGCGTCTCGATCAGGCGCGCAGCACAGGACAAATCCGGCCAGTCCAGAAAGAATACCAATGCTAAATGCAGATCCTCAAAACTAAGAGCCTTGGCCTTTGCGCGATCCTCCGCCTCAATATCATCAAAATCCGGTAGGACTTTGAGATAATGCCGCAGGAGGTCCGGGTTGAGCGTCCCGCAGAAGCGTTCCCATCGATGGGCCTGAGCTTCGTCGATCCGATCAAGTGCAATCAGACAGGCAATATACGCCGCATCCCATTCCCTTTGACCAAACGCGCGTCTAGTCAGGTCTGCACTTGTCAGCGTGTTAAGCGCCTCATTGGCTTGTCCCTGCGACAGCAAAAGTCGTGCGACCTCGGCGGCAATATCGGGACGCGCTAGATCATGCTTCGAATACTGAGCAATATAGGCCGCATTATCGCCTTGGGCCTCAGCGATCTCTTGCAGACACATCTTGGTCAGGCGATCTTTTCGATCGCTCGCGTAATTGCCGCTGTCGCTGCGCAGATCACGCAGAAACACGAGTGCCTCATGGTCGTCTGACGGCTCTTCGGCGGGCATCTTTCCATAGGCTTTCACCAAGCCTTTTAGGTGCTCTAAGCCGTCGTCTCCCAGCGTCGGCGCAAGCCGTCCGATAATTCCGTCAAATTCGCCATAGCCGTTATCACGCAAGGCATCCCAAATGCGGGATGCCAAAGCTGTTGGATCGAGAACTGCACGGGGGCCAATATCTTCAAACCTCAACGCTGCAGACCGAAAGACATCGCCGACATCGCCGCGGCTGTCATCCACCCGCTCGTAGACCGACGGTGCTAGCTCGATGAACTGCCACAGCAAATCAAAAGCTTCTGTCGGCTCTTCAGGTGCTATTTTTTCGGTGATCATGTCCAATTGGGTGTCGAGGTCTTTGATCAGGGATTTGCGCTTGCGCCACCCGACAAAGCTGGTCGATTTGCGCAGCGACCCGAGCCGCTTTCGCACATCGCGTGCAAGTTCTGTCGGACCAACATTGTGGCTCAATTCAAGCCGCAGCCGTCGCTTTATCTCGGCGCTGCCAGTGCTGACCTCAAGCAACAGGTCGGCCAGACGTTCGGCGCCCAGCGCGGTCAGATTATCCTTGTTGAGGGTCTTTTTCGACATGGAGGCTTTTTGCCATCGGTCACAGAGAAAGGAAAGGACGGCTCCGTCACGGGTGTCCGTGGTCTGCGGGGCCGGATGGTGGTGAGGCCGGGCGCACCCTCAGCGACGCGCTGACTGTCCTGGAAAGTATCGTTGCAGACGAAACCAACGCACCTGAATTTGACGCTTTGCAGTTTGAAACCCAAACAACGGTGCAAAAGGTCAGACAGTGAAGTCTTTACGTTTGAGAACAGCCAATTAGAAGCGTTTCCATGGTCGTGTGATGACGTCTTTTCATCAATCGGGATTTCGCGACTTCAAGCTTTAAACGCGCGGTCTCCAACTGGAGCATTGCTCTCTCGCGTTGCTTGTACAACCGCCGAACATTGGAGCCCGGGTTCCCTATTATCGCGACGTGGGCTTGGCGAGTTTCTGGAAACCAACTCATAGCTTTTAAAGTCGAAAGATTCCAAGCATTGTCGGCTACCACGTATTTGCGATATGCTAGTTCAAGGGCTCGACGTCTGGTTTGCAATTCGACAAGCATATAGTCCCCTCCACGATCTACGATCCACTTAAGTCTAGGGTAAACTCGTGCGGCGTTTGTATCAACTGTTGAGGGCACCGAGAGCATGAAGGCCTGGGTCTACTTATTCTTGAATTGCCTACAAATAGACGGTCAGGATCGTGCTGGACGGGTTAAAATCCGTTTTTGTCCCGCGGAGCAGTCGTGCGCTGCAGTCTGAATCAAGGCCTGCCAAGAAGATTTAAACATGGGAAGTTTCGTGGGGGAGCATGCGAGCTCAAATCGAATTACTTCGGAAAAATCGTCATACATGCTACGCAAGCACGCTGCCCCCACACCACTTTAAATTGTGGCAAAACTATGTCTATCCCGTTTTAGGAAACAATCTGTTTTCAAACCGCGACTTATAGTGCTGGTTTTCTTCATGTGCTTCGGGGTCAAAGTGAAATCTAGAACGGCTCAAAGTGGCAATACTGGCACTACCGGTTTTCGACACCTCGCCGCCGAACATCAATCGGCGCAACCAGCCCAAGGCAAATGCACAATTAGACAATTCGAGCAACTTCGATCGTCTTTCTTCGCTGAAGTTGAGAATAGGTCAACAGAAATCCGAGAAAACATGCGGAAACGGCGCTCGACCAAGTTACTTTCGGAATGCACGAGCAGAAGCGTGCAGTCTCTTCATGTCATCGTCTTGGATGCCCAATTCGTCTAGATGCATGACCAACGACTGAAGGTAATCGAAATTTGGGCCAAGCCCGCCTTCGGCGACTGCAATCATCCGAGCCGCTTCCTCGACGGTCAGATGCGGCATATAGCAGCGGTTCGTTCGGTCCATGACGAAGACCAATGCTTCTACTGACCCTTGAGACGTTTCAACTTCGTGAAACACAGGACAGTAAGCACCGGCAAACATCTCCCTGTGCCACATGAATTTTGTCTCGCGATCCACTAAATCTGCAGCGATCCTGAAGGCAACACCGTCACATTGCCCACCTTGATCAAGCGCGGCCATAAGCCCGGGCCGATCATGGCTGCCGCGGCCGCCTTCCAGCAGCATACAAAAACTGCGACGCCAGCCTGATAAACCGCCACGCCGGTATTCTTCGACATAAACCGCAGGATCCCAGATCAAAGAGCCATAGGCGAAAACCCAAAGATCCCGAGACCATCGTCCCGCTAGGACCGTTTGGCGATTGGCTTCTCGCGCGTCGTGGTCCATGCGCCATCCCGGTGGCCAACCCTCGGCCTCAGCTTGCTTATCCAGTTCATCGAAATATTCATGCCCGAAACGCATCTCCGAGGACTCTGGATGGGTGATTAGATCGCGAAGGGCGGGGGTGTGTTGAAAGACATGTTCTGGAAAAGGCATAGAGCAGTCTTGTTGGTTTTCAGCACCGATGACCAGAGTAGAATGCGCTGCAGGACACCGTCGCCAAAAAAGCATCAGGAAGCGTGCGGGGTAATCCGTAGATCATCATGTCACAATCTCCTTGTGCATTGATCCTGCTGTTTCGTGCATCAGACCCGTCAATGCAACAAATCAGCTGACCCCGCCTGACCGCTCAGATGATGCGTGACAAGAATGCAATCAAGCGAGTAAGTATGTATTCATGAAACAAATCCCAAAGAAAACGACAGATGATGCCTTAATTCAGGAGTTTCTGAACAAAGGCGGCAAGGTGGACATCGGAAAAACCAAACCGCTAAAAGCCGAACTGGGTTTGAGTAACAATGTTTGGAACAACAAGCTGACCAAAGAAGAAAAGTCGGCACGGGATAAGAAGTGATCTAGTGCGCCAGAAGCAGATTTGCCCACATTTGAAACTTGCTTTTTTGTGGCGCACCGAGCCGCGCATGTAACGGGTGGCTGCCTTTGCGGCAGCATCCGATTTGAAGCCGACGTTTTTTTGCAGAATGGTTGTCCCGGATGCTGATCGAGAGTTCTTTGCGGTCCATTTTGCCATCACACCTGTTGCCTTTACAGAAGCCCCCCCTCTAAAAGTAAACTCGGAAAAATCTGTCTACCCACGCCGGTCCCCTGACCTGAATGCTTTGAACTTTTATACCCCCCCTTCGCAGGTATCTGGTCTATCCTTAGTGCAAGTCATTGCTGGTTTCCTGGTCGCTCCGATCAGTTATCTGACGGGATAGACTACAGGCTTGTAGGTTTTCACATAAGCGCTCCCCTGCAATATTACCAAAGCGGACGCTTAAAGTTCAGAACGGCTAGGTCTGGTACGCGGACAAACCGAACCTGTGCAGCTGCAGCTATTGCTGACGCAGAAAGCACTCGCAATTGCGGCATGGCTATCGTTGTGCCGCAAAGCAATTCACCAAAGCGGCCATGATCTTGGCGCGCGTCAAAGTACGGCTTTCCTGCTTGCGCGGAGAAGTTGCCAATCAGTCCCAAATTTCTGTATTTACTGCACTAATTATTTCTATCTACATCTTGTATTCCGCATTACCCGGGGCCATTTCTGCATTAGGCGAAACACTGTGGATCGCCAATTCTCTGATGGGTAGAAAAATGAGTAGAGTCGCCATTGGTGCTCTTCTCGCGACCTTCGTAGCCTTCTCGGCTCATGCCATGAACCCCGAGATCGATACTGACGGGGACGGAAAAGCATCCCTCGTTGAGCTTCAAACGGTCTTTCCCGAACTCGCCGAAGATCTGTTTCTGGAAATAGATACCAACGCCGATGGTCTGGTGGATGATGAAGAAATGATGATCGCGGTTGAAACCGAGATGATCCCCGGCATCGAAATGGACGCATAACACCTAGCCTTGGAGATTGTGCAATGCACACGCATGACAAGTTCAGATGGGTCTTCGCAAGTTTGGGCCTCTGGCTGATCGTTTCACCCTTCCTGCTCCTCGGCGGTGAAAAATCTCTGATGAACGCAAGGATCGGTGAGACGGCAGTCCTAATGCTTGGTGGTCTGGTGGCGCTTTGGATGGCGTGTTTGAACCACCCCCGGCAAGACCTAATGCAAGCGATCGCCGGTCTGACATTGGGTTCGTCGTTGATCGCAGCGCCGCTGGCGTTTGATCTCAACGAAAGCTCCGTGGCTGTCTGGAACGCTCAAGTGATTGGTTCTGTGTTTGTGCTGAGCGCTCTTTTCGAGTTCTACGACCACTGGGCAGGCCACAACGCCCAGTGAAACTTCAGGAGTGGGGCGATTGTCGCCCCACCCACCTCCAACTCGGAGCCTATTGCGCCTCGTGAGGACCACACCGTGACAATCAAGAAGCTTCTAAAGGACCCAAAGGTAGGCCTGCGGACAATTGCGCCAACCGCACAGATCGCGCAGGCCATCACCATGCTGGCTGCGGACGATACCTCGGCCCTCTTGGTGACAAATGACAACCAAACGGTTGATGGCATTCTATCGAGCAGAGATATCGTTAAATACCTTGACGACCACAAGCAGGTCTCGGACGAAATTCTCGTGCTGGACGTGATGACAAAGGAGGTCATCACTTGCAATTTAATAGAACCTGTCCAGCGGCTTGAGCTGCTGATGACCCGAAACAATGTCCGCCACATCCCGATCACGGATGCCGGTGCCCCTGTCGCTCTGATCAGCATCATCGATGTAACCCGTCACCGCCTCTCTCTGGCCGAAGGCGAGTTGTCACAGATGCGCGATTTTGTCAGCGGTGCCAGCTAATGCCTTCGGCCCTCGTCGCCATCGTTCTCGAAATTGAGCGTGTCGATTGTTTCGGCATGAAACCAACCAACACTAAAAGGAAAGACAATGACAAAAGGTAAAGGCGGCAAACGCGGCAATAAGGAAGCCAAGAAACCGAAGCAGGAAAAGCCCAATGTCAAGGCCACAGCCAATTCCCTCGCAGGCAAGCCTGCACTGGAGATTGGTGGAAAGAAGCTGACGTAACTTTGGATCGCCCCTGCGGTGATTAAAAACCGCCACGCGACAAATGCGCCGCAAAACTGAATGGAGCACGCGAAAGGCTCGCGCGCTCCTGCAAAGGCACTGAAAAGTGGCAAGCGCCATTGCATCTGAATTTTGGCCATACCCATGGAACCCTCTAGAAGGAGCAATTCCAAAATGTTTACGCCTCTACACGACCGCGTTCTGGTCCGTCGCATCGAAGGCGACGAAAAGACGAAAGGTGGCCTGATCATACCCGACAGCGCAAAGGAAAAGCCCGCCGAGGGCGAAATCGTGGCTGTGGGCGCAGGTGCACTGGACGACGACGGCGACCGGATCGCCATGGACGTCAAAACCGGCGACAGGATCCTGTTCGGCAAATGGTCCGGCAGTGAAATCAAGATCGACGGCGAAAATCTCATGATCATGAAGGAGAGCGACATCCTCGGCATCATCGCCTGACCACTTCTGTCCTTCCCTCATTTTTAGGAATACCGACATGTCTGCAAAAGACGTCAAATTTGGCACGGACTCCCGTGGCCGCATGCTCAAGGGCATCAATACACTCGCCAACGCCGTCAAGGTCACGCTGGGCCCTAAGGGCCGCAACGTTGTTTTGGGCAAATCCTGGGGCGCGCCACGCATCACCAAGGACGGTGTGACCGTCGCCAAGGAAATCGAACTCTCCGACCCATTCGAAAACATGGGCGCACAGATGGTCAAGGACGTCGCATCGCGCACCAATGACGAGGCAGGCGACGGCACGACCACCGCTACTGTTCTGGCTCAAGCCATTATTAAGGAAGGCATGAAGTCGGTCGCTGCGGGCATGAACCCAATGGACCTTAAACGTGGCATCGACAAGGCCGTGGAAGCCGTCGTAGCCGAAGTCAAGGCAATGTCACGTCCTGTCGGCGACACGGATGAGATCGCCAAGGTCGGCACGATATCGGCCAATGGTGAGGCTGCGATTGGCCAACAGATCGCGGACGCAATGGCCAAGGTTGGGAACGAAGGCGTGATCACCGTCGAAGAAAACAAGGGCCTGGAGACCGAAACGGAAGTCGTCGAGGGCATGCAGTTCGACCGCGGCTATCTCAGCCCGTACTTCGTCACAAAAGCCGAGAAAATGACGGCGTGCCTGGAAGACTGTGTGATCCTGCTTCACGAGAAGAAGCTGACCTCGCTGGCCCCAATGGTGCCCCTGCTCGAAGCGGTCATGCAAGCGGACAAGCAGTTACTAGTTGTTGCCGAAGATATCGATGGGGAAGCGCTCGCCATGCTTGTGGTGAACAAGCTCCGCGGCGGCTTGAAGGTCGCAGGCGTCAAGGCGCCTGGCTTCGGGGATCGTCGTAAGGCGATGCTGGAAGACCTCGCTATTCTTACAGGTGGCCAGGTCATTTCCGAAGAACTCGGCATCAAGCTCGAGAATGTCACCCTGGATATGCTGGGTGTCGCCAAGAAGATCACGATCACCAAAGACGCCACGACCGTGATCGACGGGGCGGGCGACAAGACGACCATTGCCGCGCGTGTGTCTCAGATCCGCACTCAGATCGAAGACACAACGTCGGATTATGACAAGGAAAAGCTGCAGGAGCGTCTTGCGAAACTCGCGGGCGGAGTTGCGGTGATCAAGGTCGGCGGTGCGACCGAAGTCGAAGTCAGGGAGCGCAAAGACCGCGTCGATGACGCCTTGAATGCAACCCGCGCGGCCGTTCAGGAAGGCGTCGTTCCCGGCGGCGGTGTTGCTCTGGTTCACGCTGGCAAGGTGCTGGCAGGCCTTTCTGGTGACAATGCAGACCAGACGGCAGGCATCGCGATCATCCGCAAGGCCCTCCAGGCACCGCTGCGCCAGATCGCCGAAAATGCAGGCGTTGATGGTTCGGTCGTTGCCGGAAAGATCGTCGAGAATGACTGCAAGACGTTTGGCTACGATGCACAGGCAGACACCTACGGTGACATGTTGAAGGCGGGTATCATTGATCCCACGAAAGTTGTGCGCATTGCGCTCCAATACGCAGCCTCAGTTGCTGGCTTGCTTGTGACGACAGAAGCGATGATTGCTGATCGTCCGATAAAATCCGGCAGGACCGAAATGGCTGACATGGAAAGCATGATGTAGATGGTTACCCCGGACAAAAGGCGACTTATTTGGCGAAGGAAAGCAAAAACGCGTCGGTACTTAAGAGAGTGTTCTCGCTTTACAGCGAATTGCAACCCACCTGTGATAGTCTGGACTCCGGGGGCCACATCGAACGGCTGTAAACGGCAGATTGGCGATGGAACGCAGCGACTTCTGCGCGACCAACCCGCGAGATATCTCTTCACGGTCCACCAAGCTTAAAGCAAATCGAGATCGCTTACGGGCAGGTGGCCGGATCCCACCAAACTGCGCCAAATGTGGAAAGATCGAAGACGACGCACGATTGAAGTGCCGCCCAATCGAGCTCATAGACTCTCCGCGTTGCCATCGGTCCCACATCTCAGACTTCTGTCTGTCCGTATAAAACGTCCGCGTACGATACTTCATCTCTAACACTCCATCTTTCCAAAAAGATCAAAGTGTTGCGATCACCCGTTGAAACCGCAGGCATATTCAGACCTTTGCGACCCTCAAGACCCAACTCTTGCGTTTCGCGCGGACGCAGCATCAACCTGTGCGGCCCGAGGGCGACCGCCTGACGGTATCGGTAGGTTGTAGTGTGAAGGATGTCGAGGCAGGCCAAATTTTGGGGGTCCAGTGTGGTTCGCGCAAGACGGCACGCAGGTCGATGCGGATCAGCGGCGGCGCGATGACCCAGAGCTATCGGGCGCGGCGTTTCGCCAGGCGTTCAATCTTTTGCAGCGCCGACAGATCCGCTCTCCGAACCCTTCGCTCCAGAAAAGGGTTTCGCACCGCAGGCATTGGCGTTCCTGCGGAACGTCGCGCCGGGCCCGAACGGTCGTAATGTATGGCTGTTCGCCTTCGGACATGGCCTCGTCCGACATCAAGTCTGTCCCGCGACTTGGCGGCCTAGCGATCGCGACAGTGTTTCCGGCTCTGTCGAAATGCCTTCGTTTTCGGCAGCCTGTATTGGTGCATCGTCCGGCGTCTTTTGAGTGGTCGTGATCGATGCCCGCCCACCCAGATCGGGATCTGGCGTTTTGCGGTCCGAGTAGAGGTGGCGCAGATGCGCCTCGGAGACACCGTCGGCCTTCATCACGAGGCGCACCATCGGATCCGCCAGCATTTGCTCGAGGAAGAAGTCGGATAGCGCCTTACCCGTCAGCTTGTCCCTGGCACGTGCGTAGTCGAGGTCGGCAAGGGAAACGGTAAGAGTCCGTGCAAGTCCAGGATGCGATATCTGGGGATGAAGCTTCACCAAAACGGAGGCTTTCCAAGCTTCGGGATCCTGTTGATTGGGGGGCGAAACCAACTCCGTTTCGATCTCGTACTCTCCCGCCGGGAGCGTTTCGGTGAAACCGGGTACGGTGAACGGTCGTGCGAAAACCGCAACTGTCTTGCTCGTCATATCTTCCATCGGCGTGATCCTCTCCCTTATTGTTTCTGTTGCCCGCGCCCCCTTGAGAATGGGGCGCGCAGCCTGTGCAGGTCTCAAGATGTCTCTGAGTCCGCTGGCGCCTCCTTGCCAGCGACCGTGGGCTCGTTCGCCTTGGCAGGCGCGTTTGCTGTTTTGGCAGGCTTCGGCTTCATCGCGGCCGCAGCCTTGGCGGTCAGGTCCTTGAAGGACATGTCATGTTCCTTTGATTGGCCGGGGCCACCTCCTTGCCCATTGCGGACCGGGATGCTTGGCATCGGTACAATCTATATGGGGACTGGCGGCCCGATTTACGATAGCGCATCGAAAAGGAAGCCGAGATCATTCAGGCCAATTCATCCGTCCACACCTTGAATTCCGTCAAAGGGTACTGACCGAATGTCTGGGTCAAAGGGACATCCGTGGCATCGCGGCCGCGCGCGATCAGAATTCTCGCAAACCGCGGCTTGTTGTTGCGCGGGTCAAACATGTGCCATTCACCAGAGAGAAAGACCTCCATCCACGCGGCGAAGTCCCCCGGCGGATGAGGGAGAGGTTCACCGGTGTCACTCAGATATCCTGTGCAGTAGCGTGCAGGAATGTTCATGCAACGACACAAAGCGATGGCGAGATGGGCAAAGTCGCGGCAGACGCCCTTTTGCTCGGCCATTGCCTGCAATGCGGTGCGCGTCGCTTTCGCCTTGGGGCCCATTCGGATCGCGATATCAAAGCCGGCATCGATCAGGTCACGTCGGATGTCTGAAAAATCCAGAGACAGTTTGATCCTCGGGTGGGCCTTGGAAAAGGCCGCGATCTGCTCTGTGAAATGTGATTTTGAGAGGACGGATGGAACGGTCACGCGAAGCTCACCGCTCGGCGCAGTTGCGGACACCGACAGATCAACTAACTCGCCTTCGACGGCCTCCAGCATCTTGTGCGCTGCAGCCAGAAGCCTGTGGCCCTCGCGCGTCAGCGTCAGCTTTCGGGTCGAGCGATAGATCAGCGCGACGCCAAGGCTGTCTTCAAGAATGACATTGATTTGCTCCATGTACGACGGGTTAAAGTAGGTGAAAGATATTCGAGTGGATTAGGAGAGAACTACAATGGCAATTGTTACCAATGCGATTGCCGTAACAATTGCCATGCGAAACTTTTTGGCCGGTGATCGAAGGAACGCCTGGTCTGATTTCAAGCGCTTCCCCAATCTCTCGTTTAATGTGCCATTTTCCAATTTAGTCAGCCTTTCTCTTTAGATAACTACCCGGGCTGCAAAACAGGGATACGACCTCACGTGGGATTCTGTGCCCAACTTGGTACAGAGAATGTGCTTCATGTTTCGAAAGGCCGTGGTTGCTCGACGTCGGCAACACCGCGACGAAGGTTTTTTAACCACTAGCCATTGCTATATCCCACACGTCAAAATGTCAAAGCCCATACAAGCGGTGGTTCGGGTACCGTTAAGGAACAACCGCTTCGTTCCAAAACGTTTGTTTCTTGGGAGGGTACAGAAGGCTAAGCTCTTTTGTTTAGACATGTACCCATACATTCGACAGATGATGCGCTTGTTCAGGAATTCCTGAACAAAGGTGGCAAAGTCAACTTTGGCAAGACCAAGCCGTTGCCGGAAGAACTGGGCCTAAGCAAAATTGTTTGGAACAACAAACTAACCAAAGAAGAAAAGTTAGCTCGCGATAAGAAGTAAAGCGGACCTTAGATGCACGATGCGCCGAGATCCGCTGAGCGGGACGAATTGTAAATTCGCTGCGCTTGCACCAATGACCGTTTTGTTGGCTCGCACTAGTTGGATTGAAGAATAGTCCGCCTTTGACAACCCTTATTAGCCAATGCAGTACCGCGGTTGAGGGACACCGCTTTCGGGCGGGCCGTGGCTATTTTCGGATTTCTAGGCTTCGTCAAAATCCGGAACATTGCCCAGCCTTACAAGGAAGCTTGGTTCGCCAACTTCCCCACTGTTTGGATCCTCACTGACCATGTAAGCGTCAGCACCTGCGCAATCCACGGATAGAGCCTCTCGTTCGGCTTTGTTTTGTGCCTCCGAGGCTGTGGAGTATTCGAATTGCTTGGCAATTTTCAGGCCAGTCTGCCCATTTCGCCCAGCCTTCATTTCAACATACGTCTGGCAGATATAGTGAATTTTTTCTGTGGTCCGCTCTGAATTCGTCATGGATTGATCCTTGGAGGAAGCCGGGACGATTGAGAAATCTGACATCCGCCTTGGCCGATTTCAGCCCGGTTTGATTGCTTGTGAGGAATCTAGGCGTTCAACCCAAAACAAGGCTGCTGAAGCTTTGTCATCGCTTTGAAGTGCCCAAAGATCAACGGGTTTTGCGCGTCGCCTTGGTTGTGGTTTCAGGTGGCGTGTTCGCGTCTCGTTCAAGACGGGTGTTGCGAAGCCGGGTGATTTTAGCCTGTCGTTGTTCGGCTTCTTCATCGACCATTTGTCTGACAACACGTGTCGTCTTGTCCAGCGCGGTTTCCGGTTTGGGGTTATGCTCTTTGAAGACATTTGTAATTGTGTGTTTCGTCAATTTTTTAGTCTCTCTTTTTTGGTTACAGATCGGTTGGTCTAGGAAAGGTCCTTCAAAACAGCGTCAAGTGTTCGGCCTTGCCTCGGATATGTCGCGATTGTCTCGTGGGTCGATCATCGAATAGTTTTACTTTGATGTCTGGCGCGGCCATCGCATGCATCAACGCGTTGTAGTTCATCTGAAACTTCGCTTCAGATCCCATCTTCAGCATGGATCGGTTTGCCTCAATGACCAGATGATTTCTGGTTGCACGGATAAATATGCGCAAACTAGCATCGAAACCCCCGAAATGTCTGTGTCCTGATGTCCGATCGCGAGTATATGGCGCTTGGAAACACCACTGACTTGCGCGATCCGAAGTTTTACCAAAGTTGGGTTGACCAGGGCAATGGCGGAAGGCGCAGGTTTTGCATCCGCTTCAATATCGTCGAAAAAGGATCCGCTGTCTTGTCCGCTACAGGTGCTATCGATGACAGAAAGGATGCGATACGCTTGTTAATGGCGGACAAGGCCATTCGCCGTCTTGCCATCGGTTTGCGCAAAATTCCCCTCGCAATAAACGACTGCCGATGGGGGCTTTTTGACCTGCCTGACTGACGCCAGATTTGTAGGTTTGATCGGAGTGATTGGTGGCGCTTGCGCGCCGCCTACGGGACGGCGGATAGTGACAACATTTTCAGATTTGATTTCCATTGTAGTTCCCTTTTTGCGTCGGCACAGAGGACAGAACTGTCCTCACCTGCGCTTTTTGAAGTAGTCGTTGGCGCGTTTTGCGCCTAGTTGTTAAGCACGCACAGCTCCTTTGATTTTTGGAAATTTCGGTTGCATTCCCATCGGTTTCCCGACCTATCCAAATGCGCGTTTTCGGGCAGGCTGATCAATTCGCATGTATCTCCAGAGACGGCGTAGCCACGATCACACTTCCACCCTCTGCCGTAGGTTGTGCCGTCAAAATATGCATTTTGCGGGACCACGACAGCTTCGCACAGACCGGCCTTTTCAAAGAAGCCACGCTCACATGTCCAAGGTTGACCGTATCCTGATCCATTCAGAAAAGCGTTGGCTGGAACCGCAATGGGGGTACATTGCTCGCCAGTTGTTTCAAACCCACGTTTGCACGTCCACATGGAACCATATGAGGCATCTGCCAAGTATGCATTTGCTGGCAGCAAGATCTCCTGACATGTGTCATCAATCTTGATGTAGCCACGCAAACACCGCCACCGTTCGCCCGACGGGTCCAAAAACCCACCTTCAGGCACCTCTACTGCAACACATGCAGCTTCATCGGTTCCGCGAAACCCATGCAGACATTCCCATCCGGAACCGTAGGACCGGTTCGTTTCGTATGCGTTCTGCGGCACAACAACAGCGACGCAGGCATTTTCGTTTAGCCGGAAACCAATGTTACATTCCCATCCGGAACCGTAACGTTTGGCACTGGCGTTCTCAGGCATTGTCAGTGCGGCGGTTTGTGCAAATGCAGGGAGCGCAAGCAACATGACTGCTATGATCGAACCTACAAATAGGGCCATGACTGTTGGTCTGTCTGCTAGTATATGAACTGCGGCAGAGCGCGGAGATCGCGTTTCCGTTGTTCCTAATTTACGACCCATCTAAAGCAAGCTCCTCAAGACAGGCGTCTGCCAGATCCCGGCTTGGAACGTCAGTGCCGGGCAGTGTGGCCCAGCCTGTTTCCATCATCGCATTGCGCTGCTGAAAGCTTGAGGTTTGTTGAAGTGTCGCCAGTTTTTCGATGCGTTCTGCATCAGCTTGCGAAAGGTCTAGACAAACCGGCACCATGGCCAATGTGACTTGCTCTGACGCGAAGCTATTTGCCCTCTTGTCCGCGCTGCCTGCTGTTGACCAGCCACCCCAGGTGAAGCCAAGAATAGATACAACAACTGCGCCAACCAAGGCACCGTAAACACCGGGTTTCGTCCATTCGGGAAATTTCATTTTCGATCCTCTGACGGAGAAAGCGCCGCCGCACTATTTTTGATTGCGTTCGTATTTGCGTTGGCCTGATCCTGCTCCAGAGCCAACTCCAGGTCTCGGTGGTCCACTAAGCGCACCTCTGATTTTCCTGTGTGCCAATTAATCAATAGAAACGTCGCCGTCCGTCTGTATGCCGCAAAGCTGTGGCTCAGGATGACTTCGTCGTCTGCCAACACTTCGTATTCACCCGCGGGCAGTTCATCGGCGTATCCCGCGACCACAAACGGATGAAGAAATGTCACAATTGACGTGGTCGAGCGCGATGACATCGGCAACCTTCCCAAACATCAGACCCTTGCGACAGGACGTGACAGTTGAATTTTCATGATTAAGGATTGTGGTCCGCTTTCGCAGACTGATGCGCCGACGCCGCAGAGAACCGCAATTTTCGTATTCTTCATATAGTCTCTGGGCGTCAGAAATACAACGTTGGTGACATTGGCTCCAATTCTGAGACAACCCATGCGCCTAGAGAGGTCAAGGTTTGCAGGACTCCATCGTGTGCATCGGAAGACCTTCTCCAGCCATGTCATTTTTCGGCTCATCCGCTCAGAAGCTGACTTTCGCTGCATCACAGAAGATTGGAACAGAGGGCTCATTGCTGCCATCTCCGGTCGATGTTGTCGGACGGCCGCTCAGCGGAGCCAGGCACTCACTCGGGCAGGCTACTAGGCCCCGGCTGGCCAGGCAAAGCTGGGTTGCAGTGCCTCGTAGACCGGGCGAGCATCCGATGGTTTCGGGTAGCCTTTGCTCTCGTCCCAGAACGCGTGATAGGTTGCATCAGGAAACGCCGCATCGTCGTAGCCCATGACGTTTGGCACAGCGACCCGGATGCGCTTCTCCTTATCGTCCAGCATGAGAGCTGCCTCGCATTCAGAGCAGGTGCAAAGCTCCAGCGGACCGTCTGGGTTGTCCTTGTTGAACGGTTGTCTAGCCATCTTCTCGGGATGATCGGCTGTTAAATCACCCCAGTTGAAGAAAGCCACATGTGTGTGCTGCTGGCCGGTCACCGATTTGCAAACATCGCAGTGGCATTCATGGTTGTCGATCGGTTCGCCGGAGGCGGTTACACGCACGTGGTCGCATCCACCCTGATATTGACTGGCCATTTAATCCTCCCTTTCTTTCGGCACCAATCAATCCGGCACCTTGCGTCACGAGCATAGCACAGCGTCCGGCGAGTCGCGAATTTCTCGTCGGTATCGAATGTTGTGATCGAGCCAAATGTCGCAAAAGGGCTCTGACCGGTCAGAGCCGCATTCCGCACGAATGCCCACACCACAAACCGGCCTTTTGCAGTTGCAGCAGATGCGACTGCGTAAAACCTTTGCACCCGCGGCATGGGATGTTCGGCGACGCGGTAAATTCTTCCCGAAACTCGTCGTTCGACCTTGTCACATTCCCTGTTCTGCGTCCTTAGCACTTGCAATGAAGAGGACATGTACCCACATAAACTTTGCGATGTATCTTTTTACGACCTTCTGTTTTCTAGCGGCCTCAGTTGATCCAACGACGACACTGAGCCGGGCTATCGCGTGATGTGGATGGCAATTATTCTAGGAGACATCACGATGGCCAACGGCACCGTGAAATGGTTCAACACTCAAAAAGGTTTCGGTTTCATCGCCCCTGAGCATGGACCGAAGGATATTTTGGGTCACATTTCCGCCCTTGAACGGGCAGGGATTAATCAGCTGGACGATGGGCAGACTGTGGCCTTCGACATCGAAGAAGGCCGGGACGGCCGCGAAGCTGCAACCAATCTCGCACTGGCGTAAGTCGGCGTTGAACTGAATTGTAAGAGGGGAATGACCTTTGGGCTGTTCCCGCCTCCTTACTTGATATGGCCCTTTGGTTTTCAGAGATGGCCATCGCGATTTTAATGGAACAAAAACTTGATAGAAATTAACTGGGGAACCCCCATAACATTAGTTCTGTCGCCAGAAGGCGGCACCAAGAAATTCACCACCATAGAACAGGCCTCACACTGGCTTCGGAAAAAGTGGCCGGTTGCCGATCGCTACCGAGACGTTGCGGTTGGTCGGATTGATGCGGCGATGCATTGTATGGGTACGGTTGGCTCGGCCCGCAAAGCTTTCCTTGCGGCAGCGAACACTGCTGGCTTCAAGCTGGACCATGCGAACACCGGAACAACACCCATTCTTTGATCATTGCGGCGCAACGCCTGCGTCACTCGTGGATCACCATTCAGACTCAGGACGTCGGAAATATCAGCCCATCCAAAGCCTGGCGGACCGTGTCGCGGCCCCAGTGATAAGCTCAACAAGGAGACCACCAGATCACTAGTCTTACAAACACCACATTGTTGAAAAGCACCAAACCACGCGCGGAAACGCTGATGGACAAAACTACGCGCGCAGTAACCGAAATCCTTGACGAAGAAACGGAAAAACGCAGAATCAAGACAGATCGTCTTCGCAAGGCTCGCCTCGAGAGAGGCTAACGCGCTAGCCGAGACGCCAACGCCAATGGCAAAGTCCGGTACAGCCCGCAAAAAGCCCCCGGCCAAGGCTGCCAGAAAGAGCTGAAACGCGCCTGGTCCGGAACGCATCAGATTGCCCAGAACACGAGGGCAGTTTCAGGCCCGACATACGAAAGGTACCAGAATGCAACCCTCCGAATGGACCCGGGTCCTCGCCAAATATCGCGAACCTATCCTCTCCCGCAGTATCTTCGAACTGATCGTGACCCTTGCGCCTTTTGTGGCGATTTGGGCTCTGGCCTGGTGGGTGCTGTCGATCAGCCCTTGGCTGGCAATGGCGCTGGCGATTGCCAATGCGGCGTTCCTGGTCCGCTTATTCATGATCCAGCACGATTGTGGTCACGGCGCGTTCTTCAAAAACCGCCGGGTAGGCGATTGGATGGGTCGGTTTATAGGGGTTTTAACGCTGACGCCATATGACATATGGCGCAAAACCCACTCAATTCACCATGCGACGACCGGCAATCTCGACAAGCGAGGCGTCGGCGACTTACCCACACTGACAGTCCGGGAGTATCGGGAAAAGAATTGGGTCGGCAGGGCGTCGTATCGCTTGGTCCGCAATCCGCTATTCTTGTTCGGTGTCATCCCATTCTACACGTTTTTTCTGCAGAACCGGCTTCCTGTCGGTTTGATGCGATCAGGATGGCGGTATTGGTTCAGCGCTCTGGCAACCAACGTCGTTATCGGAGCCGCGCTTGCAACAATCGGTTGGCTGGGCGGTTGGGACGTGCTGTTGTTCGTGTTCCTGCCGACCATGCTTTTGGCCGCAAGTACGGGGATGTGGCTCTTCTACGTCCAGCACCAGTTCGAAGACACCTTCTGGGACCATGAGGGAGACTGGAACGTGCACGATGCCGCCTTCAACGGAAGTTCGCACTACGATCTGCCTGGTATTCTGCGTTGGATAACCGCGAACATCGGTGTTCACCATGTGCATCACCTAGCCAGCCGCATTCCCTTCTATCGCTTGGGCGAGGTCGTCCGAGACCACGATATCCTTGCGCAGTCCCGGCGCCTTACGCTTTGGGAGAGTTTCCGCTGTGCGCGGCTTCACCTCTGGGACGAGAACAGTCGCAAACTATTGTCATTTTCGGATGCGCGGGCGCTTGCGACGTAAAGATGTGCGCAGGATCGCCGGCTAACCTTCCTCAATGTGAGCGTGACGGGCCTTCAACTACAATTCCAGTGTGAATGCTCCCAAGCCCTCCCATCAAAAGAAAGGGCAAATGTGGCCGACTTTTACACCGCCCGCGACAGCACAATACTGCCGCTATCATGGCCGAGTATTGCTGCGTCGTTCACGGCAGAGGTTATGGACGATTTGCGCAACCCGATAGGGTAGCCCACAAGTCCGCTTCTCATCAGTTGGGGCTTAAGTTCTCGCTGCGACCAGCATGAACGGCCGGTTTCTCCACCGCATAGCAGCGGACTCAATCATGCTGGTGCCGCATTTCCCATGCTGTGAGCGCGCGCAGCGAGCAACACGAACTCAACCTGTCACATGCTGGTGAAGGCGGCTTTGGGCTCGATGCAGTCATTCGACTATTTTTCTTTGTCGACCGGTTCGTCGCGTTAAGCAGCCGTTCACAACCGGAAATTCGAAGTTTTGGTTCTAAACGACTGCTTTCACCAGGACCAGACGTTCGCGGCACTTTGCACCAATGAACGCAACGCGGACATAGCTGCCAGAGAAGTGAATTTCGGTGAGCTCAATTCGGCAATACTGAAATGCTTAACGGTTAGGTCACGCCACAAATTGAAGCTTCCAGCACTCTGTTCGAAGTCGACTTTAACCGGACGCATTGGCAGGGCTTGGCAGTCCGGCACTCTCTGCGAGTGGCAACATCTCTGCCATGATCTTTTCGTCACGGTATAGTTCCTGCATTCGTATGAACTCAGAAGTCAGGCTCGGATCGTCCGCGAGCGTCGCCGCGATCAACTGGCGCGCACGCTCTACATCTCCATGCTTCATACTGACGACCGCGCGGTAGATGCGTGAGCATCGTGTTTGGAATGGCAGTTTACTTGCCCATGCGAGCATGTCATCAAATTTGCCCATGGAGAAATACGCGCGTATGCGGTTTTCTAAGATCCATACTGGAATGAAGGGATCCATTGTTTCGGCGCGTTCAAGCAATTCCAGGCCTTTTTCCGGATCGCCATTGAAGATGTGAAAGGCCGCAACCAAGCCAATAATATGAGCATTGTTGGGGGCCAGTTCCATAGCGCGTTCATAATGAATTTGCGCCTTGTCGAAATCACGGTGCATGCGCAGTTGCATGTTGCCCATGATACGGTGTGCATCGGCATCTTCCGGATCCAGGCGCAATGCCGTCTCGATCATTCGTTGCCCAGTATCGAAGTCGAAATCATCTAGATTCGAAGCCGAGCACACCTTCATCGAGTAACCTCGACTGAAACTCTTGTCCTCTGCAATCGCACGGTCGAACCACTCAACGGCTTCGCGGTAATTTTCGATCGTAACGCCTCCCATGCGGTGCAGATCCATCCCGCGAAGATAATACTCGTATGCAGTCATCGATTCCGGGCGTTTCAGCTTTGCCGCTTGGATCTCAGCCTGCTCGATCCGCCCGAAAACAGTTGAAGCCACGCGGACAACTACGTCGTCCAGCATATCCAGTAATTCCAGGAAATCGCGCTGGATTCTGTCACTCCAAACAACTGCACCGGTGTCGCCATTGTAAAGCGAAACGCTGAACCGGATGCGATTGCCTAACTTGCGCACGGATCCGGTAAGGACAAAACCAACCCCTGCCTTGCGACCAATTTCCACCGGGTCACGGTAGCGCAATTCGTTGGCTGCGGTGCGCGAAACAACAAAGAGACCTTGGACACGGCTTAGTTCAAGTATCAGGTCCTCTGCCAGACCATCGGCAAGGAAGGTCTGATCCTCGTCCGCAGAAGACGAGGTGCGAAACGGTACAACCGCGACAGAGTTCGGTCGTCGCTTGGCTGTGACATCAGGGCGCGCAGCATCAGACTGGTATAAATGGGCCCCCATCCGTTCCCTGACCCTGTAGACGGTTATGGGATCGGAAATGCCTTTGAATTGCCGCTGCACCGGTGGATCAAACTTGCAGGGAGACGCGCGACGGACCTGTGAGAAAAACGCATCAGAAACAAGTATATCACCAGGTGCCGCATCAGATTGAATGCGAGCCGTAAGATTGACGCCATCTCCTAGCAGATCTTCACCATCGACAATAACATCAGCCAAGTGGAGACCATACCGCATAGCATTAACGTCACCTTGAGCAGCCAAGCGGGCGCGGCTCTCAAGTGCAGCCAGCATCGCATTGCGCGGGCTAGAAAATTCCGCGAGAATGCTATCGCCCGCCTTGTTAAAGACCCGCCCTTTGTTGCTTTCCACAGCGGTCTTTATGGCCTTTAAACGGGACGCGATGTCGATGACTGCCCTTTCCTCGTCTTGCTCCATAGCAGCGGTTGAGGATACGGCGTCTGCCATAAATATTGCGGCAAGCCTGCGCTCCATGAGTCTCCCTTTCAATCCAAAACCTAGCGAACCTTGCAGCTTAGGCAAAGGTCTAGAGTTTTCGTTTGGCGCGGACGGAAGATGGCCGCTCTGGGCTCGATGCAGTCATTCGACTGTTTTTCTCTGATGACCGGTTCGTCGCATTAAGCAGCCGTTCACAACCGGAAATTCGAAGTTTTGGTTCTAAACGACTGCTTTCACCAGGACCGGACTTTCGCTGCGGTTGCGACGTATGTCTCACATGCGGACTAAGCGGCCGTCGAGAGCCGGGTCACTAACTGAGCTGGCGACCGGGACCCGGGCCCCTCGACATTCAGTCCCAGACTTATGTACTCTGAGTCAGCCAGACGGGCTAAAATGTACGTTGCGGTTTCAGGATATGTTTGCAGTGGGATCAGTCTATGTTTGAGCATGTCGCAATCGATGTCGTTTCAGGGGTCGGTTGGCTTCGTTTCGATCGGCCACGGGTCAATGCCTTCGATCGCCAAATGCTTGATGAAACCGAGGCGGCATTTGATTTGCTTCTCGCCAACGAAACAGCCCGTGTAATTGTGCTCGGATCGACCAACCCAAAGTATTTCAGCGCTGGAGCTGACCTCGAAACATTCCGGAACATTTCGTCGGAAGCTATCGATGACTGGGTCACTACGTGCCACCGGTTGGCCAGAAGAATCCGCAGCGGACCAAAGCCAGTGATTGCATGTATCCGAGGTGTTGCGGTTGGAGGCGGCCTTGAGATGTCTCTCCACGCCGACCGGCGCTTCTCGGCGCGCGACGCTCAGCTGGGACAACCTGAGGTCAATATTGCCTTCGTCCCACCTGTTGCCGGTACCCAGGCTTTGGTTCGCTTGGTGGGGCGCAGCGCGGCACTCAAGATTCTGTATTCGGGCGAATTGATTGATGCCGAAGAGGCGCTCAAAATCGGTCTCGTGGATGAGATCCATGATGCGGGAGAGATTGAGGCCACGGTCCAAGTATTCTGTGAGCAACTAGCCACCAAACCCCCGAACGCGCTTGCTGCAATCCGTCGCTGCCTTGCTGATGGCGGTGATACGACATTCGCGGAGGGAATGGCGATGGAGGCGCATGAGGCGTGCGTACTCGCAGAGCACCCAAATTTTCGGGAAGGGATAGAAGCTTTCCTCAACCGTCGTCCCCCAAACTGGACATGAGAAGGCAAATGGACGGGGGATAACGATGGCCCGACTGTCTGATAAACTCTACCTATCTTCCTTTATCTGATCAAAGGCGACAGGTCCGCTCCGGGCTCTCTGCGGCCATCCGGTCGATATTGTCGGACGGCCGCTTAGCGGAGCCAGGCACTCACTCGGGCAGGCTATTAGGCCCCGGCTGGCCAGGCAAAGCTGGGTTGCAGTGCCTCGTAGACCGGGCGACCATCCGATGGTTTCGGGTAGCCTTTGCTCTCGTCCCAGAACGCGTGATAAGTTGCATCAGGAAACGCCGCATCGTCGTAGCCCATTACGTTTGGCACAGCGACCCGGATGCGCTTCTCCTTATCGTCCAGCATGAGAGCTGCCCCGCATTCAGAGCAGGTGCAAAGCTCCAGCGGACCGTCTGGGTTGTCCTTGTTGAACGGTTGTCTAGCCATCTTCTCGGGATGATCGGCTGTTAAATCACCCCAGTTGAAGAAAGCCACATGTGTGTGCTGCTGGCCGGTCACCGATTTGCAAACATTGCAGTGGCATTCATGGTTGTCGATCGGTTCGCCGGAGGCGGTTACACGCACGTGGTCGCATCCACCCTGATATTGGCTGGCCATTTAATCCTCCCTTTTTATCGGCACCAGTCAATCCGGCACCTTGCGTCACAAGCATAGCACAGCGCCCGGCGAGTCGCGAAATTCTCGTCGGTATCGAATGTTGTGATCGAGCCAAATGTCGCAAAAGGGCTCAAAGCGGAAGTTCACAGTTTTTTGGCGAGTGTCTGCTGTGTCGCGTCAAGCCGCCGTTAGCGACTGAAAATTCGAAACTTTTGTTCCGAATGGCTGCTTTTACCGGCACCAGACGTTCGCTGCACTCTGTATTAATGACCGCCTTGCGGACTGAACGGACATTGAGCTTTTTCGCCAGATTACTTTTTATGGTAAAATGACCAATTTCACATGCGCCTAAGTCGTCTTGTGGTTTCTGCCAATAAGGGGCGCCAGATGCGGGCGCCCCAAAACTTGTCTCACTCTTTACTAAGTCGAAATCAGCATCAGCCACCCTGATTGCGCTGCAGAGAAGACAGAACCTGATCAATAGAGAAGCTCGCCGGAGCTTGCCGGGGTGGATAGTCTTTGAAAGTCTCGAGGAACTTGCCGACAAATACTTGCGCCGGAACAAGCAAATAGAGCCGCTCAAACCGCCACATAGTGTATCCTGCCGCTTCTTCCTGCGCGCGCTCGAAAGGGTCGCTATAGAGGTCGATCAGTTTCGGTACCCGCAGTGGAACAAAGGGTTCCTCCCAAACCTCGAAGCCTTCGGCGCGTTGTTCAGCGAACACAAGTTTCCAACGGCCATATCGCAGGTTTACGAGATCACCACCGTCATTGAAGTAAAAGAACTCTTTGCGCGGCCCTTCTTCGGCTTCGCCTTTGAAGTATGGCATAAAGTCATAACCATCGAGGTGAACGGGCTCGTTCGCGTCCCCAAACGGAGCCTCGGTCAGCATGCGTTCTTTCATGTTTTCATCGCCTTGTGCCGACATGAATGTCGGAAACCAGTCAAGATGACTGATGATCTGGTTCGACTTGCGGCCCGGTTCGATGACGCCCGGCCACTTTATCATCATGGGAACACGGTAGCCGCCTTCCCAGTTATCATTTTTTTCACCCTTAAACGGGGTGGTCCCACCATCCGGCCATGAAAAGACTTCCGCTCCGTTGTCAGTAGAGTAAATAACTACGGTATTGTCTGCGATGCCAAGCTCTTCAAGCTTGTCCAGCATTTCGCCGACCATGCCGTCATGTTCAACCATACCATCGGGATAAACACCTAAGCCAGTTACACCTTCACTCTCGGGCTTGAGCCGAGTGTTAATGTGCATCCGGGTAGTGTTGTACCAAAGAAAGAATGGCTTTTCCTGATCTACCGCACGCTCCATGAAATCTATGGCACCCGCCGTGACTTCTTCATCAATCGTTTCCATACGCTTGCGCGTCAGTGGCCCAGTGTCTTCGATCGAACCATCTGCACTTGCACGGATAACGCCACGCGGACCAAAGTTCTTTCTGAACTCCGGGTCTTGCGGGTAGTCAACGCTTTCAGGCTCTTCTTCTGCATTGAGGTGATAGAGATTGCCGAAGAACTCATCAAAGCCATGGTTCGTCGGTAAGTGTTCGTCGCGGTCACCAAGATGATTTTTCCCGTATTGTGCAGTCATGTAGCCAACTGACTTCATGTACTCCGCAACAGTTGGGTCCTTTTCGGACATCCCCTCCGCTGCCCCCGGTAAGCCAACTTTAAGCAAACCTGTTCGAAACCCCGACTGACCTGTAACAAAGGAGGCTCTGCCAGCAGTACACGACTGTTCGCCGTAAGCGTGCGTGAACAGCATCCCTTCATTAGCAATCCGGTCAATGTTAGGCGTCTCGTAGCCCATCATTCCTTGATTATAGGCACTGATATTCCAGTACCCCACATCGTCTCCCCAGATGACCAAATAGTTCATCGGTTTTTGGTCTTGTGCCACTGCCGTAGCGGCGGACAGTGCTAGCCCAGCGCAGAATGCAGCAGTTGCCGCTGATCCGCTGATTTTTTGAAAGAATGTCCCCATTCGTAACAAGCTCCCTTTTCTCCAAATAATTTTTGGAGAAACACATTAGCACGTATGGTAAGAATAGCCTTAGCATTTCCGGCCACGCATCAGGGAATTACGTCCAAAGAAGGCGTTATCGGGTCGCGGAATGTTTGGAAGTGAGGAATAAAATATGGCACAATTTTGCATTGTTGCCGCGCATGCGATCAAGCCAATGATTGGTGCCGCAGCCATACCGATGCCGCAACTTGAGCGACTAGCGGAACGTGCAGGTTTACCCGGTTCGATTATTGAAGACACAACTGGATATGTGCCGCTCCATGCAACTGAGAGCTTTCTCAATCTTGTCCATCGAAAGCTAGGTGATCCTTCTTTCTTGTACACAAGTCTAAGCCTCGACATGTCTGAAAAGCAGGAAACCCATTCGGTGGTCGGAATACCACTTCCTGTAGGGGCAACGGGTAAAGAAGCGCTGCAGGCTTTGACGACCACGTTTAACCGTTACATAACTGGAACGCGGTTTTATTGCGAGATAAGAGGCGAACTTTTGTGGATTGAGCGAACAACCTCAGCCACCGATTGGTCTGATGAATGGCCGATAATCCAATACAATCTCAGCATCATGTTATTGGGTGTGCGCCGCGCTCTCGGACGACGGGTGCACCCAAGAGCCCTCCATCTTCCAGTAATTACAACACAGGCAGACATACCGGAAGAATTGCGGGGCATTCCAGTAACCCTGAAAAAGCAAGGGTTTGGCATGGCTTTTGATGTTGTCGATGTTGCCTTTTCGGGCTTTACACTAGGACATATGGAGAACCGATCAAACGGGCTGATGTCTGAAGCCATCCATATAGATATACGGTCGGCCATTTCATCTTGTCTGTCTCAGTTCGTTATGTCTTCGACAACCGACAATCTGTCTGAGCGCGTTGCAAGATCATTTGGGATCAGCGAGCGGAGTTATCGGCGTCTACTCGCAAAGGTTGGTACAAGTCATTCGGAACTTCTGTCAGATATTCGACTGGATTGGGCGCTCAGACTTCTGGCGGACAAAACGAATGCTGTAGCCGAGATCGCAATGGAGTTGGGGTATGCACATGCTGGCGACTTCACGAGGTTTTTCAAAAGCCGGATGGGATGTTCTCCTACCGAGTATCGTTACAAAGTCTAATGGTGCATGGATGTTCCGTAATCTCATTTACACTCCAGTTCAAAAGTTGAAGGTCAGTGTCGCCTTTGGGCTCGGTGCAGTCATTCGACAATTCCAGATGAACTTCTGCTTCTAGGTGAGCCTTTGTCACCTCTGACCGGCGCTTACGAAAGTTGGCAACTTAAGCTTCAGTGTTGTGTTTGGCGGGAATGATTGTCAGGAAGGTCGCGTGTCCGTGCCAAATGGAAGCCACACCTATGAAATCAGTAGTCGAAGAAGACCTAACCATAGAAGGCAATTTAGAAGCAAAGGATGGTAGCGTCGAAGTCAAAGGCAAAGTGCTGGGTAATGTCACTGCCGCATCGGTCGAGTTACATCAGACCGGAAAATTAGATGGGAATCTCACCGCTGCCTCAGTTTCAATTGAAGGCAGCTATGAGGGTACCCTGAAATGTGATGAATTGCGGGTCGCCGCCACTTCAAAGATCAAGGGCGATATCTCCGCGAAAACTATGACAACGGAAGGTGGCGGTATATTTGTTGGCAAAGTCAATATAACAGGCCCTTGATGTAGGGTTACATGACAAAAAATTTGAGGCCGATTTGGGCTCGATGCAGTTATTCACCGAAATTTGGTGACTGTCTGCTGTGCAGCGCAAAGCAGTCCTTCATGGCTGCAAATTCGAATTTTGCTTTTGAACGACTGCTTTCACCGGCAGCGGACGTTCGCTGCAATCACAACGAATGTCTCAGTTGCGGATGGGGTGGATGGCTCCTGCAACATTCGGCGTCGCAATACGCCATCGTGCAGTTGTCATGAACTCCTTACGAGAGGAGCCACCCAATGCAAGTTACAACAATCGGCCGTGATTTGGCTATTCGATGCCGATGCCGATATCGAATGTAACTGGTTGCGCCCCGGAATTGACGATCTCGACCACGTGGTCGCCGGACTGCCAGAGTTGACCTTGATAAGGGGTGTCGGAAGAGATCAGGTCCAAAAGGAGCGAGCCGTCCGGGTTAAAAATCTTGTAGTCCAGCGCGCCGCCACGGGAACCAACGTCTATGCGCATGAACTGGCCGTCTGCCGCGCCAAGCACGTAGCTCACTGATGAATTTGGATTCAGAGTGCCGGACATAGCCGCGCCGCTGGTGCCTGCCGCGAACTGGACCCGCTGAGACCCTGATACGACTGGAGCAGCAGAAGCGCCCGCCATCGCGCCACCTCCGTCATCGGCCATGGTGCCTTCGCCACTGACCTGCCGGAAATCCGCGATTTCGGGGCCAGACCAGACGAGACACTCATAAACGCCGCCATTGGCATCACGCAGTCGAACCATAATGGCAGCTTCGGAAAACTCTTGGCCCAGTACTTCGCCACCCACGTTCCCGACGCGGCTGATGAGTTCGTCGATGCAAGCATTTGCTTCGTCGGATATATCGGCCACGGTTGGAGTTGCCATAATCGCCAAAGCCAAAAATGCAGAATTCAGTCGAATGTATTTCATCGCCCATCTCCTTGCCTTGAGCTGCTTGTACTCGGGCACAAAAGTTATGACGCAGAAGCGTCCCGAAGCTTTTGCAGTACTGCGTCGCATTCGCTTGCAGCACCGACAATCGTTTCGCCACTGCCTTCTGCGTCAGGTGTCAACTCCCTGAGATTGCTAACCGCGCGGTTGAAGACTTGATCGACCTGTTCTTCGGTCAAAAGCCCCTCTTGCTGCGCAGCGTTCGCAATGCCGCAAACGCCAGCCGAAAGACCCGTTGCAATACCTATTCCCGCGCCACTGCCAACGCCCATCATGCCGCCGCCAATACCGCCAACAACCAATCCGACAACAAATGTCAAAGTGGCTAATAGACCTTTGCCCATGAAAATTCCTCCGTAGCATTCCATTGTTTAATCACGAATTAGGAACAGCTTAAAACTTCTTTCGCAACACTTTTGTGATGAACGCTTCGGCTCGGTGCTGCCGTTCGCCGCAGGCTTCACCGATGTCGGCTGAGCGGGACGAAGCAGACCCTCGAACTGACCGGTCTCGTTGGCGCTGCCTGTCTCATGGCTGGGACAACAGCTGAATTGGCAGAAAGGCTACCGCCAACCGGCCCCAGAAGCCATCATCCCGATGGACCAAAAGCCAATCATGCACTAAGTTTCAATCTGGACCTCTCAAGTGGGGTCGTGACGTGCCGGCAGGGGCTAACGCTGCGAAGGCGCGTGCGCTTTACTGGGACTGGGCGCATGCAGAGGGGGCCGTATAATGGCAACGACGCATTTGATGACCGACGCAGAGGCTGACAAAGACCCTATCGTGAGGGCCGTCTTTGCCGATATCCGTGAAACCCGAGGTTCGGACTTTATCAACAACATCTGGCGCGCATTGGCCGCAGACCCGCAAGGTCTGAAACGCACATGGGACAACGTTAAATCCCTAATGGCGGTGCCCGGCGTGCTTGATGCGAAAACCCGCGAGATGATCTATATCGCGGTCTCCGTGGCCAATGGGTGCAGCTATTGCGTGCACTCCCACACGGCAGCGGCCAAAGCCAAAGGCATGAGCGAGGCCGAACACGGCGAGCTGATGCAGATCGTGGCCCTTGCGGCATCCACCAATCATCTAGTGACGGCACTGCAAGTACCCGTCGACCCCGAATTCAAAGTGAAATGATAGACCTGATAGGACCACCGACAGAGAGGAAAATACCATGTGTGATATTTGCGTAATGAATTCTGTGAAGAAAAAGATGCTATCGCGGCGCAGTTTTTTTAAGGCCAGCGGTGCAGGCGCATTTGCCGCCGTTGCGGGCGCGGCTATTGGCACCCCTGCCATGGCAGCGGGTCACGGCACGGTTGAGGACATGACCCACACCCTGCACGAAGACTTCCCAACGTATTTTGGCGAAAGCCAGTTTTCGCGGGAGCAAATTTTTAACTACGCGGAACATTCTTTTAATTTGCAGCAGTTCACGGTGAACGAGCATACAGGCACCCATATCGACGCGCCGCTGCACTTTTCGGAAGATGGCATGTCCGTTGATGAAATCCCCGTGTCCTCGCTGATTGCGCCTTTGTGCGTTGTCGATATTGCCGCGCGCGCCGCCGAAAACGCAGACGCGCAAGTCACGCCTGACGATCTGAAAGCATGGATCAAGGTCAACGGCGATATCCCGGACGGCGCTTGCGTGGCAATGCATTCGGGCTGGGGACCAAAGGTCGAGACCGACGGCTTCCGTAACTTTGACGGCGAAGCGCAGCATTATCCGGGGTTCCATATTGAAGCCACGCAGATGCTGCTAGAAACAGGTGCCGGATCCATTGCCGTGGATACACTGTCGCTGGATCACGGCATTTCGCCGGATTTTGCGACCCACTACGCGTGGCTGCCCGCAGGCCGCTTCGGGATCGAAAACCTCGCCAACCTCGACAAAGTCCCCGCCGCTGGTGCCACGTTGGTCATCGGCGCACCCAAGCACCGCGGCGGCACAGGTGGGCCGGCGCGTATTTTCGCGATGATCTAAAGCGTCAGAGCCACGGGTGAGCTGGATTGTACCCGTGGCTTTTATCTTGCGGCGCAATCTGAGATGTTCTGTTAACGCTGAATGCGCCTGAGTAGATTTTGCTGATTATCACAAAGCAACCGCAAATCTGCCATTCGTCCTGAACGCAGCATCATGTACATTGGGCTCGGACCAGACAATCGCCGCGATTTGCACCAATGGCGGCTTCGATTTTTATCTAGCCTTTCGTGAGGGAGACTTGATCGACGGTGCTATCGAAAATCCGGGGGGATGCTGGCTTCCCTGATTTCCCTGCTCGCCTACCACCTTTCCCTGTTCTTTCAATTTCTTTCCCTGATATCCGGATATTTTTTCCCTGCTAATTTGAGAACAGGGAAAAGCCCCATAACACGCTGTAAACAAATCAAGAATCTGGGTGAAAATCGTCAAAAACGAACCAAATCAGTCCGAATTTGCAGATTTTCCCTGTTATTTCCCTGCTAAACAGGGAAAATAGGCCCAAGACCGGTTCGGTCAGGACTGCGTCCACCACCACTCAGTCTCCCTAAAACCACCGACAGCACCAGCGCTCAGAGTAGTGGCTATATTTCAGTGGGTTGCAGTCAATCAGTGCGCCAGAGACCTCACAGATGGTCTATGATTTGAGCACTTTCGGGGCTATTTCAGAGAAAGTCTCAGCGGGGCAATTGCACGTGAGGTCTTGAGCCGTTCAAAGCGATCTCAAAGTTGAGCAAATCCGAGGACCTGACGTTGCTGTATCCAGTCCAACGGAAGTTCACGTAGATTGCGCAGTGTTTTCGCGTTGAGATGCTGCGGCTGGCGACCTTCCAGAATCGCCGCTGAGATGTCTGGTGCCAACCAGGCAAGCGGAAGGATGCGGCTGACAGACCCGCTGCGCAAACCTTCCCGTTCCGTGATCTGTTGAATGGACGAAGTCTCTCCATCAAGGAGCTCACCTGCCCACCGTCTCGCATCCGCAACCAGTGCTATGAGGTCCGGGTCCCTTTGCGCTGCACCTTTGGCTGCAATGACGATCGGCTTAGCGCGACCGTTCTGACGCTTTTGGAACGGAATTTCAAAGCCTGCCAGGATTGGCGTGTGGTCTGCATCTGACTCCACCATCTCAGCGATGTTCACCGAGACGGACAACCGGTCCTTCTGCGCATCAATTCGATCTATGATACTTGGTAAGTTTTTTGCTGTGACATGGCCATCCGATTCCTCCGTATCCGCCCGCCATTTGTCAGTTGCCCGTAAAATATCAGCGATCAGTATTGCATCTCTCTCGTGCCCCTTGATCTGATCCGCCAACCAACGGGGATCAGACAGGTGTTCTCTGAGGCCGTTGAGAACAACACGGTCGATCTCATCTGCGGGCAAACGCTCGATCCTAAATTTGTCGTCTGAACCGGACACTGCCGTGGTATAATACCAGTATCGTTTCGTCCGTGTCATTCCTTCCTGGCGCAAAGACTTGCTGGCGTAGGTCGTGCGCATTTGGCGGCCCCTGGAATCGAACAGCACCCCATCGAGGAGACGCCTTGCAGACCGGCGAGCCGCGCTGATCTTTTTGCCCCCATTATCCGCCAATTGGGCCTGAGTCAGCTGCCAAGTAGCGTCATCAATGATCGCCTCATGAAGCCCTTCATGCAGCTCTTCTTTGTGGCGGGTTTTGCCGATGTAGATCGGATTGCGCAGCATGTTGTAAAGCGCGCCGCGCGAGAAGGCTTTGCCGCCGCTCACACGCCCATGCCGGTTGGTTCGACGTTTACTGACCACACCCAGTTCATCAAGCCGCGCGGATAACTGCCGCACTGAACCTGCTGCCAGATACTCGGCAAAGATCGTTCGGATCGCGGTGGCTTCGTCAGGTATAACCACCAGCGCCTTGTCCGCCACGTCGTATCCCATTGGTACGGCGCCGCCCATCCACATGCCTTTGCGTTTTGAGGCGGCAACCTTGTCCCGGATGCGTTCGGCCGTCAGCCGAGCGTTTCAATGCATGTGTTGCGTCGACCCGTTGAAACCGCCGGACGAAACGGCCATTCAGCCCACGCGCAAACAATATTCAGCCGAAGAGAAGATCAGGATCGTGTTGGACGGGTTACAATCCGTTTTTGCCCCGCAGAGCGGTCGTGCGCAGCAGTCTGAATCAAGGTCCGCCAAGAAGATTTAAACGTGGGAAGTTTCGTGGGGGAGCATGCGAGCTCAAATCGAATTACTTGGGAAAAGAACGTCATACATGCTACGCAAGCACGCTACCCCGACTCCACTTTAAATTGTGGCAAAACTATGTCTATCTCGCTCTAGGAAACAGTCTGTTTCCAGAATGCCGATTATGCAACTTTGGACACCGTCGAATTGGGCGGAAAGCGGACCTTAGATGCACGATGCACCGAGATCCGCTGTGCGGACGAAGCCGCCTGATGCGGATGCGGCGAAAATCACCTTAATCGCTCGACGGTGTCGTTGGATTGCTCGCGGCAGCGCAGCAGGATTTACTGAAAGCAGACGTACAAATCACGCAAATCGGCCGAAACCCAATCCGGACATTCGCTGCGCTCACGTTCTATGTCGCACATGCGGACAGTCCCGACATTCAAACAGGGCAAATGTCCATCCCGCCTGTGCGCTTGACTTGAGCGATCAGCAGAAAACGGCTTCTGTTCATCTATTTGCTGCGGTTGGCTCCAAGTTCGGGCACATACAGATCGATGAGCTGCGTGATGACGTCGATCATCTGTTCATGTGACACAGCGCGGTCGAAGCGTGTGCCGTACAACGCTATACTACCTTCCGATGCGAAGGCGATGAGCTGAACGACCTCCTGCAACTTCCGAACTTCAACGTTCGGGTAAGAACGTTTCAGAAGTTCGGTCACGCCTGCCATGAGTTCGTCATACATGTTGTCGATGGCCGTGCGCGTGCTTTCGTCGTGCAGAGATATAGCCCACAATTCACGGAATACCCTGACGGTTTCCTCTCTGACAGTGTCCGTCAGCAACCATCGAACAAGGCTTCGAACATCCTGGCCAGGCTGGAGTTCCCCTTCTGTCAGAAGTGCTTCAAACTGGCCCGAATAATCAGCCACCATTCGATTGACCACACCCTGCAGCAACTTCTGCTTGCTTGGAAAGTGGTACGCCAGGTTTCCGGGCGAGATGCCGACGGCCGCAGCCACGGAACGGGTCGTGAATTTTGCATAGCCCTGTCGGATCAGGACATCGCGCGCACAGTCCAAAATGCGCTCTGGCGTTGCCTGCAAACTGCCTTTCGATGCCCGTTTGGGAGTGGTCGATTCCTGCTTTCGCACGCTGTTTCGCCTCTTCTTTTTTTCACGTTCACCTTGCCAGTGTCACCGGGAAAGCCAAAACGAGCTTGCCAGAGTTAGAACAATTGGCCTAAATATTTGTTTAGATCACATGACCTAATTCGGCAGCGGGATGCCACCGCAAACCCGACACACGTCGAGCAGGTAAAGGAGAAAACAGATGAATATCAAGCTTCTCAGCGGTAGCGTCGCGCTTGCACTGACCATTGGCGTCGGAGCTGTTCCTTCGGGCGCTTCCGAGAAGCCCAATGTTGTTCTCATGCTGGCCGACAATGTCGGGTATGGCGACATCGGCGCCTACGGCGGCGGGGCGATGCGCGGAATGCCGACACCCGTGCTCGACCAACTGGCCGCTGAAGGCCTGCAGTTGACGCAGTTTCTCGTCGAACCGGGTTGCACGCCTTCCAGAGCCGCCCTGATGACGGGGCGCTACTCCGTGCGTTCGGGTCTTGGGACGATCATACTCGGGGGCTTGCCAAACACGTTGCAGGAAGAGGAATTCACGCTTGGCGAGATGTTCAAGTCGGTGGGGTACTCGACCGCGATCGTCGGCAAGTGGCATCTTGGCTTTGAGGAGCAGAGCTGGCCCACCCGGCAGGGGTTTGATGAATACAGAGTCGGCGTCATAGAGACATCCGAAAGCACGCTTTACCGGCCCAACATGGAGCGCGCGAGGATCGATGAAGCGACAATCCTCGAGGCGGTGCCCCACATCTACGAATCGGACGGTCAGGGTAATCTGACACCTGTCCGGGAATACACGCTGGAGTATCGACGCCAGATCGAGAGCGACATCGCAGACGCCGCCGTCAACTACATCGCCCGACAGGCTGCCGCCGAGACTCCATTCTTCCTCTATATTGGCTGGACGCATACGCATTATCCCAGCCTGACCGCGCCAGAGTTTACGGGGAAATCAACCCATCGTTACGGCGATGCGATGATGGAACTCGACCACCGCACGGGCCAGGTGCTTCAGGCCATCGAGGATGCAGGGATCGAGGACAACACCATCGTTCTATGGATGAGCGACAACGGCGCCTCGCCGGATGCGGCCCCTTGGCCCGACAAGGGAGGCAGCAATGGCCCTTTCCGGGGCGAGTTGGGTGATCCTACGGAAGGATCAATCAGGACCGTAGGTATGATCCGTTGGCCTGAGAAGATCAAGCCCGGCAAGACCAACGAAATGGTCGCGATCCACGACATTCTGCCCACACTCGCCTCCATTGTCGGTGCGGACCTGCCTGACGATCGCCCCTATGACGGCGTCGACCAAAGCGCGTTTCTTCTTGGTCAGCAGGACATGTCGAAGCGCGAGCATCTCTTGACCCATGTGAACAACAAGGTCGCCGCACTGCGCTGGCGGCATTTTCGAATATACCCCAAAGCCTACAGAGGGTCCTTTAGCAACCCTTCTCAGGAGGGTTTGCTGGGCGTCCAGGTCGAGAAGAACGGCGGCCCTGATATCTTCAACATCGAGATGGACCCACGAGAGGAATATTCGATTTCGGGCGACAACGCGTGGGTTGTGGCACAGTGGCTCCGCTTCGTGGCCGAGTACAATGAATCGTTGAGGGAACATCCCAACCCGCCTGGCGTAACGCTCACAGACCCGGACTTCGGCAAATAGATACATTGAACCGCCAGGAATGGAGGACGTGCCCGGATTCTGAGGCGGGTCGAATGGCTGCTTTTCGCTCTGAATTGCCGCAGATGCTTTCAGCCGGTCGCATTGCTACATCTGCGAGCGTAAAATCAAGATTGCTTCCGGATTGGGCTCACTGCCGTCATTCGCGGCGCAAAGCACCAATGGCCGCAATGCGGAAAACCGGCCGTTCGCTGCGCTGGTGGCTAATGTCTCAGTTGCGGGACTTTGCCGCCATTCGTTCTTCGTACTTCGCGGACGCAGCATCGCTTCGCGCTTGCGGCATGTCTGTCGGCGCGTTGCAGCTCACGTCGCCAATGCGGTCATTCAATCTGGGCAAACCACGTCAAATCCAAACCGCGCTTTCGCCGCGCGGTGTCAGAACAATCAAGGCGCGGACAAAGCCGCCGTTCATCGTCCGCTCCCAGCCCCTAGACCACTTTGGGTAGCGAGCTTGTTCTCCGCACTGTTCTGTGGGTTAAAGGCGTCATTCAAACACTTTTGCAGTCGGTGCCCCCTCCAACGGGTCCAAATTGAAACACGTTCAAATCAACCAACGCACCAATACTGGTACGATCAAGCTTGTCAGTAGTGCATTCAATGCCATCGCTATGCCGGCATAGGCTCCTGCCACAGGATTTACCTGAAATGCACGGGCCGTCCCAATTCCGTGAGCTGCGACACCGACTGCAAAACCGCGTGCGCGCCAATCAGAGACCCCGATCAGGTTCATGAGAGGCGTAACCGTCACAGCACCGATAATCCCAGTCAGGATAACCAATACTGCTGTCAGCGCTGGTAGCCCTCCTATAGCTTCTGAGATACCGAGAGCGACGGGCGCGGTTGTGGACTTAGGCGCCAGAGAAAGCAGCACTTCTATCGGGAGACCAAAGGCACGCGCCAGTAAAATGGCCGAGCCCGCCGCAACAACCGAGCCCGTCAGCAAAGCCAATACAATCGGCGCAACTGAGGTCCGAATTGTGTCTCGGTTATCCCAAAGCGGCAAAGCCAATGCGACCGTCGCGGGGCCAAGCAGAAAATGGATGAATTGTGCGCCCTCGAAATAGGTCGTGTAGTCGGTTCGTGTCAGCCAAAGGATTGGTGCAATGAGAAGGACTGACAGAAGTACCGGATTGGCCCAAGGCGGCTGACCAAGTCGCCGCGCTACGCCATCCGCGAGCAAATAGGCGAGGATGGTCGTTGTGAGCCATATAAGGGGCGTTGTCGACAGATAGCTCCACAGGTCCGCGACATCCGTCATGTCGTCCGGCTTTCGATTAAAAACCGAACGCCGATGAACGTTCCAACCGCAGCCAGCATGGAGAGCAGTGTCGAGACAGTCAGGATAAACAGTAAGGTAAGTCCGTTATCGGTAAAAACCTCTAAGTTGCCGATCACACCAACACCTGCAGGCACAAAAAGGAATGACAAGTTCGCCAGTACGACTGTCGTTGTTGGTCTGAGCTGCTCGGTCAGTGTGGGCCTGAAGCCGAGCAGCAGCACTAAGAATGCGAGCCCCAGCACTGGGCCCGGAATGGGGAAGCTAAGGCCGCGAGCAGTCATTTCTCCAAGCAACTGGCAGCCCAAGAGAAGTCCCAGTGTCTGAAGCATGGTGGTTCTCCCCTGAACTCGCTTTCCTTGTCATTCTGATACCAAATGCTTTGCGACACCAATGGAAACATTCTGTTTAGGGGAGCATATGTGGGGCAAAGCGGCTATCCCAAAACTGGCGCGGTTCAGATATCTGAAAGAGTTTCGTTCACACCAAAAGATCTGTGAACTTTGAAAACAAATTTTCACGGACTGTCTGGTAATGAGCGGTCAAAAGAAGAATGCTCCAACACTCTGAAAAAATTGACTTTACACACGATTCCTCCTTCGAAAATGGTGCTCAAAGACAAATCTAGCACTGCCCGCTCAATGCAAATGGGACTAGGCGCGATCGAACGCTTGGCAGAAACTTTTGCCATTAAATGCTTGTTCCAGAGTTTTTTTCTTCTAAGGTCCGATAGGTTCGCGGGCTTAAGCGACGCATGATGCTGGTTTGGGAGGAACAAGCATCATGTAAATTTCGCGCCCGAGGCTCATAAGTCAGAGTTGCCCTTTGTCGGCAGCTCAATTTGAATCAATCCTTGGGAGGAAACATGACAAACTCTATCAATCGTAGAAAGTTTTTGCGCGGAACGGCCGTCGCCGGTGCCGCAGCGTTGGCGACACCAGCGGTCGCTGAAGGCCACGGCACAAACATCAAAATGCAAGCGGCTTGGGGTGGCGGTATTTTCTTAGAAAATGCGCAATCCTTTGCAAATCGCGTCAATGAAATGTCCGGTGGTTCTTTGACAATCGAGGTTTTGTCTGTCGATTCCGTCGTGAAAACAAGCCAGATGCAAGACGCGGTTCACCGCGGCGTTCTTGACGCAGCTCACTATGTTTCCGCATATTGGTACGGTAAATCCAAGTCCGCGTCTCTTTTCGGGACTGGGCCTTGCTTTGGTTGGTCGAGCCAGGAAATGCTGGGCTGGATCCACGCAGGTGGCGGCCAGGAACTTTTTGATGAGCTGATGGAAGAGTTGCAGCTCAATGTTGTGTCCTTCTTCAACTCACCCATGCCTGCACAGCCCCTTGGCTGGTTCAGCGAGGCAATTACGGATGCGTCGCAGATGAATGGTCTGAAGTACCGCACTGTGGGTCTTGCCGCGGATGTAATGCTGGAAATGGGCATGTCTGTTGTTCAGTTGCCGGGTGGCGAAATCCAGCCGGCCATGAAGTCGGGTCTGATTGACGCAGCCGAATTCAACAACCCGACGTCTGACCGCGACTTTGGTATGCAGGATGTGTCTAAGGACTACATGCTTGCGTCATACCACCAGAGCCAAGAGTGCTTTGAAGTTACGATCAACAAAGACGTCTGGAACGGCCTGTCGCCAGAACATCAGGCAATCATCCGCAACGCATCCATGGCTGAAAACTCCGGTTTCTACTGGGGCAACACCAAGCGTTACTCCGATGACCTGATCAAGCTGCAAGAGCAGGACGGCGTGAGCGTACACCGCACACCACAAGCTGTCCTTGAGGCACAGCTGGCGGCATGGGACACAGTTGCTGATCGCATCGCAAGCGAAGACCCCTTCTTCGCCCGCGTGATGGAATCCCAGAAGACCTACGCACGCGAGGTCATGGGCTACCTGAACCTGAACCAGCCGGATTACAAGCTGGCCTACGATCACTACTTCTCCTGATCGCTGAAACTGACGGCAAGGTCCGGGCACCAGCAGGTGTCCGGGCTTTGCGACTTTGGGGGACTGAAGAACGCCCGTTCTATCTGTAAGGGGAGCAGCAGAAGATGAAATTCGTGCATGCAATTGAGGGGCTTAGCCTTTGGATCGGTCGCGCCTTCGGGTGGTGTATCCTGATCCTGACATTGTCAGTGTCTTATGAGGTTTTCGTAAGGTATGTCCTGAACTCACCGACCGTTTGGGCCTTCGATATGATGATCCAGATGTATGGCGCCTTGTTCTTGATGTGCGGGGCCTACGCCTTGGCGCAAGATACGCATGTGCGGGCTGACGTCCTGTACCGTTTGTTCCCTGTCAGGGCTCAGGCAGGCCTCGATTTTGTGCTGTATTTCCTGTTTTTCTTTCCCGGCGTTATCGCGCTTGCGTGGTATGGCTACGAGATTGCGTCCGACAGCTGGCGCTACAAAGAGGTCAGCTTCAACAGCCCGGCCTCTATCCAGATTTACTTTTTCAAGTCGCTCATCCCCTTATCCGGTGGATTGCTCGTAATCCAGGGCATCGCCGAGTTGGTACGCTGCGTGATGGCTATGCGCACCGGCGTTTGGCCCGAACGGCTTGCTGACGTGAAAGAGACAGAAGACCTGCTGACCGATGCGGACCTAGACGCCATCGCAGCAGTCTCTCCTTCCAAAAAATGACCGCCTTCAAGCGCTTCTAGAAAGATAAAAAGATGACAAATCCCGAAGTCGCCCTGTTGATGCTTGGACTGTTTATTGTTCTCGTTCTCCTTGGTTTCCCGATTGCCTTTACGTTGCTCGCGATGGGTGTGGCGTTTGGCTATTACGCCTATCACCGCGGAGGCTCGATCGAGAATTTCAGCGATATTTTCGACAACAATATTTTCTACCTTCTGAACCAGAACACCTACTCCGTGATGGAGAACCCGATCCTTGTGGCGATCCCGTTGTTCTTATTCATGGGTTACGTGGTTGAGCGGGCGAACATTATCGACAAGTTGTTCTTCTCGCTTTACATGGCCGCGCGCAATCTGCCGGGCAGCCTTGCCATTGCCGCGCTTCTGACCTGTGCGGTGTTCTCGACCGCGTCTGGTATTGTGGGGGCGGTTGTAACGCTGATGGGCCTTCTGGCCTTTCCGGCAATGGCCAACGCCAACTACAATAAGAGTTTCGCTGCGGGTGTGATCTGTGCGGGTGGTACGCTGGGTATTCTGATCCCGCCGTCAATCATGCTGATTGTCTATGCGGCGATTGCTGATTTGTCACCGCTGCGCCTTTATGCGGCTGCGGTTTTCCCTGGATTGCTGCTGGCGGGATTGTACATCGTTTACGTGATGATCCGCGTTTACCTAAATCCCGCGCTTGCACCAAAGCCGACTACCGAAAACCCGCCCCCCCCGAAAGAAATCTACAAAGACCTTCTGGTGAGTTTTGTTCCCCTGACGGTGCTGATCGCGCTGGTTCTTGGTTCGATCCTTGGCGGTTTGGCGACACCAGCCGAAGCTGCGGCCATGGGTGCGCTGGGTGGTATGGTGCTGGCTGTGCTTTATCGCTCGATGACGTGGCAGAAGCTGAAAGAAAGCGTGTTCCTGACCGCCAAAGCCACCGCAATGGTGTGCTGGCTGTTCGTGGGATCATGGACGTTTGCGTCGGTGTTCTCATACCTTGGCGGGCACGACATTATCGCCCATTGGGTCGGCGGTATGGACCTTGAGCCGTGGCAGTTTCTGATCCTTGCGCAGGTCATCATCTTCTTGCTGGGTTGGCCGCTGGAATGGTCCGAGATTTTGATCATCTTCGTGCCGATTTTCCTGCCGCTTCTCGAAGTGTTCGGTGTAAACCCGTACTTCTTTGCGATGCTGATCGCGCTGAACTTGCAAACCTCGTTCCTGACGCCCCCCATGGCCATGTCTGCCTACTATCTAAAAGGGGTGCTCAAAAACCAAATCGAGCTAATGGAGATTTTCCGTGGTATCATGCCTTATCTGGGGATCGTGATCTTGACGATGGTCTTGATGTATACCTTCCCAGCCATCGCACTTTGGTTCCCTGATTACCTGTTCGGTCCATATATTCCATGATCCAAGACAGTTACAAACTGACTGCATCCGAGGCGCTGGACGCCTTCGCCTCGGGTCGGCTTAGCTCAGTCGAACTTGTGAAATCCTGTATCGGGCAGATCAAGGCAACGGATGACAGGATCAAGGCGTGGGCGTTTCTGGATGGCAACGTGGCGTTGGCACAAGCAGAGGAATGTGACCGGATCCGCAAGGCGGGCCTTGCCACAGGTGCGTTGCATGGCATTCCTGTCGGGCTTAAAGACATAATCGATACGGCCAAAATGCCAACCCAGTGCGGAACTCCAATTTTTTCTGGTCGCCGGACGGATCATGTGGCGCGCCTGGTAGAGCGACTGCGCGAAGCGGGCGCGATTATCTTGGGCAAGACCGTTACAACGGAACTGGCCTTTGTTCATGCCAATGAAACCCGCAATCCGCACAATCCGGATCACAGCCCAGGAGGGTCATCAAGCGGATCAGCCGCGGCTGTGGCAGCTTTCCATGTACCGCTAGCGGTCGGGACGCAGACCAATGGGTCCGTGATCCGGCCAGCGTCATTTTGCGGTACATTCGGATTCAAGCCGACGCGGGGCGTGATTTCTCGAAGTGGTGTTCTTCAAACGTCAGTCTCTCTTGATCAAGTCGGCTGCTTTGGCCGCAGCCTCGCTGATGTCGCACTTTTGACAGATGTGCTCGGATGCTATGATCAATACGATACCGTCAGCCTAGCCCGACCGCGGCCCAACATGTTAACTGGTGCACAGGCTGAGGCGCCAGTCACGCCTGAATTTGCGTGGTTCGATCTCCCCTTCAATGATAGGCTGTCAACCGACGCTCGCGATGGGATCGAGGCAGTTCTGGAAATCCTTGGCCCACAAGTTACGCGGATGCAACCGGCTGACACATTGGCCGACCTTGTCACAGTACAAGCTCGCATCCACGAATACGAAATCGCGCAACATCAGGCTGAGGTGTTCGATCAAAACTGGGACCAGATTAGCGATATACTTAAGACGATCATAACGCGCGCGCGAAAGATTACTAAGACCGAGTATGAAGATGCGTTGGCCGTCAAAGCGTCAGCGGAAGCATTCTTTGCTAATTTCTTTGTCGATTATGATGCCATCATTGCGCCGTCCGCTGCGGGCGAGGCGCCAATGTTTGGTGAGGGCACGGGCGATCCGATTTTCTGCACCCTGTGGACTTTAGCTGGTCTGCCCTGTGTTACGCTTCCACTTCTGGTGGGGGAAAATGGATTGCCCATTGGTGTACAGTTGATCGGCCCCGCAGAAAAAGACGACCGCCTTTTGCGCACAGCGCGATGGCTTCAGAAATATCTCGCTGAAACAGTAGATCAGAAAGGAACCTGAAATGTCATACACGGTCAAACTGATTGCAGGGCTAATAGGCACCGCATTCCTGTGCATTTTTATTGGCGGTTTGTCTCAAAGCATCTCGAGTGGTTTTGCCGGTTTCATGGGTGGCTTGCCGTTCATGATCATTGCGATCATCGTTTGCGGCATGGCGGTCTATGACTTCTGGGACGATTGCGTTCGTAAGAAATGAGCAAGAAACGCCTTTGGATTACCCGCCGCCTTTCTGACGCAACTCTGGAACGAGCCGCGCGAGATTTTGACGTCGTCATCAATCATGACGATACTCCCGGAACCGCCGCGGATCTCATTGCGGCAAGCGCCGATTTTGACGCAATTATTCCATGTCACTCCGAGCATTTCAGTGCTGATGTCGTCGCGCAATTTTCCGATCGTCTTCAGATTATTGCGAACCATTCCGTCGGCGTGGATCACTGTGATTTGCCTGCACTGAAAGCGCTCGGGATCGTTGTTACAAATACGCCCGATGTGCTGTCGGACGCAACGGCAGAACTAGCGATGTTATTGATGCTGGGTGCTGCCCGTCACGCAGTCGCTGGTGATCGGATCGTACGTACGGGCAACTGGGACAGCTGGTCACCGGCATTCATGGTGGGTAAGCAGGTGACAGGCGCGCGTCTGGGCATTGTCGGGATGGGTCGTGTCGGACGGGCTTTTGCCGCGAAAGCTCGCGGCTTCGATATGGAAGTGCATTACTTTAACCGCAGCGCCTTGCCTGAAGATCAAGCGCACGGCGCGGTTTATCACGACACCGTCGAGTCGCTTCTGCGGGTCGCAGATTTTCTATCGCTGCATTGCCCAGCTACGCCGGAGACAGCGGATCTGATGAATGCAGAGCGTTTCTCACTGTTGCCCCGTGGCGCTGTCGTTGTGAACACGGCGCGAGGCGCCTTGGTCGACGAAAACGCCCTAATAGCCGCACTTGATAGCGGTCAGGTGGCTGCAGCGGGGCTGGATTGCTTCAAGGTCGAGCCGGGGGGCAATCCCGCATTCGCCGCATACGATAATGTCTTTATGCTGCCCCATATCGGCAGTGCCACGCTGCAGACACGTGATGCCATGGGGTTCCGTGCGCTGGACAACCTTGATGCGTTCTTTGCGGGAAAAACCCCGCAGGACAAACTTTAAAAATATTGGAAAAATCAATGACAAAAATCGCATTTCTGGGCCTTGGTGTCATGGGGTATCCGATGGCAGGCCATTTGGCACAGGCCGGCCATGACGTGACAGTTTACAATCGGACCACAGCGAAGGCCGAAACGTGGGTAAAGGAATACGGTGGGGCCTTGGGTAAAACCCCGGCAGAAGCCGCGACGGGTGCTGAGATAGTATTGGCCTGCGTGGGAAACGACGATGATCTGCGAAGCGTGTGCCTTGGACCCGATGGCGCATTTGCAGCGATTTCCAAGGGCAGCACCTTCGTGGACCATACGACTGTTTCCGCCGCCGTGACGGCTGAGCTTTATGCTGCCGCCAAGGAGAAGGTCATCGCCTATGTGGACGCCCCTGTTTCAGGCGGGCAAGCAGGGGCGGAAAACGCCCAACTCTCGATCATGTGTGGTGGCGATCAGGCAGATTACGATTTGGTAGAACCTGTACTGAACGTCTATGCCAAGCTCTGCCGGCGCATCGGCGACAGCGGCGCGGGGCAGATGACCAAGATGTGCAATCAAATCGCGATTGCGGGACTTGTACAGGGCCTGTCAGAGGCACTGCATTTTGCGTCTAAAGCAGGATTAGACGGTGAGGCTGTGGTCGAGGTCATCAGTCAGGGGGCAGCGGGATCATGGCAAATGCAGAATCGATACAAAACGATGCTCGATGATCATTTTGATCATGGATTTGCGGTTGATTGGATGCGCAAGGACCTTGGGATTTGCCTTGATACCGCGAATGAAAACGGCGCGTCCTTACCAGTCACTGCGCTTGTGGATCAGTTCTATAAGGACGTGCAGAAAATGGGTGGCGGCAGATGGGACACCTCTGCCTTGTTCAAACGACTTCAAAATAGCTGACCCGAATGTGAGCCAGAATACTCAAGAGACCTGGCCCGCCTTCACCGCATGAGAGAGGCAGAGACGCGTGCTAACTTGGCTGTGGCGCGAACTCTCAGGCTTATACCTCTGGCACGTCCATCGAATAGACGAGCTTCTTGTCGCCTTCCTTGTCTTTGTTGCGAACGTCATAGTGCCGTGGTGTCGCGGTCATGAACACGCGCTTGGCTATGGGCAGGTTGCGGACCTTCACTTTGCGTTGTACACGAATTGCACACCTCTAGCGGTTAAGAGATTAACCCGCCAGAACAACCTGTCCAATCCTCCAAAAATCCTTGAGAAGCAGTTTTTGCATTTTCTAGTTCGGGAGGGGACGCCATCGGGATCGAAAGCTATTTGCTTCCTACGACATTGGTTTATATAGTAAAACCAAACGTCTTGGTGGTCGTCTGGTTTGGTAGCGACTGTCAGTGATACGCAGTCTTGACAGCTTGTGCGGAACAAACTGAGCAGTCCGCCGCGGTTCCATCCACCCGATCTACGCTCTAATCGGACATGTCCTATTTGGATCACGAAGTACGCTGTACCAACCCGGGCGGATCCGCGATCAGGATCATGGAGCGGTTCAGTTCGATCAGCCCGTCCCGCTCCAGTTCCTGCAGGAGCGGCGAGCCCATGCTGCGCGACAAGTTGGCGATGGCGGCGATTTCGCTTTGCGTGGCGTCGATTACGGGCGGGTTCGGCGGGAACGCCTCCCGCAGCCCGGCGAGGCGCACGAGGGTCGCGGCGAGGCGCTGGCGGCTGTCGCGCAACATCAGGTCCTCGGCCAGACCAACTACGCGCGCAAGGTTGTCGGCCGTGAGATCCGCCACGTAGCGCCAAATCTCCGGCTGGCGGGCAGCCAGCGCTAGAAATCTGCGGCGTTCAATGGAAACGAGCGTGCTCGGACGTGTTGTGCGTGCGCCAACCAGTCGGACCCGCTGTCCCGTTAAGGTAACTTCACCAAACCAACAACCAGCGTGAAATATGAGACCTTTCTGTGGCGCCCGGGAGGACTGCGCGGCTTCGAAGGCGACGCAGCCGGCCTCGATGCCGAAAAATCCGCCTGGCTCGCCACCCAATTGATAGACAGACGCATCGGCCTCCAGTCGCAGAACGGTGGCGATGTCAAAAATTGCGGCCTGGATTTCCGCCGGGCAGTCCGACAGCCAGCCGACGCGGCGCAGGACTTCAATTTTCTCTATTTGGTTTTTTCTCATTTTGTCGCCGATTATGTCCAATATTGGACAATGTTCCTACGTGTACCTCTTTATTTGTCAAGTCAACGCGCGCGTTTTCTGTAGGACACGAGAGGTTTGAAGTAATGTTGACAAATCGCAAAGCCAAACTCAGGGCCCTGACGGCCCTTATTGCAAGTCTGGCGACGGCCGGCGCAGCGCAGGACGCGATCAATCCCGAAGATCTCTCCGGACCGGCGGGTCGGCCCTATTCGCCCTATGCAGACCGGGCCTTCCCGACCCAGGTCTTTTTCGGCGACACCCATGTCCACACCGCTCTCTCGGCGGATGCGGGTGGGAGCGGAACGCGCCTCCTCCCCCGCGATGCGTACCGGTTCGCTCGGGGCGAGCAGGTGACATCGAACACCGGCCAGCAGGTAAAACTCGCTCAGCCGCTCGATTTCTACATGATCACGGATCACTCGGACGGCATGGGGGCGATCACGGACATCATCGGAGGCGCTCCTAACATCATGGCCGACGAACAAGGCCGGTACTTCAACGAGCAGTTCAATCTTGGTGGAACTGCGGCACAGCAGGCTGCCTTCGAGCTCAACTCTGCCTTCGCGCAGGGCGAGTTGTCGTCCGTGCTGAATTATCAACCCGGCAACCCCGCCTACAAGCGGGTGTGGGACGACATCGTCGCCGCAGCCGAGGAATTCAGCGACCCGGGCTCCTTCACGACATTCATCGCCTACGAATGGACGTCGCTGGTGGCGGGCAACAACCTGCACCGCAATGTCATCTTTCGTGATGGGTCTGAGCGGGCCGGCCAGCTTGTGCCGTACACAACAACGCCGCCGATCGGCTCGCCTGACCCGCGCGATCTGTGGTCCTGGCTCCAAAACTACGAAGACACCACGGGCGGCGACGTGCTTGCGATCCCGCATAACGGTAACCTGTCGAACGGTATGATGTTCTCGCTGCAGGACGACTTTGCGGAGGGCGCGCCTCTGGATGCCGCCTATGCCGAGCAACGGCAGAAATGGGAGCGCCTCTACGAGGCCACCCAGAACAAGGGCGACGGGGAGGCGCATCCGTTCCTGTCACCCGAGGACGAGTTCGCCGATTTCGAGACCTGGGACTACGGCAATCTTGACGCGTCCGCACCAAAGACAAACGACATGCTGGCCGGGGAATACGTGCGCTCCGGCCTGCAGCGCGGTCTTGTCCTCGAAGCGGAGTTGGGTACCAACCCCTTCAAGTTCGGACTGGTGGGAGCGTCGGACAATCACATCGGACTTACGACGCCCGACAACGACAATTTCTTCGGGAAGTATTCCGCCTATGAGCCCAGCCCAGACCGCTCGCAGCATGTCAGCAAGACCTATGCCGACGGTTCCGACGCGCTGTATTCCTGGCAATACATCACTGCCGGGCTCACAGCGGTTTGGGCCGAGAGCAACACGCGCGGCGCGATCTTCGACTCGATGGAGCGCCGGGAAGTTTATGCCACGACGGGCCCGAGGATGCGGGTGAGGTTTTTTGGCGGCTGGCACTTCGAAGACGAGGACGTGCTCGGCCGAAACCTTGCGGTCACGGGCTATTCCAAGGGCGTGCCGATGGGCAGCGATCTGTTCGCCGGCGAAGGAGCGCCGTCTTTCCTCGTCTACGCCCTCCGCGATCCGATGGGGGCGAACCTCGACCGCGTGCAAATCGTCAAGGGCTGGATCGAAGCCGACGGCACACCGCGGGAAAGGGTCTACGATGTGGCGTGGTCGGATGGTCGGGAGCCGGATGCGGACGGCAAGCTACCCCCCGTCGGCAACACGGTCGATCTCTCGATCCCGTCATGGACGAATACTATCGGAGCGCCGGAATTGGGCGCGGTCTGGACTGACCCGGACTTCGACCCCGCTCTGTCTGCGTTCTACTATGCCCGCGTCATCGAGATACCCACCCCGCGCTGGACCGCCTATGATGCTGTGAAATTCAGCCTCGACCTGCCAGACGACGTGCGGCTGATCGCGCAAGAGCGCGCCTATACTTCGCCGATCTGGTACAGCCCCGAAGGATAAGACCATGAAACACAAGCATATCATTATTTCGGCCCTTTTTTGCGCCATGGCGCTGCCGGCGTGGGCTCAGGACGATTTCGCGGCCCGGGAAGCGCAGATCCCCGAAAACCCTCTGAAGAATGCCTATTTCGGCGAGACGCATGTGCATACTTCCTTCTCGCTCGACGCCTATATCGGCGGGACCCGTTTAACACCGTTCGACGCCTACCGCTTTGCTAAGGGCGAAGACGTGTCGGTGAACCACGTCCTGCACAATATCGGCCGGCCGCTCGATTTTGCCGCCGTATCGGATCATGCCGAGTTCCTGGGCGAAATGCTGTCGGCACAGGTGCCTGATGCACCTGGTCACTACCAGGAGGCGCTGGTCGAGCTCCGCGGTCTGAACGACATCGAGGAACAGACGTCGTGGTTCACTAAATATGTGGTCAGCAACATGCGGTCGAACGACCCCGAGCATCCCCCGTTCTTCGAGGGTGCAGAGACGACAAAGACGGCTTGGGAAGATTTCGTCATCGCCGCCGCGCAGGAGCACTATGATCCCGGGACATTCACGACGCTCATTGCCTTTGAATGGACCTCGGCCCCCAGCGCCGGCAACATGCACCGCAACGTGATCTTCCGCGATACCGTGGTGCCCGATCTGCCGCTCAGTGCGCTCGACACCCAGGACGAGGAAGAATTGTGGGCCTGGATGCAAGAACAGGAAGATGCCGGCTCGACCCTTCTGGCGATTCCGCACAATTCCAACGGCAGCAAGGGGCTGATGTTCGAACCGGTGGACAATTCCGGCAACCCGCTGACGCGCGAATACGCAGAAAAACGCGCAAAGTGGGAACCACTGATCGAGATGATGCAGATCAAGGGTAATTCCGAGGTCGTTGCCTCGCTCTTTCCTGCCGACGAGTTCGCGGATTTCGAAAATGCCGAAAGCCTCGCGACCTTCAGCAACCGCACCTACCAGAAACAAAATTTCGTGCGGTGGGCGATCACCAAGGGGCTCGACTATGAGGCAGAACTGGGCGCGAACCCCTACAAGCTGGGCTTCATAGGCGGCACCGACAGCCACAACGGCACCCCGAGCGACGTGACCGAGTCAACCTATAACGGCAGCCACGGCGTGGCCGACGGCACAATCGAGGAACGCCGCGAGGGTGGTATAGATGGCTGGCTGACCGGGCCCGACGCCAACCCGGGCTCGCTCGCCGGTGTCTGGGCACCGAGAAATACGCGCGGCGCGATCTACGACGCGATGGCAGCGCGCGAAACCTTTGCCACCTCCGGCCCACGCATCAAACCGCGTTTCTTTGGCGGGGCTGGCCTCGCGGAAACCGACGACCCGCAACGCATGGTGCTGAACGGCTATGCCAACGGGGTTCCTATGGGGGGCACTCTGGGTGCAATGGACGGGCCGCCCAGCTTCAGCGTGCATGCGATGAAAGACCCCATGGGGGCCAATCTCGACCGGATTCAGATCATCAAGGGCTGGGTCGACGAGGCGGGCGAACCGCAGGAACGGATCATCGACGTGGCCGTGTCGGACGGGCGCGTGCCGGATGCGGAGGGGAGCATCCCGCCCGTTGGCAATACTGTCGACACCGCCACCGCCACCTACACCAACGACATCGGCGCGCCGGAATTGATGGGTCACTGGACGGATGACGATTTCGACCCGGACAGCGCCGCGCTCTACTACGTTCGGGTGATCGAGATTCCGACGCCGCGTTGGACCACCTATGACGCGGTGCGCAATGGTCTGCCGCTGCTGGACAGCGTCCCGGCTACCATACAGGAACGCGCATGGACCTCGCCGATCTGGTACAGCCCGGAGATGGACAGGTGAGCATTGTTCGCACCCTTGGCGCCGCCGCCCTGATGTCTGCCACGCTCGCCCCAGCCGCGCAGGCGGTCGAGGGCGGTATCGGCGCCTATTTCCTTGGCACCCGCGACAGCTTTGCCGGCGTTGTGCCGCCGCCCGGCACCTACCTGTCGTTCAGCTATGACCACCTGAAGGGCGACGTGACGGGCGTCTCAATCGGCGGCCTGCCGATCAGGGCGGATTCGGAGGTCACGGTGGATCTCTTGCGGTTGGGGATTACACATTCTTTCGACGCCGATGTCTTGGGTGGCCAGCCGGCGCTGAACCTGACGGTGCCAATCCTCGATGTCGGGCTTGGCTTTACCGCGATCACACCACCTCTGGCGGGGTCCAGGATCGACGATTCCACTTCGGGTGTGGGCGACATTATCTTCACCCCGATGGTCGGCTGGAATCGCGGGAAGTTGAATTACAGCGCCGCGCTTTCGGTTTATGCACCGACAGGCAATTACGACACCGCCACGATTGATGTGCCCAACCGCAGTATCGACGCGCTGTCCAACGGGAAGAACGTCTGGTCCTTCCAGCCCGTTTTCGCGGCAACATGGTTCAACCCACAATCGGGGCTGGAGCTGTCGGGGACGGCGTCGATGCTGTTCTCGACTAGGAACAAGGCTACGGACTACCAAACTGCGCCAGCCGTCCAGTTGGAAGCCGCCGTGTTGCAGCATACCAAGTCAGGCTGGGCGTTCGGTGTGACCGGCTATCACTACGAACAGATCCGCGATGACAGCGGCAGCGGCGCGGTTGGAACGCGCGCGGCCCTTGGCGCCAGATCGCTGCGTGCAAAGGTCAGTGGCGCGGGGCCGATCATCACGTATTCCGGGGTGTCGCTATTCGGCGGCCAGGCCAGTTTCGAGCTGAAATACACAAGCGAGTTCAATGCAAAGCGCCGGTTCGAAAGCGATATATTGTCGTTAAACATGTCCGTTTCCTTCTGACGGGAGCGACAGTCTGCCACCCCTTTTTCCAGCATAGGGCTCTGCCCAGTAGCGCACCATTACGAGAGCATTTGATCCACGACGAACCCCAGAGCAGACTGAAACTATTACTTGCGGTCACGGTCAGGACTACACGTCGCCTGAAAGGTCGCAAGTGCTGTTTTTCTTCCGTCAGGTTTTTTATAGTGCTTTTCTGAAAGCGCACCGTACGGCATGTTTTTTCCCAAAGTCGTTCTGTTTCCAATGCGCCTCAAAGTGACCTATTTCGCTGAATCGCCAAACACCCAAAAAGGCCCGCAGGAGATCGATGTCATGTCGCAATCAAAGTACACACTGCACGCTTCTGCGCATTGCGGTAAAAATAGAACTTTCCAAGCCATCGCTGGATAGACAAACAGAATGACTACGAATGACCGCTTCGGACTGGTCTTCAGGCCTTGGTGCATGTCGCAGCATCGGTGACTCCGGGCTCACTGCCGTCATTCGCGGCGCAAAGCACCATTGGCCGCAATGCGGAAAACCGGCCGTTCGCTGCACTCTGTATTAATGACCGCCTTGCGGGACAAAGCTGGCCTTCAATGCGATGCATCAACCAATCTTGCACTACATGAAAAGTTTGCGGATCAGAATGGGCGGCTTTCTCTAAGACTTCGATGCTTCGGCAATGCACTTCATGTGCCGCATGTCGGTCCCGCAGCAGCCGCCTAGGACCCGAATGTGGGGAAACCTCCGCTTGATGTCAGCGAGTTGCTCGCCGAGTTCCCGCGGATTGCCGTCATCGAGTTCTTCGGCTTCATCCAGTTCCGCATGACTGCAGCGTGATGCGTTGGCGACGATGCCTTTGACGCGTTGAATCCAAGGTTCGTCGACCAAAGTCTTGGCAAAATGGTCGGGGTGGGCACAGTTGATCATGAAATACGTGGTGTAGGCATTGGTTGCGGTATCCACGGCGGTGATGGCGTCGGCCAAGGTTTCCCCTGTCGGCAGCCGCCCATCCGTTTCCACCGTGAAGCTGATGATGACCGGCAGGTCGAAACGCTGCGCGGCCCGCACGATGCCAATAGCCTCGGCGCTATAGGCCAAGGTGTATGCACTGACGACATCCACAGCCGTTTCCGAAAAAGCCGAGATTTGCTCGGAATGATACTGCTCGGCTTGATCCGCGTTTATCTGATCTACGGGCGCATAGGCATCGTCCCGAGGGCCGAGGTTTGCGCTGATCAGGGTTGGGACATCACGCGCTTCCGAACGCACTTCGTCCATCAGCTCGACGGCCTGCTGGTTAAAGTATCTGAGTTGCGCAGGCGAATACCCTAAAGGTGCGGCGCGGTCCCGGTTGGCCACCCATGTCGGGCTTTCCAGAATGACACCTGTTCCTTCAACTCTGCCCAAGTCGATCAAGTTACGCAGATACTCCTTGAGCAACGCGCGCCCGTCTTCGGTTTCTAACAGTGGATAAGAGGCAAATCCGGGAAGATCGATTCCGCGTGTGAAAATCAGGTCTGTTTCCATCCCGACATAGACCAGGAACAAATCCGTGTCAGAGTTGAGGAGGTTTGCGGTGCGACCGGGCGCATCCGGAGCCGCTTTGCGAGTGATTGATTTGTCTGAGGATAACTGGGGCATTGGCCTTCTCTGAGTGTGTTTCTGAACAAGCGTATATGCGGGTGTGCGCTGTGCTTCCGTTCTCGTATCGTTGGTGTATCGTTGTTTTTGCGATGATTGATGATTACTGAGGGGGCTGATGCAACGGTGGGTTCTGGATAGGGAGGACGGCACTGTATCGTCGGGCGCTGATCAGTGTCAGCTGTCGCCAAGGGCAACGGAAATCCTTGCCTTCATGATCGGAAACTCCCGGACGGTTCTGCCGCGCGACAGAATCCTTGCTGAGGTCTGGCAGGGGCTGCATGTGAGCCCGGATCTTGTTCGCGAGTACATCTTCGAAATCCGAAAGGCGCTTGGCGATAGTGCCTCTGAGCCGCAGTTTATCGAAACCGTTGGCCGTCGTGGGTACCGCCTGATTGGTCCGGTCACTTTGAAACCTGCCGGTGCGGTTTCCAAAACGGCGAGATATACCCTCAGGCCCGATCGCCTGAGCCGTGCGGCGCAAATGTCCGGTGTCAGGTACTGTACATCGAAGGACGGCACCTCGATCGCGCATGCTGTGTCCGGCGAAGGATATCCGCTCCTTTTTGCAGGAAGCTGGATGACCCATCTGGTCATGGATTGGGAAAGCCCTGCCTATGGCGATTACGTCGCCCATCTTTCCGAACGGTTTCGGGTGATCCGATACGATCAGCGCGGAAATGGCCTGTCACAATGGGCCGACACGGATATCGTCTTTGACCGTCTGGTTGATGATATGGAATGCGTCATTGACACATACGGGCATGACCAGGTCGCCATACTTGGCATGTCTCAAGGGGCGTCTGTGGCGATTGCTTATGCGCAAAGGCACCCGGACCGTGTGTCACATTTGATCTTGAATGGTGGCTATGCCCGTGGTCGCAGGATGCGAGGCAACGCGCGCGACATCGAAGAAAGCGACGCACTGATTGGCCTGATCCGCACCTGCTGGGGTAACGACAATCCGGCTGTGCGTCAGACGCTGACGACGCTTTTCATGCCGGACGCAACGAAAGAGCAAATGCAGTGGTTCAACGATTTCCAAAAGCTTTGTGGCCCAAGCGAGACTATCGCCGAGTTTCGGTCCGTGTTTGACGAAGTTGATGTGGTCGGGATGTTGCCAAAGACCATAGTCCCAACTTTGGTGCTGCACAGTAGCGAAGACGCAGTGTCTCCGCTGACAGAGGGAAAGCTCCTCGCTTCGCAAATTCCCGGGGCGGCATTTGTTGAGTTGGACAGTCCCAATCATCTGCTTTTTGAGAGCGAAAAAGAGTTCGGCAAGATGCTCAAGATGATTGAGGAATTTGCAGGGCCCTGATCTTGCTTGGGGCGTCCGCTTCGGTAAAAATGGAGTTTTTCAACACAATCAGCTCGATGCAGTCATTCACCGAAATTTGGTGACTGTCTGCTGTGCAGCGCAAAGCAGTCCTTCATGGCTGCAAATTCGAATTTTTGCTTTTGAACGACTGCTTTCACCGGCACCAGACGTTCGCTGCACTCTGCAAGAATGACCGCCTTGCGGGACAAAGCTGCCTGATGCACCTGCGGCTATTGCTCACGCAGCATTTCCCTGCAGTTGCATCAAGATTTATTGCTACGATGCAGCCAGCGTCGTAAAAGCCGCCATTCAAAGTTACCATCCTCGGTGGATTTCAACCCGAGCTTTCGCCGTCTCATGGTCGAATTCACAGTTAGCAAGAAAAGTGCCATTTCGCTACGCGCGCGGCAGTGGCCAGTTTTAGCAAGTATTCCCGCATTTGGCCGCATGTCTCGCACATAGCGTTTATGGTATCTTGCCATGATTTTGAGCCTATGAATCCATAGTATTTAAATATTCGCTGCTTCGGCGGATCAGCCTGACAAATGGAATCGGCCTACTTCTAAAGTTTCGCCAAACGAAACATCGCTGCTGTACTGCGTGGCGATGATCTTCCCTCAAATAGTCGCTGCTATTTCTACGGTACCGCCAGGGTTGCCTTTCACTTCAGTGCTTCCTTCCCGACGCCGCCTGATGATCGACGCCACCTCGATTTCTCCGAACCCCCTCAGCGTTTCGGTTCTTTGACGATTGAAATCAAAACTGTCCTGCAACTCCTGCGAAGCGTTCTGGCAGACGGTGATCTCCATCGGCGCTGAATGGGCCTGCAAGCGTGCTGCGAGATTCACTGCTGGCCCAAAGACGTCATAGATGTACTTCTGAACACCAACGACGGACCCCACGACTTTTCCCGAAGCAACACCGATACGTGCCCGCCACTGATGCTCGTGGGTTGTATTGCGTCGCTCAAGGTAGCGGACCATCTTCGAGGCACATTTTGCGGCGGCTACTGCATGCTCTGGGGTCGCGTGTGGCAACCCTGTGATCGCAAGATAGCAATCACCAATCGTCTTGATCCGCTCGCAGCCGTAAAGTTCACCAATCCGGTCAAATGCTGTAAAGATATCGTTCAACTCAGCCACGGTGACATTGGGGTCGGCAGAAACGGACATCTCTGTGAAACCCACAAAGTCGAGCATCAGCACGCTGACCGGATCAAAGAGGCGCGGCGCGACTGATCCAAACGACATGTACTCCTCATATACTGACCGGGGCATGATATTCAGCAACAGCTTTTCGACCCGCACCTTTTCGCGTTCCAGATCGCGTGTCCGACGTTCCACAATCGCGGCGTAGCTGTCGATCATGGCCTCACTTTCATGTAGCCGAGAAACGTTCTGGCCTTCGAGAACCAAAACTTCCTTGCCATCGAGAGCGATTTTGCGGGCTTTCATCTCGATGATCAAACTGCGCCGTTTTACTTTGGCCTTCACTTCGATGCTCGTCCCATTGATCATCCCCGCCAACTCATCGGATGTCATGTCCGGCAGAGTTTCATGCAATATTGCCTCGACGCGCACATCGGCAAACCACGTCGAAAACAGGTCGTTGCAAAACAGAACGCTCCCGGTATCTGCCTCCGCTACACAGACGCCCATTGCCATCGAATCCAGCAAACCGGTGCAATTTGTATTGATCAACATATCAAGCCCTCACGCGACAAGTATTCTGCGGCGCGCCTCTATGGCAGCGATGACAGTATTCTGGTCATCCTGTGCAAAATGCGCATCGGCAAGCGTTTCATTTAGCAGCAAAACTGCCTCGTCGAATTCCACGTGGCTCAGGCGCATATGTTTGTGCGCGCTGGCAAGACGCGCATCAGAGAAATGCGCAGGACCTCCGAGCACCATCGTGAAGAACTTTGTCTGGTGATCGATCAGCTTGACCATATCCGTGTCTTCAAAGAAATGGCCGATCACATCGCTGTCGAGCACGCGATCATAGTAATCCATGATCACGTGACGCAGGATCCTGATGCCGCCATATTTGTCAAAGATCGACAAATTGCGGGATGGTTGGGCAATCGAATTCATGATGAACCGCTCCTGTTCAGATTGTTGACGGTGGTCGTGACTGTGACGTTCTGCGGATCGCGCAGGGCGAGAAACCAAGGGCTGCATTCAAGGACGTTCGCGACCAAAGCCTCAATGACCAAATCGGGTGCGCCTGATCGCACATCAAGGCTGATCCGCGTTTCACGAGGTGCAGCGCGGTTGTCACCCAGCCCAAAGATGGCAAGGTCGTCCGATACCGTCTCAAGACGCAGATCAACGCTTTGGATTTCGATCCCTTCGCGGGCTGCCGCCATTTTGACGCCAATGGCGATGCAGCCAGCGATACCCGCCTTGGCGATAAAACCGGGTCCGGGTCCGCGTGCAGCACCGCCCATTGCTGGTCCCAGATCCATCACTGTCCTGAATTTACCTTGCTGGACAGCGCAGGTCAGACCGTCTCCGACATGGGCTGTCAGTGCGTTTGTGGTAACCGCCACCGCCGGATTTGCACTCAGGCGGTCGATCACTTTGTTCTGGGCAATGCGGATCTCCGAATCCGTAGCTTGAGGTATCGCCTTGGAGGGGGTTTGAATGTTCATCTTGTTGGTCCTTTCTGGTTAAGCCACCATTTGGTGACTACGTCGGGCAATCTGGTCCGACAGGATGATCGCGTCGTCCCCGACACCGTCAATCAGCGCGGATTTACGTTTGCGCAGGAAGGGCTGGCCAAGGACATAAAGCCCGTCGGCGACGCGGCCCTCATCGTGCAAAAGCTGCCCTTTGCGGTCGAAAACAGGCATCTTTAGCCAGCTAAAATCGGGCCGAAACCCGGTTGCCCAGACAACCGTGCGAATTGCTCCACTGGTCAAATCAAGGCTCAGGTCGGGTCGCTGAGGCAGAGCGGTTGCGCAGATGTGTTCAGGAGGAGACAAGCCCGCAACACCTGTTTCTTGCGCAAAGGCATCAAAGCTGCGCAGCAAACGCCGCATCTTGAGGTCCGAAAGGGCGCAGGCGTTGGCCAACCCGCCAGAGAACAGGGCGACGCCGTCCCTGACAGCAGCCAACCTGCCCGCAATTGTGCACCCAAGACCCTGCAGGTGGTTGAAATCCATCAACGGAATGTTCGCATCCCCGACAAGTTGCAGGGATGGCACACTGCGGGCGCGGGTAATGTTGTCGACATCGCCTATGCCTTGATCCTGCACGCCGCTGCGGTCCATCCACCATTGGATGTCGCGCCCGCGGTAGTTGCGTGGCATGCGAATGTGATGGCCCGCAGAAATCGTCACGGCATGCCCCGCTTGGGCCAGTTCCGACGCAATCTGCACGCCACTGGCGGATGCTCCTACGATCAGAACACCACCTTTGCGCAGTTGCCGCGGCGCGCGGTAGGCCAGCAGGGTAACTTGGGCAAGACCGACAGGCAGCGCAGCCGCCATCTTGGGGGTTGACGCAACAGCGCAGGCACCATTTGCCATGACGACATTCCGGCACAGCCAGTCGCCACGGTTCGTTGACACGCGGTAGCCTTGGCCCTCGGCAATGACCGACAAAACCCGCGTGCGGCTTTCAATCGGCATTGTACCCTGTGCGGCGTAGCCCCTGAGATAGGAAACCACATCAGTCATCGACATGAATCCGTCAGGATCATCGCCCTCGTAGGCATAGCCCGGAAGGCGACTTTGCCAGTTCGGGGTCAGCAGGCGCAGACTGTCCCAGCGTTCGGTCGCCCATGAATTAGCGACCTCGCCACGCTCGATAACAACATGCGCAACACCGCGCTGGCTCAGGCAATGGCTCATCGCGAGGCCGGCCTGACCGGCACCGATGACAAGAGTATCTATGTGTCGCATCTAAAAATCCTCACGGTATCTCAAGAAATCCAAGTGGGACCCCGAATGTCTTTCACGCGGGGCCCTACAGGTCAGGCAACGCTGACAGTGACGTTGGTGGGGTTCGTCAGGATGTCGAACAGTGCAGAGCGTTTTTGTGATTGTGCGACCAACGCACTGACGTCCTCCGCGCTGGCATCTGCATCAACCTCGAACGAGACGCGCACGTCCGAGAAGCCGTTGCGAATATCACCGTCCATGCCAAGTATGCCTCGCACATCGACGTCGCCTTCGACAATGGCCCGCACTGAATGCAGCTGGATGCCGCGATGCTGCGCGACGGAGGCCACGCTGCCGGTCAGGCAGCTTGCCAGAGCGCTCAGCACGATCTCTGTTGGCGTTGCAGCGCGATCTGCAGCCGCAAACACCTCAGGATGATCGGATTCGATGGTGAACATCTGCTTGCGCGTCTGCTCTTCACCGAGCCCGAAGTATCCGTTGATCGTATTGCTACTGTAGGTGCCTTCGATCCAGTCGCAGGTGCTGCGGAAAGTGAAGGCTGCAGCCTCAGGCGTTTGGGTAAATGCGCCGCGCGCGCCGATCAAGGCTTCGGTGTTCACGCCGTTGTTGGCGGTTACTTCTTGTACTTGTGTCATTGGTAGTCCCTTTCAGGGTGTTTGTTAAAGTTATTGGTCGTAGCGTTGGGTTGCTCGGATCAGGCGGGATTGCGTGCGGTAATCAGCCAGGAAGAGCTGTCCATCCACAGGCCATCGGCTGTTGTTTCGGCATGGGAAAACATCTCTGCCAATGCGGCTTCGATTTCTTCGCGTTTCTCTTCGCCAAGGTCGCCGGCTTCGCGGAAGGTCTCTCCGGCGGGGCCGAGGGCAAGTTGAAACGCAATCGCTTCTTGAACGTTGCGCCCCACCATCACTTTCGCGTCGATGCGCTTGAATCGAATGTCGGTAAAGCCAGCCGCTTCCATCTTGGCGCGCGTATTGCGTTCATCAGACATTGAGAATGGGCCGGGGCCACAGGTCAGCGCATCTTCGCCCGGTTTTGGCAAAAACTGCTGCACAATATCTTTGGCTGCGTTCAACCACGGATTATATTTGCGATCACGCCAGACAATATGCGCCATCTTGCCACCGGGCTTCAGCGCAACCCGCATGGCACGCAAGCCAGCGACGGGATTGGCAAAGAACATAGTGCCAAAGCGGGCGAACACAAAATCATATGGTGCGCCATCCACGCCGCGTTCAACATCGCCTACGGCAAACCGTACGTTCTCTGCCCAGTTCTTTTCGGCGTGGTCCCAAGCTTGGGTAATGAAGGCCTCGCAGCAATCCACGCCCATTACGGAACCCGTTGACCCAACGCGGTTGCCCAAAGCAATAGCGGTGTCCCCAAATCCACAGCCAACATCAAGGATGCGATCCCCGGGCGCGATTTGAAGGGTTGGCAAGATTGCGGCGCTGTGACGCGACAGACCGTCCACTAGAATGTGCCGGTACATGGTAAATTTCGGTGCAAGCACCTCGTTCCAGAACGTCACCAATGGTGAGGTTTCTGGTGTGGCTGGGAAATTTGTTTGCTGGTTCATGGTCATCTCCAAAGGGTTGTTGCTATGGAGAAGTGCTAACTCGGAGCGGATCCGCAAACTTGGGGGAGGCCTGAGTATCTTGTGGTGAATCTCTGGGTTTTTCTGAATTTCCGCCCATGATGACGGATTTCAAAGGAAAAGCGCGATCTTCATTTCCTTGGCGAAATTAGGAAACGGGCGTATTGTCGTGCCAGATGGGAGCCGACATGAACTACGCATTTGATGAATTTTTTCTGGACGCAGAGCGTGCTGAACTCAGATGTGCAGGACAACCCGTGCGCATTGAACCCCAAGTATTCGATCTTCTTAAACTCCTTGTCAGTGTCAACAATCGTCTGGTGAGCAAGGATGAAATTTTTGCGGAACTCTGGGGAGATCGGATTGTTTCGGATGCGGCATTGTCCGGTTGTGTTCGCGATGCGCGAAAGGCGATTGGTGATGATGGGTCCACGCAGAAGTTCATCAAGACCGTCCAACGGCGGGGATTGCGGTTTGTTGGCGAAGTAGAAGCAAGCAACTCGGTTACATCAGCAACCCTTCCGGATGAAGCTGTTTCCAACGCAGCCGAGCAAACCGATGCTTTCGCCAGACCGGCAGTTGCAGTTCTTAAATTCGAAGATATTTCAGGTGAGGGTCAGTCCAGCCAACTTGAAACTGCCATCACAGACGAATTAGTCGCAGCCTTGTCTGCATGGAGATATTTTCCAGTGATCTCTCGACAGTCGACGGCGCGTGTAAATGCACCCGAAATGAGTGCGCAAGAGATTGGAACACTTCTGAGCGCAAGGTATTTGGTTCACGGCACTTTCAGACGCGCCGGTAATCGATTGAAAATTCAGGTTGCTCTGACGGATACCGACTTAAACACACAGATATGGAGTGACAGTCTGGCCTGTGACATAGACGAACTTTTTGACGTCGAAGAGGAAATAGCAGGCCAGATTGCCTCCAGTGTGTCCCCCGAACTGGAACGAGCTGAGGCCCGCCGCCTCCTTCGCAAACCACCGGGGGATATGACCGTTTGGGAGCTAACGATGCGCGCGGCATCGTTGCTCAGCAACGGGAAGCGCAGTGACTTCGTGGAGGCTGATCGATTGGCGCGCGATGCGGCTGAACGCGCGCCGCATTGGGTGTTGCCTTATACATTGATCGCCACCGCCCAGTTTCAAATGGCGATGGCCAATTTTTCTTCGTCAGATAGCGCCTCAGCATTTGCACCCACGCTTGAAGCTGCACGGCGGGCGCTGGATATTGATCGCAGTGCCTGGATTGCCCACGCGCTGACGGCGGTAGGCGAGCTTTGGACCAACAAAAACCATGAAATGGCGTTGTTGCATGTGGAGCGTGCGATCGAACTTAACCCGAGTGCAGGAATGAACTATCATTTCGGCGGTTGTATTACAGGGTTTTCGGGAAATCCGCAGAAGGCACGCTCCTACCAAGAGCGCCTGTTTAGAGTTGATCCAACCTACCCATACCGCGCTGTCATTGAAGCCGACCTTGGACTTTGGCATATGCTTGACAAGCAATTTGACAAGGCAAACGAACGTCTGAGACTTTCGCAATCGTGCGACCCATACTACGGTCGTGCACTGCAAAGGCAGGTTGCGTTATCCGGATTGACGGGCGATCGCGATGAAGCCCTGCAAGCTGCCAGAAAGCTGTCAGAGATGGGCTTGCCATTGGACTACAACACAATTGCAAGTTCCTATCCATTCCTCAAAGAAGAACACAGCGAGCTTTTCTTGGACGGTTTGCGCCGGTCAGGCGTCAATCTGTAAACTCGGGCCTTCTACGTTTAGACCGTCGCTCCACGCTTACTTTCCTAGCATAGAAATTAGAGAAACTATGGTCCAAGCACATCAGGCTGGTTTAACCGCTGTCTCGATTGTTCAACTAAACTGCAGCGAACGATCAGTTTGTGGAATGCTCAGATTGAAGCGGCTGAACGACCAGTTCGATGAACCGTGCTGCGCTGCCAATTGACCGATGCTTCAGGAGTGAAGGTTTTCCACTTCAACACTAACTGCACCTGCACAAGTCCGCATTGTCACGCAGTCTGCCAGTTCGCCGAACTGGTCTTGCCGCGCCTTGCATGAATGGCCGGTTTTCCCACCGCGTGGCAGCACAGTTGATTTTGCACTTGCGGCATGATCTGTGCTGCGAGCGGGCGCAGCGAGAAAATCGAATTCACAGAATGGGCTCGGACCAGACAATCGCCGCGATTTGCACCAATGGCGGCTTCGATTTTTATCCAGCCTTTCGTGAGGGAGACTTGATCGACGGCGCTATCGAAAATCCGGGGGGATGCTGGCTTCCCTGATTTCCCTGCTCGCCTACCACCTTTCCCTGTTCTTTCAATTTCTTTCCCTGATATCCGGATAGTTTTCCTGCTAATTTGAGAACAGGGAAAAACCCCATAACACGCTGTAAACAAATCAAGAATCTGGGTGAAAATCGTCAAAAACGAACCAAATCAGTCCGAATTTGCAGATTTTCCCTGTTATTTCCCTGTAAAACAGGGAAAACAGGCCCGAGACTGGTTCGGTCAGGACTGCGTCCACCACCATTTCCTCTCGATACCGTTGGCAAACCCCAACTGAAATCTGCGCGAAATAGTGCCTTTTGGCGATCTGCAATCCGGCCTATGCTATCCGCGACACCCCAAAGGTTTCAGAGCAGAGAATGGCACGAAAAGCCGCAAGATCAGCCAGTTTCAATATCGTGATTGTGGGCCAGTCCGGCCGCCTGCAATACGAGGCGCTGTTGTTTGTCGCGTCGCTGCGCCAGTGCGCGCCCGCTTTCAAGGGTCGCGTTCTGGTTGCTGAACCGCAGCCCGGCCCGCTTTGGTCGTCTGATCCGCGGATCAACAAACCCGATGTCCGCGACAGTCTTGCCGCGCTTGGCGCACAAATCATCCCGTTCGAAAGCCGCCATTTTGGCGGATCCTATCCCTATGGAAACAAAATCGAGGCACTGTTCGCCCTGCCCGCAGATGAACCTTTTGTATTTTTTGACAGTGATACCCTGATCACCGGCGAAATTTCGGATGTGCCGTTTGATTTCGCGCGCCCTTCCGCATCCTTGCGTCGCACCGGAACCTGGCCGCAACCCGAGCTTTACGGCCCCGGATACACGGATATCTGGAAATCTCTTTACGATAAATTCGGCCTTGATTTCCAAAGTTCGCTGGACCTGTCCCAACCCGATGAATTCTGGGCACGCTACCTTTATTTCAACGCCGGATATTTCTACTACCGGTGCCCGCATCTGTTTGGGCAGAGATTTCTGGACTACGCTTTGGCCATCCGCGACGATCCACCGCCCGAACTGGTTTGCCAGTCGCTGGATCCCTGGCTGGATCAGGTGGCGCTGCCGCTGGTGATCCATGCCCTTGGCGGCGGGCGTAATGCTTTGCCTGCCGGGTTTCTGGACGGGTCGGTCAGTTGCCATTACCGCCTGTTTCCAATGCTTTATGCCCGCGAATCCGATGCTGTGGTTCAGGTGCTTGAAACGGTATCGGCGCCCAACAAGATCAAAAAGGTCCTGAAAGGATCCGATCCGATCAAACGCATGGTCTATCAGGGACGCGGCCAGAAGGTGCGCGCCCTGTTTGACCGGAACAACCTGCCCCGCCGTGAACAGGCGATCCGCAACAGGATCAAGTCCGAAGGGTTCTGGATGCGATAGCCGCGCGTCGCGGTTGTTTTGGCAATGCCAATGTCATAGTGCTATCGCAACGCCATTTCACAACGGAGAATTTCCCATGACTGACGGCCCGAAATACGGTTTTGACACGTTGCAAATTCACGCTGGTGCGCGGCCGGATCCGGCAACGGGCGCGCGTCAGACACCGATCTATCAGACAACGGCTTATGTGTTTCGCGATGCAGAACACGCGGCGGCCTTGTTCAATCTGCAAGAGGTCGGATACATCTATTCGCGCCTGACCAACCCGACAGTTGCCGTGCTGCAGGAACGCATTGCCACACTGGAGGGCGGCGTTGGCGCAGTGTGCTGTTCTTCGGGACATGCCGCACAGTTGATGGCGCTGTTCCCGCTGATGTCACCGGGGAAAAACGTTGTTGTCTCTACCCGCCTTTACGGCGGAACTGTCACCCAGTTCAGCCAGACCATCAAACGGTTCGGCTGGTCTGCCACCTTTGTCGATTTTGATGATACCGATGCGGTCAAGGCTGCGATTGACGATGATACACGCGCGATTTTCTGTGAATCGATCGCGAACCCGGGTGGTTACATCACCGATCTGCCGGCAATTTCAAAGATCGCCGATGGCGCAGGCATTCCGCTGATTGTCGATAACACGTCTGCCACCCCTTACCTGTGCCGCCCGATCGAACATGGCGCGACCCTTGTTGTCCATTCGACCACGAAATACCTGACCGGCAACGGTACGGTGACCGGCGGCTGCGTGGTGGATTCGGGCAAGTTCGACTGGTCCGGCAATGACAAGTTCCCGTCGCTCAGCACACCCGAACCCGCCTATCATGGCCTGAAATTCCATGAAACATTCGGCCCGCTGGCGTTTACCTTTCACAGCATCGCCATTGGCCTGCGCGATCTGGGCATGACGATGAACCCGCAGGCGGCGCATTACACGCTGATGGGCACCGAAACACTCAGCTTGCGGATGCAGCGCCATGTCGAAAACGCCGAAAAAGTGGCGGCGTGGCTTGAAGCCGATCCGCGGGTGGATTTTGTCACCTATGCGGGCCTGAAATCCTCGCCCTATTTCAAACGGGTGAAAACCATATGCCCGAAAGGCGCGGGCGGATTGTTCACCTTTGCGGTCAAGGGCGGCTATGACGCCTGTGTGAAACTGGTCAACGCGCTCGAGATTTTCAGCCATGTCGCCAATCTGGGCGATACGCGGTCGCTGATCATCCACTCGGCCTCGACCACGCACCGCCAGTTGACGGCGGAACAGCAAGAGGCCGCAGGGGCCGGCCCCAATGTTGTGCGGATTTCCATCGGGATCGAAGACGCCGACGACCTGATCGCAGATCTGAATCAGGCGTTAAGCAAAGCATCGCATTGAAAAACCGGCCCGGAGAGCGCGCTGCGCTCTCCGGGCCAATCATCCTAGTTCTCTATCGCAAACTCCATCGACACGGACGCGGATATTGAAACTTCGCCTTCTGCGATGGGAATGCTGGAATCACTCATCATCGCGCGTTCCATCATGACCGGTTGATTTCGACCACTATGTTCCGCGATCGATTGAACCGCGCCCAATGTCACACCCGCAGCGGCAGCCATTTGTTGGGCTTTTGCCATTGCATCCTGCACCGCGCGGGTGCGGGCGGTTTCCATCAAGGGTTCGGGATCCTGAAGTGCGAACTGCAACCCGTTGAAATCGTTTGCACCATCCTGAACAACCTGCGTCAGAACCGCCCCCAGCACAGACAAATCCCGCACCCGCACAGACACTGCATTCGATGCGGAAAAACCGGTGATTTCCGCGCGGTTGCCGTTGGACGAATTGCGGTTTGACCACACCGGGTTCAACGAAAACCGCGATGTCTGGATATCGCGATTTTCGATTCCAGTTTCGCCCAGCCGAGTCAGAATACCGGTTACGGCCTTTGACACCTCGGCCATCGCATCCTGTGCGTTCTTGGCCTCGTGCGTCACGCCAAGGGTGATGATGGCCATATCCGGCGCAACCTCAACCTGGCCTTCTCCGGTTACGGAAATAAGCCTTGGTGTGTCCTGCGCACTGGCCCGGGCCGTCAGCCCAATTCCCACCAATATCGCCAAAACTGCAACCCGCCACATGTCGTTCTCCTTTGATTATCGAATTACTGTCCAAGTATGACGCAAGGGCTGCGCAAATCCTTGGATAATTCTCAAATAAAATCAGCGTTTTTCTTCCCCTCGGCAAAGACCTGCTTTAAAATGCGCGAAACGCAGGGGGTGTTTCCCTTGCCCGTGGGCCAGATGGTAGACACACACGCATGAAACCAATGTTCGCGCTTTCCCTGTCTTTTGAAGGCATTGACCTGTTGCATCGCGGCGCAGGCGGGTGGCGGATCGTGGGCGAGGTTCCGTTGCACACGCTAGACCTGACGGAAGAACTGGCGGCTTTGCGCAAAACCGCAGGCGTGCTGGAACCGGATGGTGTCCGCACCAAGGTGATTGTTCCCAACGATCAGATCAAATACCTGACGATCCAGACGGAAGGCCTGTCTGACGACGACCGCACGGCACAGGTACGTGCGGCGCTTGACGGCGCAACCCCCTATGATGTGGACGAACTGGTTTTTGATGTCAGTCTGGACGGCAATGTGGCGCATGTTGCGGCAGTTGCCCGCGATACGCTGGACGAAGCCGAAGATTTCGCAGTTGAACACGATTTCAACCCGATCTGTTTCGCCGCCATTCCCGGCGACGAAGCCTTTCTGGGCGAGCCGTTTTTCGGCGTGACCCGCGCAGCCAAAAGCCTTTTGGCACCGGATGAGGAAGTGGAAACAGACGGCGTCGCGGTTGTGGTTGTGGGCAAGGCGGACATTTCCGAAGACCCGGTTGCCGATGCCAAAACCGGCGATTTCGTTGCACCCGTATCAGGGCCGGAGCAAGCAGACGAGCAAGCAGACGAGCAAGCAGACGAGCAAGCAGACGAGCAAGCAGACGAGCAAGCAGACGACGCTCCGGAACCGTTGGCAAGTGTTGATGACGAAGAAACCGAGGCGACCGCCCCGCAGATCGACACCGGGAAACCTTCCGCAACGGATGACGATCACGAGGGCACCAGCGCCCCCCCTCCGGTCGGATTTTCAAGTGTGCGCGCAGCACGCACAACATCCGAACGCCTTGATATTACCGCACCCAAACTGAGCGGTGTGCAACGCGACAAGGACAGACCGACAGCACCAGACATTCCCGTTCCGGCAGCCCAAAAACCGGAAATGGCGCTGGCCGATGATGTGACGGCACCACCGATCACAGGTCTTCCGGTGTCTCCGGAAGCGATTGAAGATGGCGATCCGGGCGGCATTTCTACGCCAGACGGTCTGCCCCGCCTGACACCCAACACAATCCCGCCTGCACCGGATACCGACGGGCCGGGCGAACATGCGTTCGGTGCAGTCAAGGCGGGCGCAGCACCTGCAATCGGCGGCAAACCGAAATATCTGGGCATCATTCTGACGGCCATATTGTTGGTGTTTCTTGCAGCTGTGGCCGCATGGGCATCGCTTTTTGCCGGCGCAGGGCTGTCCAAATTCTTTGGCCGCGATCACGATGACACGGACGTGGCCGTTGTGCAGGAAGATCCGGCACCTGCAGAACCGGAATCCTTGATTGCGCCGCAATCCGAGGTGACAGCCAGTCTGGCGCAACCGGATCAAGAAACAGAGATGACCCCCAGCAATATCGTGGAAGTCTCTGCCACCGAACCCGAAGACGAAGACGAAGCGTTGACAGACGCGGACATCGCCGTGCTGGACGCCATGCGCCAGCCTGCCCCGCCCGAACCGCTGACGCCCGAACGCGCCGAAGCCCGCTATGCCGTTTCGGGCATTTGGCAAATGGCCCCTGTTGCGCCGGACGCCAGCAACCTGATCGATATTGAAGATATTTATGTGGCGGGAATTGATCCTGTATCAAGCACGACAGATGCGGTGGCCCTGCCTTCTGTCACGGCTTTCCTGACGGATGAATTGCCCGAACAGATATCTTCGCCGAGTGCGGCAGGAACCGTGTTCGATCTGGATGAAAACGGTCTGGTCGTCCCCACGCCCGAAGGTGCTGTGACGCCCGATGGCGCGCTGGTCTATCTGGGCAAACCACCGGTTGTCCCGCCCGAAAGACCACAAAGCATTATAGCGCAAACAGATGCGGAAACCGCAACGCAAACCAGATTGTCCCAATTGCGGCCCCGCCTGCGCCCCGAAAACCTGATCGAAAATACCGAACGGACGCAACTGGGCGGGCTGACAAAATCGGAACTGGCCGGCATCCGGCCAAAACTGCGCCCGGACGTGGCCAAAGTTGAAGAGGAACAGGACGAGACACCGACCGCCCAGGCCGTTGCAACGTCGATCAAGCCGAACTTGCGCCCGAAAAACATGGATCAGATCGTGCAGCAGGCCAATGTGCGCGCGCCCGAACCTGTACAGGTGGCGGCCGCCGCCAGCGTCGCGCCTGTCACCGTTGCGCCGTCCATTCCGTCCACCGCATCGGTTGCCAAACAGGCGACGGTCAAGAATGCGATCAAACTGAACAAGATCAACCTGATTGGCGTCTACGGCAAACCTTCAAGCCGCCGCGCGCTGGTCCGGCTTGAAAACGGACGATACAAAAAGGTTGAGGTCGGCGACCGCATCGACGGCGGCAAGATTTCGGCCATCGGCGACAGCGAATTGCGCTATACCAAAGGCGGCCGCAATGTCGTGCTGAAAATGCCGAAAAGCTGAAGCAATCGCAGGTCAGACCTTGAGTTCGCCCGAGTTCACCTGTTCCTGTTCGATCGATTCGAACAACGCCTTGAAATTACCCTCGCCAAATCCGTCATCGCCTTTGCGCTGAATGAATTCGAAAAAAATCGGACCGATCACCGTTTTTGAAAAGATTTGCAGCAGAATTTTGGTTTCGCCACCATCCACCACGCCTTCGCCATCAATCAGAATGCCGTACTTTTTCATCCGATCCAGCGGTTCATTGTGCCCTTCGACCCGCGTTTTGCTAAGTTCATAGTAAGCATCAGGCGGCCCCGGCATGAATTTCAGTCCGCGTTCGGCAATGGCATCTGTGGCGTCGTAAAGCGTATCGGTTCCCACGGCGATGTGTTGGATACCTTCGCCATTGTACTTCTTAAGATAAGATACAATCTGGCCGGTTTCGCCACGATCCTCGTTGATCGGGATGCGGATGCGCCCGCATGGCGATGTCAGCGCACGGCTCAGCAATCCGGTAAACTTGCCTTCGATATCGAAAAACCGGATTTCGCGGAAATTGAAAAGATCACCGTAAAACCGGAACCATTTGTCCATATTGCCTTTGTGCACATTGTGGGTCAGGTGATCGAGGTAATAGAACCCCACGCCTTTCGGCTTTGACACGTCCAGCCATTCGAATTCTTCGTTATAGGGGCTGGTGTCGTAATACTGATCCACGAAATACAAAAGCGACCCGCCGATGCCAATTATCGCAGGCACATCCAGTGACTTGCCGGTGCCGGTGTAAGGTGTCGCTCCCTTGCCCATCGCGTGATCAAATGCCTTTTGCGCATCCGCCACCCGCCATCCCATCGATGGCGCACAAGGCCCGTGCTCCTGAACGAACTCATGGGCAAAACTGTCTGCATCCGCGTTCAGCAAATAGGTGATATCCCCCTGCTGCCACAGTTCGATATCCTTGGTCTTGTGACGGGCCGTATTCCGATATCCCATCCGGGTGAAAAGTGTGCGCAGTTCCTGTGGATCAGGATGGGCGAATTCCACGAATTCGAACCCGTCGGTTCCGGCAGGATTGTCTTTAGTGATTTGTGATTTTGGCGCGCTATGCGGAAACGGTCCCATCGGGCTGTCTTTCTTTGGTCTGATCTGTTCGCGCTTCCCGTATAGACGCCACAGCTTGCGTCATTTGCGCGAAATTATGCCAATATCAAAGGTTGAACGCGCAGGATTTAATGAATTATTATAAACAGCGCGGAAATTGCGCATAAAGGCTGCAAAACATGCTAGATCACCTCGACACAAGGCTATTGGCCGCCCTTCAAAGCAACGCACACCTGACAACGCAGGAGCTAAGCGATGTGCTGAACCTGTCGCCCAGTCAGGCAGGACGCCGCCGCCTGCGGCTTGAGAAAGAAGGCTATATTACCGGCTATTGTGCCCGCCTTGATCCGGTCAAGCTGGGGTTGAACGTTCAGGGGTTTGTGCAGGTCCACCTGAACCAGCACGGGCCGGAACACGGGCGGTCTTTTGCGCGCCTCGTATCGCTGCGTGCCGAAATAATCAGCGCATGGACGATGACGGGGGATGCGGATTACCTGCTTCGGGTGTATTGTAGCGATCTTTCTGCACTGAACACCTTGATTCATGACGTTCTTTTGCCCCACCCTGCTGTTGGGCGGGTGCACAGCCAGATCGTGATGGATCAGTTCAAAAGCGATGCGCCACTGCCTACGTGACGCCGTCCCATCCGACCAAAAGGCCCCTTTTATGGAATCATTCCTTTATCAGGCTTCAATCTATCTGGCGGCCGCAGTCATCGCGGTTCCGTTTGCCGCGCGATTGGGGCTTGGATCGGTTCTGGGTTATCTGGCCGCGGGCATACTGATCGGGCCGGTTCTGGGCTTTGTCGGTGCCGAAACCGAAGATTTGCGCCATTTTGCCGAATTTGGCGTCGTGATGATGTTGTTCCTGATCGGGCTGGAACTGGAACCGCGCGCGCTGTGGGATATGCGCCATCGCCTGATTGGCATGGGCGGCTTGCAGGTTGTGCTAAGCACGCTTGCCCTGATGGGCGTCGCAATGGCGTTTCACCAGCCGTGGAGCGTGGCACTTGCCATTGGGCTGGCACTGTCCCTGTCATCGACCGCGATTGTCCTGCAAACGCTTTCGGAAAAGGGTTTGATGCAGACCAGCGGCGGCAGATCGGCGTTTTCCGTGCTGCTGACGCAAGATATCGCCGTCATCCCGATTCTTGCCCTGTTGCCCCTGCTGGCTATTGCGCAACCGCCGATCACGGCGTCGCCTGACGGATCGCTGCAACGTTCAACACATTCCGGCACCGGCGGCGATGGCCATGGCGGGGGCCATGGCGACGTGGCGCTGTCGCTTGTTGATGGATTGCCCGGCTGGGGCGTGACACTTGTCACGATCGGTGTGGTGGCCACCATCATTCTGGCGGGCATTTACCTGACCCGCCCGGTGTTCCGCTATATCCACGCCTCGCGGTTGCGCGAAATGTACACCGCGCTGGCGCTGCTGATCGTGGTCGGTATTTCGTTTCTCATGTTGCTGATCGGCCTGTCGCCGGCTTTGGGCGCGTTTCTGGCGGGCGTGGTTCTTGCCAACTCGGAATTCCGGCATGAGCTGGAAAGCGATCTGGAGCCGTTCAAGGGGCTGTTGCTTGGCCTGTTTTTCATCACTGTTGGCGCCGGCATCAACTTTACGTTGCTGTTTTCCAATGCGCCTGCAATTGTCAGCATGGCCCTGCTGGTGATCATTATCAAAGGCCTGATCCTGTTTGTTCTGGGCCGTGCGTTCAAGCTGCGCGGCCGCGATCAATGGCTATTCACTCTGGGCCTCGCACAGGCCGGTGAATTCGGGTTCGTGCTGTTGTCTTTTTCCGTCCAGCAAAATGTGATCCCGCAGCGCGTTGCCGAAACGCTTTTGCTGGTGATCGCGCTGTCGATGCTGATCACGCCGTTGCTGTTCATTCTGTTTGATGTGCTGTCCAAACGCATGGGCGAAGGGGCGGGCCACCACGAAGCGGATGAAATCGATGAAAAAGGCACCGTGATCATCGCCGGCGTTGGCCGGTTCGGGCAGATCGTCAACCGTCTGGTGCAATCCAGCGGGTTCAGCACCGTGGTTCTGGATCACGATATGGAAGTGATCCAGTTGATGCGCCGGTTTGGCTTCAAGGGGTTTCTGGGCGACCCTACCCGCCCCGAACTGTTGCGCGCCGCAGGCTTGAGCGAAGCATCGGTGCTGGTGGTCGCGCTGGATGATCCCGATGCAGCCGTGCGGTTGGTGGCCTATGCGAAACGCCAAAGGCCCGATCTGCATGTCGTCGCCCGCGCCCATGACCGAAACCATGTCTACCGGCTGTACAAGGCCGGTGCGGATGACATTGTGCGCGAAATGTTCGACAGCTCGTTGCGGGCGGGACGGTATGTTCTGGAAAACATCGGGCTGTCCGAATACGAGGCCGCCGAAGTCGCCCAAACCTTTTACGCCCATGACCGGTTTGCCGTTAAGGAACTGGCGGAACTGTGGCGCAGCGATATTCCATCCAGCGAAAACGAACCCTATCTGGCCCGCGCCAAAGAGCTTCAGAAGGAACTGGAACTGGCGCTGCTGAACCGTGCGCAGGACGAACCGAAGAAATCCGCCTGAGCGTCTAGCCCTCGGAAACACCGGCCTCGGCAAAGGTTGCCATGCCACTGTGGCACGCCACGGCGCCTTGCAACACGGCAATCGCCAGCGCCGCGCCCGATCCTTCGCCTAGCCGCAAACCCAGCGACAAAAGCGGTGTTTTCCCAAGTTTCTCCAGCAATTTCCCGTGCGCGCCCTCGGCACTCAGATGGCCCGCCACCGCGTGGTCCAGAACTGTATCGTGAACGCCGTGCAGGCACGCCGCTGCCGCCGTGCAGATGAACCCGTCAAGGATCACGGGAATCCGCAACTGCCGAGCCCGGGCAATGGCGCCCGCCATCGCCGCCAGTTCTCGCCCCCCCAGACATTGCAGAACCGCCAATCCGTCTTTGGCATCACGGTGCTTTTCTACACCCGCCGCTACCACGCGACATTTCAGATCAAGCGCTGCGCCCTCAACACCTGTGCCCGTCCCTGTCCAATCGGGTGCCGATCCGCCAAACAGCGCAAGACAGATCGCCGCCGCAGACGTGGTGTTTCCGATCCCCATTTCGCCCGTGACCAAAAGATCCGCAGCAGGATCAACCGCGTCCCATCCGGCCAAAAGCGCGGCAACACACTCTGCTTCGCTCATGGCGGGCGCTGTCGTGAAATCCTGTGTGGGCCTGTCCAAGGACAGTGCATGCACATCCATGCGCGCGCCGAAGGCTTTACTAAGCTGGTTGATTGCCGCCCCGCCATGTTGGAAATTCAGCACCATCTGTTCCGTCACTTCGGGCGGAAACGCGGATACGCCCTGGGCGGCAACACCGTGATTGCCGGCAAAAATCACGACCTGTGGCGATGTAATCTGCGGGCGCCCTGTCCCTCGCCATCCGGCATACCAGATTGCCAGATCTTCCAGACGGCCCAGCGCGGCAGGCGGTTTTGTCAGTTGGGCATTGCGTGCACGCGCATCCGCCACCGCATCACCATCGCATTCAGGCGCGTTTCGCAAAAGAGATCTGAACTGGTCCAGTGTGGAAAATGCGGTCATGTTGTCGCCTTCATTGCAAGTGTCGTGTGATGCGTGTTTAACCCGACAACAACGAGTGTGACAGTGGCGAAACCCGTACCGGAGACGCAAAAACGACATGACTGCCCATCTGCGCGCCATTGATCTTGGGATCGCGTTTTCCCTGCTCAGCCGCCTGCCGGTTGATCGGCTGGTACGCATCCCCGATGCCGCATGGCAAAGACAGGCGCAGGCGGCTTGGGCCTTTCCGCTTGTCGGGGCGGCTATCGGCGCGCTGGCTGCGATTGCAGGCTGGTGCGCGCTGGCGCTGTCCTTGCCGCCGTTGATTGCCGCAGGGATCAGCCTTGCCGTTCTGTCGATATCCAGCGGCGCGATGCACGAAGACGGATTGGCCGATTGCGCAGACGGGTTCTGGGGCGGGTCAAGCCGCGAACGCCGGCTTGAGATCATGAAAGACAGCCAGATCGGCACCTATGGTGTTCTGGCCTTGATCCTTGTTACCGGCCTGCGGTGGATCGGATACGGCGTTCTGCTTGCAAGTGGAACATTGGCTGTGATTGCCATCGCCGCCCTGTCGCGCGCGGCAATACCCGCTGTGATGTGCGCCCTGCCCCACGCGCGAGCAACAGGATTATCCTATCGTGTAGGGCGCCCGGAATGGCCTGCAGCGGGCCTGTCCGCACTGATTGGCATTGCCATCGCCGTCTTGTGTCTGGGGGGCGGCACCGTAATCGCAGCCTTGATTGCAGCCGCCACGGTGTTTGGTATTGCGCTGTTGGCAAAGGCCAAAATCGGCGGCCAGACCGGGGATGTTCTGGGCGCAGCGCAACAAATGGCCGAACTGTCCGCCATTCTGACATTGCTGGCGCTGGTCTGAAACAAAAGGGCCGCGCATTTCCGCACGGCCCCAAAATGAGTTTGGTGTTTGCTCAGGCCGCGACGCGCGACATCAGAACATCATCAACCTGCTTTGCGGCGGCAATTTCATCGCCACCGGCAACAGCCGCCACCTCACGGGTCAACCGCTCCAAAGCGGCTTCGTACAACTGGCGCTCGGAATAGCTTTGTTCGCGCTGATCGTCAGTGCGGTGCAAGTCGCGCACCACTTCGGCAATTGCAATCAGATCGCCGGAATTGATCTTTTGTTCATATTCCTGCGCACGACGCGACCACATCGCCCGTTTGACCTTGGCCTTGCCCTTAAGCGTCTTCATCGCATGCGTGATCACATCGGGCGAGCTGAGCGCACGCATGCCAAAGGCCGTGGCCTTGTTGGTCGGAACCCGCAACGTCATCTTGTCTTTTTCGAAAGAAATCACAAAAAGCTCAAGCGTGATGCCCGCCACTTCCTGTTCTTCGATCGAAATGATCTGACCCACGCCATGCGCCGGGTAGACGACGAATTCTTCGGGGCGGAAATCCAGTTTCTTGTTCTTTGTCATTTAAAAAGTCCTTGATCTGCACCTGACACTTTACTGCGACGTCACAAATTCTGGCACGGGATCATCCATTTGCCCCCATGTCAGACTTTTCGCCGAAAATAAAACCATCCCAGAGCGGCAGCACATGAGGATGGTATCAGGTCAGTTGCTTCATTTATAACAAGTATATAACACAAAAAACGGCATTTTCCAAGCCACGCGTGATTGCCGCGCACGATTTAAGCGCCCCTTTGGCACAAATCAGCCGTCTTTCAGGCGCACGGGGCATTTTTTTCGGCCCCGTTGCCGGGCGAATCGTTCAGCCGCCCTCGCCCGGGGCTTCGGAAAAGTATTTTTCAAGCTTGCCGGTTTCGCCGTCACGCTCTTCCGCGTCGGGTAACGGATCTTTCTTGGTAATGATCACGGGCCACATTTCAGAATACTTGCGGTTGAATTCGACCCATTTTTCCATGTCCGGCTCGGTATCAGGGCGGATCGCGTCTGCCGGGCATTCCGGCTCACATACGCCGCAATCGATGCATTCATCGGGATGAATAACCAACATGTTCTCACCCTCGTAGAAACAGTCTACCGGGCACACTTCGACACAGTCGGTATATTTACACGCGATGCATGAATCGTTGACGATATAGGTCATGGTTTGTCTACTTTTCTGAAGCTTAGCGGCTAGCTAATTCAGCAGGCTGGATCATTCAAGGTTTCGCGCACGAGAAAGGTCAGTTTGACGCCGCGCGCGTTTCGTGGGCCGCCCTTTTCCCTCAAATCGCGGATTTGGCGCAACGCTGTCCGCCTTGTCCGCCGGATCGCGGGGTTGGGGCGGATCAAGATCGGTGTAAAGCGCCTGTGCTTCCGGGGCCGGGCCGCGGCGATCCGCCAGAGCTTCGATCCGGATCACGCGGATCACACGGGACTGCGCAAAGGTCAGCACATCGCCGGCGCCCACCAATTGCGCAGGTTTACCGGCCTTTACCGTGTTCACACGCACATGCCCGGACGAAATGGTTTTTGCAGCCAAAGTACGGGTCTTGAAGAACCGCGCCTGCCACAGCCATTTGTCCAAACGCTGTTTTCCGGTCGCGTCGCCCACAGATCAGCTGTTGTCTTTCAGCCCCATCAACGCGGCGGCGAATGGGTTATCGGGATCGATTTTCTTTTCGGGTCTGGGGGGTCTTGCCTGAAACTGCTGCGCGCCTTTGTCGCGGCCCTGTCCCTGCCGCTTGTCACCGCGCGCACCACCCTTCTTGCCTTGCGGTTTTCCCTTACCACGAGGTTTGTCCGAGAATTGCGCCGGTTTTGCCCTGCGATCGGGGCGCATTCCGCCCCAGCGGAACGTATAGAAAACTTCCTGTTCCGGTGCCGCGACCGGTGCATCCGTTGCACCTGCCCCATCGGCGCCCGGCGGGATTTCAACCGGGCTGTCGGGTGGCGCTTCTCCGGGCACATCGACAGGCACCTCGACCGGAGAATCGGCGGGCTCTTCCGCCGGCGGCTCGGTCGGTGTTTCATCCGGTTGAGGCGGCGTTTCCTCGGGCTGTTTCTGCGGCACTTCCTTTGGATCTTGCTGTGCGGCAACCGCGGCCTCGCTGGCCTTGACCTTGGCGCGCTCGCCTTTTTCGGCACTGTAGCCCAGCCCGGTCATCAGATCGGCGAACTGTTCCAGCGTCATACCGGTGATCGACAGCATATCGGCTTTGGCTTCGAACCCGCCACGGCTGTCTTCGGCCCGCACCATATCCGCAAGTCGCTCCAGCATGTCGATGCGGATCGCCCGTGTTCCGGCGGCGCGGTATCCGCACATCGTATGATAGCCCTTGGGCGCATCGGTTTTGGCCGGAACCGTCACCAGTCCGGGCGGCGGGCTTTCGGGAAATTCCTGAAGGTCCTGCGCCAGCGACCACAGCACAAGCCGCAACCGTGTCGGGGCCGGTTTCAGCAGCAAAGGCATGAAAATAGTGAACTGGCCAAAGCGGATACCATGTTTGCGCAGCGCCCCGCGCGCATCCTGATCCAGCGCTTTGACATCGTCGGCCACGTCCGCGCGTTGGAGAATCCCCAATCCTTCGACCATGCGAAATGCAAAGCCGCGCGCAAGTCCGGTAAGGGCTTCGTCCTTCGACAAGGCCAGCAACGGTTCGAACAGGGCTGCGATCTTGCGGTCTATGAAATGCTGCAATCGGCGCTGCACCTTCTGCGCAACATCCACGCCGGCGGCATCATCCACAAAAACCTCTACCTGCGGCTTGAGCGGATCGCTTCCCTTGACAAGTTTGCCCACCGCATGGGTGCCCCACATCAGGCCACCCTGTTCTGTGAAATCGATTTCGGTGTCCGGCGCGTTGTAAAACCGGTCCGCGCGCAGATGGAACTGCGGCGCCAGTGCCTGCAGGGACGCCGCCTTCAGCGTCTTTGCTTCGGCCCCGGCCGCCCCTTTGTCCGGCGAAAACCGGAAGCCTTCCAAACGACCGACAAATTCGCCTTCGACGGTCACATCACCTTTATCATTCACTTCGGCCAAGAGGGCCTCCTTTTGGTTGAGCCGGCGAAGCAAAACTGACGTGCGCCGATCCACAAATCTTTGGGTCAGACGTTCATGTAACGCATCCGACAACCTGTCTTCTACAGCGCGCGTGGCCCCGCGCCAATGGCTTTCGTCCCTTGTCCAGCCTTTGCGTTGCGCGACATAGGTCCATGTGCGGATAAATGCCAGCCGTTTGGACAGCGCATCGATGTCGCCATCGGTGCGATCAATCCGCTGGATTTGGCGCGCCAGCCAGTCATCCGGGATATCGCCGGACTGGTGCAAATAACCGAAAATCGCCTCAAGCAGGCCGGCGTGTTCCGCGTGACTGATACCGCGAAAATCGGGGATGCGGCAAACATCCCACAGCAGCCGGATCGATTGGCCATCCGATGCCCGCGCCCGCACCTCGGCCAGACCCGCAAGGGTGCGCAGCGCAATAAGATCATCCGCGTCACGCGCCTTGACCAGAATGGGGTTGTCCGGCGACGTTTCCAGTGACGCAATCAATCCATCCACACTGCCGAATTGAAAGGCGGGATTGCGCCAGTTCAACTTTTGCAACGGTGTGAACCTGTGCGCCATGATCGCCTGCGCCACGTCGTCGCTCAGCGGGGATGCTTCGCCGGTGACGCCGAAACTGCCATTCGACATGCCGCGCCCTGCGCGCCCCGCGATCTGGGCCAGTTCGTTGGGGGCAAGCGGACGCATCCGCCGCCCGTCAAATTTTGACAATGCGGAAAACGCCACATGGTTGATATCCAGGTTCAGGCCCATCCCGATCGCATCGGTGGCAACCAGATAATCAACCTCGCCATTCTGGTACATATCGACCTGGGCGTTGCGTGTGCGCGGTGAAAGTGCGCCCATTACCACAGCGCACCCGCCCTTTTGGCGACGGATCAGCTCTGCGATTGCATATACATTTTCAACCGAAAACCCGACAATCGCACTGCGTTCTGGCATTCTGCTTATCTTTTTCTGACCATTATAGGTCAGTTGCGACATTCGCTCGCGGTGCAGGAACTGTGCGTCGGGCACCAGCGCCGAAATCGGGCCGCGCATCGTATCCGCGCCCAGAAACAACGTTTCGTCTTGCCCCCGCGCGCGCAGCAACCGGTCGGTAAAGACGTGGCCGCGTTCAGGGTCAGCACATAGCTGGATTTCATCCACGGCCAGGAAATCGCACCCCATACCTTCGGGCATCGCCTCAACAGTGCAGACCCAATATTTCGTGCGTGGGGGAACAATGCGTTCTTCCCCAGTGACGAGCGCCACGACAGACGGTCCGCGAATAGCGACGATCTTGTCATAAACCTCGCGCGCAAGAAGACGCAGCGGCAACCCCATGACGCCGGTTCGATGCCCCAGCATGCGTTCAATCGCATAATGGGTTTTACCTGTGTTTGTCGGGCCCAAAACGGCCACGATCCGCGACGATCCGGTCACTGCTATGTCCCTTCGCGGACGGAGTTTGTTTTAAAGGGACTGGCCCAGAACGCCGTTTTCCAGACGCTGTATCGCCGTGGTTACTTCGCTATGATGCGGATGTATAGCGCGAACCCGCAGGTAGGCCTGATAGGCGCGATCCGTATCACCCAACTCTTCCAGAATGACACCAAAGCCGAACATCGCATTGTAATTGTCCGGGTTCAGAACCAGTGCCTTGCGCAAATCCCCCAGCGCCGGCCCGTAGAGATCGTACTGGTAAAAGGCCGTGGCCCGCATATGCCATCCTTCGGCAAAATCGGGGGCGTGATCGGTCAGCGCGCTGAAATGTTCGATGGCAGCCGCATAATCGCCCGCATCCATTGCATCACGCCCGCGCTTCAACAACAAATCCATCGAGGCAGAGCCGGTTTTCGACCATTCCGCCTGTACCGCCCTGTCCAGCTGCTTTGCCTTGACAGGTTCGGCGTCTTTCAGCTGTTCCAGCAATGATTTTACATCATCCTGTGCCGCCAAAGGTAAGGAATTCATGACTAGCAGCAGAAATGCCGCAACGGTACATTTGAGATTAATCGCTTTGATGCCCATAACACACCTAATGTAGCGCGCGTGCAGATGCATTTCCAGACATCTGTGGCCAAATAAGGGAAGACAGACAATGAGCGACGTAATTTCAGAGGCCGTAGCCGTTCTGAACGAAAAACTGGCGGGCACCGATATTGGTGGTACCGCAAAATTCAGCATCGCCGGCGAAGGCGACATTGTGATGGATGCCAGCGGCGCACGTGCCTCGGACGAAGAGGCCGATGTCACGCTCAGCGCGGATGCCGACACTTTCCGCTCGATTCTGGATGGCGAAACCAATCCGACCAGCGCCTTCATGACCGGAAAACTGTCTGTGGACGGCGACATGGGCATGGCGATGAAACTGGCGTCAGCGCTGGCTTGATGCATTTAGAGGCGGCCCCTTTTTTTGACGATGTGGCCGATGGGCCACCGGGCGGGGCCGCCCACTGGTTGCGCGCGTCCGATGGGGTGCGCATCCGCGTAGGCCACTGGGTGCCCGCAAACGCCAAGGGCACGGTTCTGCTGTTTCCGGGCCGCAGCGAATATGTGGAAAAATACGGTCGCGCGGCGGCAGACCTTTATCAGCGTCAGTTTGCGACGATAACAATCGACTGGCGCGGCCAGGGCCTTGCCGACCGGATGCTTGAAGATGCCCGCATCGGGCATGTGCATCGTTTCACAGACTACCAGAAAGACGTGGCAGCCATGGTGCAGGCCGCGCAGGCGCTGGATCTGCCGCGCCCCTATTTTCTGATGGCCCATTCCATGGGCGGATGTATCGTCCTGCGGTCACTTATCGAAGGGTTGCCTGTTCAGGCCGTGGTGTTTTCCGGCCCGATGTGGGGCATCCGCATCGCCCCGACAACGCGCCCCGTCGCTTGGGCACTGTCCTTTGGCAGCGGCTGGATCGGTCAGGGGCACCGCCTGCCCCCCGGCACCAAGATCGATGCCTATGTCACGTCCGAACCGTTCGAAGACAATTTGCTGACCACAGATGCGGACATGCATGATTATATGGTGCGTCAGTTGCGCATCCATCCCGAATTGTCACTTGGCGGCCCCAGCCTGATCTGGTTGCGCGAGGCACTGTGCGAATGCCGGTATCTGGCACGGCGCTGTACGCCGGACCTACCCTGTCTGACAGTGATGGGCGGCAATGAACGCATTGTCGATATCGCGCGCATCAGGGACAGGATGAACACGTGGCCCGGCAGCCGGCTGGACGTGATCGAAGGCGCCGAACACGAGGTTCTGATGGAAAGCGCACAAACCCGCACCCGTATCTTTGATCAGGCAGCCGACCTGTTTTCAAACAACATGGAAAGCAAGGCGTCGGCCCAAAGCGCCTGATCGCAGAACAGGTTTTCGCGAAAGGCTGGGAAATCCCGCCGCCCCTATTATTGTTGGGATATGAAAAACCCGGTTCTGACTTTTACACCAAACGGCATTTATTGCGCCGCAGGCGATTTTTACATCGATCCGTGGCGCCCGGTTGATCGCGCCCTGATCACCCACGGCCATGCGGATCATGCGCGCGCCGGTCACAGCCGCTATCTGGCTACCAGAACCGCCGCACCGGTGATGCGGCACCGTCTGGGCAACATCAGCATTGAAACAACCGGTTACGGCCGCCAACTGAGCATCGGCGATGCAATCGTTTCGTTCCACCCGGCAGGGCATGTACCCGGTTCTGCCCAGATCAGGGTCGAGGTGGGCGGCGAAATCTGGGTTGCGTCCGGCGATTACAAAACCGAAGAGGATGGCCTGTCTGATCCCTTTGAGCCGGTGCGCTGTCACAGCTTTATCACCGAAAGCACCTTTGGCCTGCCCGCGTTTCGCTGGGACACACAGGAACAGGTGGCACAAGATCTGAACGCTTGGTGGGCCTCCTGCGCCGCACAGGGTAAAACCGCGCTTTTGGGGGCCTATGCCCTTGGCAAGGCGCAGCGCCTGATGCGCATGCTGGACCACAACATCGGGCCGATCCTGACCCACGGCGCGGTCGAGGCAACCAATACCGTCCTGCGCGCCCAAGGTATCGATTTGCCCGCCACTGTGCTTGTCACGGGCGATACCAATATCAAGGATCATCCGGGCGCTATCGTGCTGGCCCCGCCCTCGGCCCTGGGCAGTGCATGGGCCCGCAAACTGGGGCCGCATTCGACTGGGTTTGCCAGTGGCTGGATGCGGTTGCGCGGCATCCGGCGCCGCCGCGCCGTCGATCGCGGCTTTGTTGTTTCGGATCATGCCGACTGGACGGGCCTGAACAGCGCCATTCGCGATACCGGCGCAGAAAATATATATGTTACGCATGGTTATACAGATATCTTCACACGTCACCTGAATGAAAAAGGCTATAATGCCAGCATCGTCACAACCGAGTTTCAGGGCGAGGATGCAGACGAGGCGGACATGCCATGAAACAGTTCGCCGCCCTGTTCGACCAGATCGACCAGACAACCAAGACGAACCAGAAGGTGGCCGCCCTTTCGGCCTATTTCCAGTCCGCCCCCGAACAGGACCGATTGTGGACCATCGCGCTGTTTTCAGGGCGGCGGCCGAAACGGGCCGTCACCACAACCCGCCTGCGGGAATGGGCCGCCGAAGTGTCAGAATTGCCGCTGTGGTTGTTAGAGGACACCTATCCCGTTGTCGGTGATCTGGCCGAAACAATCGCCCTGATCATGCCGCCTGCAAGCTACACATCGGATTACGAATTAACACATTGGATCAATACACTGCGCGATCTTTCTGACGTGGATGAAGCCACCAGAAAAGACAACGTTTTGTCCGCCTGGGATCAGCTGAACACAACCGAACGGTTCCTGTTTAACAAACTGATCACAGGCGGGTTCCGCATCGGGATCAGCCAGAAACTGATGACGCGGGCGCTGGCGCAGGCCAGCGGCAAACCCGAAACCGAACTGGCCCACCGTTTGATGGGCGACTGGACCCCCGACACCACAACCTACCACGATCTGATCGAGGCCGAAGATGCCAGCGCCGACGCGTCACGGCCCTATCCGTTCTATCTTGCCTACGCGCTGGAGAGTTCGCCCGACGCGTTGGGCGACCCGTCTGGTTGGTACGCAGAATGGAAATGGGATGGCATCCGAGGCCAGCTGATTATCCGCGACGGGCAGTATTTCGTCTGGTCCCGCGGCGAAGAACTGATGACAGACCGTTTTCCCGAACTGGCCCGCGCGGTTGATTTCCTGCCGGACGGCACCGTTCTGGATGGCGAATTGCTTGCGTGGGGCGGCAACGCGCCATTGTCGTTCAGCGCGCTGCAAAAGCGGATCGGGCGCAAAACAGTACCCAAAAAGCTGCTGGCCGAAACGCCGGTTGTTCTGGCGGCCTATGATCTGCTGGAACAGAACGGTCAGGACATGCGCGCCAAACCCTTTGCCGAACGGCGCGCAGCCCTGGAACAGATTGCAAAAGACCTGCCCCGCGATGCCCCCCTGCACCTGCCGCCGCAACTGCGGTTTGACACATGGCGCGATCTGGAAGCGTTGCGCACCGACGCGCGCGCGCATCAAGCCGAAGGTGTCATGCTGAAACGCGCCGACAGCCCCTATCTGGCCGGGCGCAAGAAAGGCGACTGGTGGAAATGGAAGCTGGACCCGTTGGTGATTGATGCCGTGATGATCTATGCGCAGGCCGGACATGGACGGCGCGCCAATCTGTTCACCGATTTCACCTTTGCCGTATGGGACGGCAACGATCTTGTACCCTTCACCAAGGCCTATTCCGGCCTGACAGATGCTGAATTCGCCAAAATCACTGCGTGGGTGCGCAGAAACACCCTGCAACGCTTTGGTCCCGTGCGACAGGTCAAACCACACCACGTCTTTGAAATCGCCTTTGAAGGCATACAGGCCAGCCCGCGCCACAAATCCGGTGTCGCCCTGCGGTTTCCCCGCATGTCACGCTGGCGGCAGGACAAACCGCTGCAAGAGGCCAATTCCTTGGACGATCTGAAAGAAATGCTGCGGGTTTATGGCTAAGTCCGCTTGTGACTCGCGCCCAAGGCTCTTAACTCTGTCACAGATGCAAAAATGAGGGTTCCATGTTCCAACTTCCGTTTCCGGTACGCGATGCAAATGCCACAGGTGGCGCTGACAATCTGGGCAACCTGCCCGAATGGGATCTGAACGATCTTTACACAGGTGAAGACGCGCCCGAACTGAAACGCGATCTGGACTGGCTGGAACAGGCCTGCACCTCTTTCGCCACCGATTACGAAGGCAAACTGGCCGGTCTAGATGCCAACGGCCTGTTGGAATGTGTGCTGCGCAATGAACGGATCAGCACGATTGCCGGGCGTATCATGTCCTTTGCCGGATTGCGCTATTACCAGCACACCACAGATGCAGGCCGCGCCAAGTTCATGTCGGACATGCAGGAAAAGATCACCAACTTCACCACCCCGCTGGTGTTTTTCACGCTGGAACTGAACCGGCTGGAAGATGATCATCTGGCGGCGTTGTTGCACCAGAACCCGGATCTGGCGCGCTACAAGCCTGTGTTCGACCGCATCCGCGCGATGAAACCCTATCAGTTGTCGGACGAGTTGGAAAAATTCCTGCACGATCTGGGGGTCGTGGGCGATGCGTGGGAACGGCTGTTTGATGAAACCATTGCCGGCCTCACATTCGACGTGAACGGTGAAACCCTGGGCATCGAAAGCACGCTAAACCTGCTGACCGATCCGGACCGCGAAAAACGGCAGGCCGGTGCCGAAGAACTGGCGCGCGTGTTCGGCGAAAACGTGAAAACCTTTGCCCGCGTGCACAACACACAGACCAAGGAAAAGGAAATCGTTGACCGCTGGCGCGGCATGCCCACTGCGCAAACCGGCCGCCATCTGTCAAATGATGTCGAACCCGAAGTGGTCGAAGCCCTGCGCGAGGCGGTTGTCGCCGCCTATCCGCGCCTCAGCCACCGCTATTACGATCTGAAACGCAAATGGCTGGGGCTGGACCGGATGCAGGTCTGGGACCGCAATGCCCCCCTGCCGATGGAAGATCCGACTATCGTCAACTGGGATCAGGCACAAAAGATGGTGATGGATGCGTATTCTGCTTTTGATCCCCGTATGGGCGAACTGGCCGAACCGTTTTTCAACAAGGGCTGGATTGATGCGGGTGTAAAACCCGGCAAAGCCCCCGGCGCCTTTGCCCACCCCACCGTGACCGAAGTGCACCCCTATGTGATGTTGAACTATCTGGGCAAACCGCGCGACGTGATGACCCTCGCGCATGAACTGGGGCACGGCGTGCATCAGGTGCTGGCCGCCGATCAGGGCGAAATGCTGTCCTCGACCCCGCTGACACTCGCGGAAACGGCATCGGTGTTCGGTGAAATGCTGACATTCCGCAAGATGCTGGACAACGCGAAAACCGATGCGCAACGCAAGGTTCTGCTGGCTGGCAAGGTCGAAGACATGATCAACACGGTCGTGCGCCAGATCGCGTTTTACGATTTCGAATGCAAGCTGCACGCCGCACGGCGCGGCGGCGAACTGACGCCGGATGATATCAACGCGTTGTGGATGTCGGTGCAGGCCGAAAGCCTTGGACCTGCCTTTGATTTCATGGACGGGTATGAAACGTTCTGGGCCTACATCCCGCATTTCGTCCACTCGCCGTTTTATGTCTATGCCTATGCCTTTGGTGACGGCCTCGTGAACGCGCTGTATTCGGTTTACGCCGAGGGCGATGACGGGTTCGAGGACAAGTATTTCGACATGCTGAAAGCGGGCGGGTCAAAGCACCACAAGGAATTGCTGGCGCCCTTCGGGCTGGACGCGTCCGACCCGAAATTCTGGGACAAGGGCCTAAGCATGATTGAAGGCCTGATCGACGAACTGGAAGCGATGGAAGGGTAAGAACACCCTCTTCAAGGCCGCGAAATTTTCAGAGTTTCGCGCGCCTGTCGCCGTGGTCGCTTACTTCAACTGGCTGTCCTTGCTGCCCCGCCGGTTGATGCCGACGCGTGTTTTGCGTTGGCTGTCGCGTTCCTGCATACAGTCGATGCACAGTTTTACGCCGGGGATCGCGGCGCGGCGCGCCTCGGGGATCGGTTCTTCGCAGTCCGCGCAATGGGTCAGGCTGTCACCGACGGGGGCCTTGCGCGCCTTCAGCCGCGCCAGTTCGTCATTTATCGACGCTTCGATCTGTTCGCTCACGGCGCCGTCACGCGCCCATCCTCCGGCCATCGCTCACACTCCTTTGTACCTCGCATATTTAAGGCATCTGCCCTCACCTGCCAACAAGAACGGGTGGGTCGCCCTTTGGCAGAAAACGGTGCCGTGCGCAGGAAAGGCCCGCTTCATTGTACGTAGCGCATAAGCTCTTCTGCGCGGCCCCGCCCAAGCTTGATCTTGCAGGAATTGATCGCGATCCCTGTTCCGGAACCGCCTCCGAAAGTTGCCCCGACATAGTCGCATTGTGCATCGCGATAGGCTGACCAGGCCGCCTGTGCGGCTTCCAGAGCAGGTACCGCCACCGTTCGATCAGTTACGTTGTCAAGCTCTGCCGCAGAACTCATCGCGAAGCCCAGATAGATGTCGACAGTCGCATCGACCCGCTCAAGTGTATCGGCGACACAGGCCCCGATCTCGACCTGACTGCTTCCGCCGCATTCTGTTGCCGGATCGGACAGGGCGATGCCGGGCAGGCAGGTCAACAAGAACAGTTTCATGCCAAGACTTCGCATGACAAATCTCCTTTTGCTCATCAATCAATCCTTGCCAGGCTAACTTGGCAGACGTCGACAAACACCATCCATTCAATACATTTCTTGCACGGAGTCTTGAAATCAGCCGTCGTGTCCTTCGCAGCAAAAGTCCGCGCCCGGCCCAGCACAGACAAGAAAGCCTAGTTTTTGGCCGCCCACCGCGTTTTCACGATCAACTTTGGTTGGCGCCACGCATGCGTCGGATACTTCCCCGAATTGCGCGCCAGTTATCTGCTTCATCGTTGTTTCCGGCGTTCTTGAACCGCTTTTCGCACTGAGCGGCCTCAAATTCTGCTTTGTCTCCGTGAGTACGGTACAAAGCGCGAGCGATTTCCGTAATTTTGATGGTATCCATGGTCTTCCCTCCGTTGGTCAAAACGTCAAAGCAATGGTCAAGAGGATCGGCAAAGTGCATGTCGTCGAGACAATTTTTCCGCGCGCCGCAGCGCTGGCCTTCGCAACATTTTTATCGGCTGAATCGTCACAGATCCGGCCAATATCACTGACCCGTCACAAGACATGACAGCCTTTGCGCCTCTCTTCCAGCATACATAAAAAGGTGCGCAGGATCAATTTTGTTTGCCTTGCACCGTTGGGGCAGGCCTTGGTTTCTATCTCAGAGCAAGCGATTTTTCATCGTTCTTTTTGCAATGGTGCCAGCCAAACAGGAACACCTGAAACCGAACCCTGCGATCTGCCTCTCTACCAAAAAAGGGCGGCCCCGCAGGACCGCCCGTTTCCATGTCACTCAAGACCGACGCAAGGTTACGCTGTGGCCAGCATGCCTTTTTCTTTGGCCAGATCACGCATCCGTTTTTGCAGTTTTTCAAACGCGCGCACCTCGATCTGACGGATACGTTCGCGGCTTACGTCATATTGGCCACTCAGATCTTCCAGCGTTACCGCCTTGTCGGCCAGACGCCGCTGGGTCAGGATATCCTTTTCCCGGTCATTCAGCACGTCCAGCGCCTGTGCCAGCAATTCGCGCCGCGCTTCCAGTTCGTCGCGCTCGGCGTAATCTCCGGCCTGGTCGGCATCTTCGTCTTCCAGCCAGTCCTGCCATTGCATCGTACCTTCGCCTTCGGACCCGACCGTTGCGTTCAAAGACGCATCACCACCCGACAGGCGGCGGTTCATCGAGATCACTTCGTCTTCGGTCACGCCCAGATCGGTCGCGATCCGCTTGACGTTTTCAGGGCGCAAATCGCCATCTTCCAGCGCGCCGATTTTGGATTTGGCTTTGCGCAGGTTGAAAAACAGCTTTTTCTGCGCCGATGTCGTACCCAGTTTCACCAACGACCAGCTGCGCAGGATGTATTCCTGAATGCTGGCGCGGATCCACCACATCGCATAGGTCGCAAGGCGAAAGCCCTTTTCCGGATCAAACCGCTTGACGGCCTGCATCAGGCCCACATTCGCCTCTGAAATCACTTCGGCCTGCGGCAGGCCGTATCCGCGATATCCCATCGCGATTTTGGCCGCCAATCGCAGATGCGATGTGACCATCTTGTGGGCTGCTTCCGTGTCCTGTTCTTCGACCCAGCGCTTGGCCAGCATATATTCCTCTTCCGGTTCCAGCAGCGGGAATTTCCGGATTTCCTGCATATACCGGTTCAGACCGCCTTCGGGCGTCGGTGCCGGCAGATTTGCGTAGTTTGCCATTTTCTGTCCCCTCCCAATGTTTAAGGGCTTAACATACCATATGGGTCGTGGTCGCACCCCTTTCAAGGGGCATATGATGTTCCTTTAACGCTATAATGGCAGCTTTCCGTCGCTGTGAAAGTCACGTGTCAGTGCGCTCACGCGCATGTGCTGTTCATGTCAAAGCGCGCGATGACATTAAACCGCCCTATGCACCCTGATCTGCCGGACTACGCAATGCGGCAATCAACGCGACCATATCGGGCGGCAATGGGGCCTCAAACCGCATCGCTTCGCCGGTGACCGGGTGGTCAAAACCCAAAACGGCCGCATGCAGCGCCTGACGGGAAAACGCGGCAACGGCGGCGCGCCCGGTTTCGGAAATCGCCTTGGCCGACAATTTGCGCCGCCCGCCATAGGTCGGATCGCCGATCAGGGCATGTCCCGCATGCGCCATATGAACCCGGATTTGATGGGTCCGGCCGGTTTCCAGCCAGCATTCAACCAGCGATGCAACCGGTGGGTTTCCGAACGCCTCGACAATGCGGGCGCGGGTGACAGCGTGCCGCCCCCCCTGAAACAGCACCGCCTGACGCTGCCGGTCAGTCTTGTGCCGGGCCAGTTGCGTGGTCAGGCGCAGAATATTGCCTGCCTCAAAGCTTGCGCCCCTGATCCCGCGCAGACGCGGATCATTGGCATCGGGAACGCCGTAGACGACTGCGTTGTAATACCGCTCCACGCTGTGCTTTTCGAACTGAGCCGCCAACCCGTGATGCGCAGCATCCGATTTGGCCACCACCAGCAGACCGCTGGTCTCCTTGTCGATCCGGTGCACGATACCGGGGCGTTTCATCCCACCGACGCCGGACAGGTCATCGCCGCAATGCGCCAGCAGCGCATTCACCAACGTACCCGAAGGGCTGCCCGGTGCAGGGTGGACTACCATGCCCGCCGGTTTGTTGATGACAATCAGGTCGGCGTCTTCAAACACCACATCCAGCGGGATAGGTTCCGGCGCGATATGGCTGTCCTGGGGTGCATCCACAACAATGCTGATGCTGGCCCCTTGTGCAACTCTGGCCTTGGGATCGTCGGCGATCACGCCATCCACATGCACCGCACCATCTGCGATCAGCCGCGCCAGCCGCGTCCGCGACAGAACCGCATCCTCTGGCACATCGCGGGCAAGCGCCTTATCAAGGCGGGGCGGCGGATCTTCCGCGATGGTGAATGTAACACGGCGGATGTCCATGCAAGACCCTTCTGAACTGACCCCGGAACCGGCCAATTTGCGTTTCCTGCGGCGTCTGGTGACACTGCTGACCGCAACGATGATTGGCGGCCTGTTTATCATCATTGCCCTCTTTGTCATCCGTTTCTCTGACCGTCCAGCCCCCCTGCCCGATGAGATCACTTTACCTGACGGGGCCACGGCCAGTGCGTTCACCCAGGGCGACGGCTGGTATGCCGTGGTGACGCGGCAGAACACGATCCTGATTTTCGATCGGGGCAGCGGTGCCCTGCGCCAAAGCATCGATATAAAAACGGGCGATTAGGAAGCCTTTCGCTTTTCAGCACAATCGCGACCTTGACGCCGTGATTGTATCTGTTCTGATCACAATTTCGCCGCATTAAGCCCCTAGAACCCGACAGAACAGCCACCCGTGCCGGTGGCCCGTTTCGCGTGACAACACAGGGCAAAGCATGAGCAGTACCGACACACATCCACATCTGCACCCATCGCCCGCGCGCAGAAAGCAATGGGTCGTTCCGGCCGTTTTCACGCTGACCATTTTTGTCAGCGCATCCCTGTTGTTCTTCGTCCAGCCGCTGTTCGCCAAGCTGGTGCTGCCCCAGATCGGCGGCGCGCCGGGGGTGTGGACCACGGCGATGCTGTTTTTTCAGGTTGTTTTGCTGGTCGGGTATATCTACGCGCACCTTCTGACCCGCCATGTCCCGCTGAAATGGCAATTGCCCATCCATCTTGCGGTGTGGGCCGGTGCGTTGTGGTTTCTGCCCCTGTCGGTCAGCGAAAGCTGGGCTTACGATCCGACAGCATCGACAGCGTGGCAAACGCTGTCCCTGTTCGCTCTGGGAGTGGGCGTGCCGTTTGGCATGTTGTCGGCCAACGCGCCCTTGCTGCAATCGTGGTATGCCAAATCGGACGGCCCGTCTGCGCATGACCCCTATTTTCTTTACGGTGCCAGCAATTTCGGATCGCTTCTGGCGCTTCTGGGGTTTCCCTTGCTGGCCGAACCCCTGTTCGGGGCACAGGCCATCGGCTGGGGCTGGGCGGCGGGTTTTGTCGCGTTCGGCGCGCTATTGATGATCAGCGGTCTGCTGACCCTGCGGGCCAGACCGGCCCCGCAAACAGGCGATACGCGCGTTCATATCGTGGCACCACCCACCAACATCACCGCATCAACCGTGGCGATCTGGCTGCTTCTGGCCTTTGTTCCATCCACGCTGATGTTGTCGATCACCACCAAGATCAGCACCGATCTGGGATCATTCCCGCTGATCTGGGTCGTGCCGCTGTCGCTGTACATCCTGAGTTTCGTCATCGCCTTTTCCAACCGCCCGCTGTTTTCGAATGCCGTATCACGCCCGCTTGCCGCAGGCGCGATTGCCGTGATGGCCGTTTTGATGAGCCATCAGTCCAGCGGCATCCAGACATGGCTAAGTGCGCTGTTGTTCGCACCGGCGCTGTTTATCGTCGCGGTTCATGCCCACAGGGCGCTATATGAACGCCGCCCCGACGCGGCGCACCTTACGCTGTTTTACATCATCATGTCGGTGGGGGGCCCATTGGGCGGCCTGTTCAATTCCATCATCGCCCCGGTGGCATTCAGCGGCATCTACGAAGGAGTGATTTCGGTCATATTGGCGGCGCTGCTTTTGACGCTGGGCACCAAAACCATCCCCGTGCGCCCGCTGGCCCACGGGTTGCTGTCAGCGGCGGCGGTGCTGTTCGCCTTCAGCCTGCTGCGCGGCACCGACAGCGAAGGCCCCGTTGCCATGATCACATCACTGGGGTTGATGGCCGGATTCGCGATTCTACTGGCCAGACTGGCGCGCGCGCCGGTGGCCATTCTGGCGGCTGTGGTGGTGTTTCTGGGGGCTGACATGCTGTCGCTAAGCAAGGATTACACGTTCAAGGACCGCAGCTTTTTCGGCGCGCATACGGTCTATGATACCGACGGATTGCGCGTTTACGGCAACGGAACCACGATCCACGGCTATCAATATGTCGATGAAACCGGCACCCGTCCGACACCGCTGTCCTATTACCATGCAAACAGCCCGATGGCGCAGATCCTGACCACGACAGACGGCATTGAAACCGCCCGGATCGGCATTGTCGGACTGGGCGTCGGATCGCTGGCCTGTTACGCCCGGCCGGGCCAGTCGTGGGAGTATTACGAGATCGACGAAATGGTGGACCGCGTGGCGCGCACGCCCGAGATGTTCAATTTCATGTCCCATTGCGCACCGGACTCCAGCACCCATCTGGGGGATGCGCGCATTGTTCTGGCACAGCAGGATCTGACATTTGATATCATGGTCCTTGATGCCTACAGCTCGGATTCGATTCCGGTGCATCTGGTCACGCGCGAAGCGGTTGAAATGTATCTTGACCGTCTGGCGTCAAACGGGGTTTTGGTGTTCCACATTTCCAACCGCTATTACGATCTGACCCAGCCACTGGCGCGCATCGCAGGCGAAACCCGTCTGTTGGCCGCCAAACGCGTAGATGCCCCCGACCCCGCCGCGCCGCTGCCAAAGGGCGCCAAACCGTCTGTCGTGATGATGCTGACGCCGGATGCCGGCAAAATGTCGGCCCTGCTGCACGATCCGCGCTGGCGCGCCGTGGCATCGGATGGCGGTACGGCCTGGACGGATGATCACGCCCATCTGCTGTCGGCCCTCAAGTAAAGGAAGAATGGTACCACCTCCCCGGCTCGAACGGGGGACCTCTTGATCCACAATCAAGCGCTCTAACCTACTGAGCTAAGGCGGCACACGGTGGGGATTTAGCGCCCATGGCCGATGATTGCAAGAGGTTAAGGGCGACTAAGAACCGCCAGCGACACCCCCAGAATTGCGATGCTCAATCCCAGAGCAAACCCCGCGGTCAGCGGTTCGCCCAAGGCCAGCGCCCCGACAATTGCGGCAGTGATCGGCGAAATGCCCATCAGCACCGTCGCCTCGCCCGGGCCGGTATGTTTCAGCGCGGTCAACCACAAAAGATATCCCGCCCCGCTTAGAAATCCGATGGCCAGAACCATCGCCCATTGACCGGGAAGCAGTACCGACAGTTGCGCCATCGGCGTTTCGATCAGACTGGCGGGAAACAGGCTGAGCGCGGCGGCAAACATGGCGATCGCCCCGACCTGCAAGGTCGGGTATTTTTGCAGATAGGGGCGGTAATAGATCGAACAGGCAGCCGCAGAGCCTGCCGCCAGAAACACCAGCCCCGCCCCGAACCCGCTGGTCGGCAGGGTATTGGCCCCCAGACAGATTGCCACCCCGACCACGGAAATCAGCGCCCCCAACACCCGCAGCAGCGTCATTTTCTCGCGCCCCAGCGCTGCAGCCAGCGCGATTGTCAAAATCGGGAACATCCCGAACACAACCGCCCCCTGCGCCGCAGACACATAGTGCAATCCATAATTGACAAGCGCCACGGTGATCCCGAATTGCACCACCCCCAGCAACAGGATCGGCCCCCTGTCAGCCGGCGCAATACGGGCCGGTCGCAGGCGCAGAAAAAACGGGGCCAGCACCATTACCGCAATGCTGTAGCGCAAAAACGCCAGTGTCATCGGGCTGATGTCATCCGCCAGCGCACGGGTCAGCACCATGGCCAATCCGGTCTGAACCCCCGTTATGGCTGCGGCGATCTGGCCGCGCCGGCGGCTCAAAACCGGATGCTCCAGTTTTGTTCCACATTGTCACGACCAAAGGAATGCACCGGCGTCGCACTGTCCAGCGACCAGCCATTGCGCTGATAAAGCACCCCTGCCGCCTTGTGGCTTTCGTGGGTCCACAACCGCATTCCACGATAACCGGCATCCCGTGCGAACTGCATGCAGGTGTGCAGCATCCGCGTGCCCAGACCGGTGCCGCGCGCCTTAGGCAACAACAGGAACACCCGCAATTTTGCAGTGTATTCGTCCAGCCGGACGCAAAAAATGCTGCCCAGACGTTCTTCACCCTGCGCGGCGATCCATCCGGCTTCGCATGCGGGGTCGTGGTGCGCCAGAAAATCAGTCAGGACATCATCAACCAAAGCGCCAAAACTGTCATCGAACCCTTCGTCGCGCGCATAAAGCGTACTGTGTTGCCGAACCAGCCAGTCTTTGTCATCTGGCCGAAAGCGGCGCAGTTCAATGTCTTGCGTCATGCGCGCAGCAAAGCACGCCCCCACTTGCCAAGCAAGGCCTTGCGCGCTAGCACATGACACCTAAAATCAGGAGGCCGGCATGGGCATCGACACAGAGCGCGATATCGAAGCAAACTTGCAAATCGGCCCGACCGACAAAGGCATGGTGCGCATCTTTGTCGAAGCGAACGGCATTGAAATCCCGATGGATTTCGACCCCGAAGAAGCCGACGACATCGCCGAGGAAATTCGCGCGGCCGCCGTGGCCGCACGCGCCGTCAAACGCTGAACGCCGGCCCCATTGCCGGATCGCGCAGACGTTGCAGGCGGCGGGCTGCATGACTGGCAAATTTCTGGATCACCACCTTGCGCCGCGCCGGTGCAAGTTTGTGTTCCGGGGCCATACGAATGATTTCGGCGTCATAGGCATCGGCGATGATCAGGCCGGTTTGCTCCGGCAACAGATCGGTGGGAAAATCGCAATCCACCGCCCAGAAATACCGGTCGCACCACTCCAGATAGCCCTGCCATTTGCAGTCCGTCTGAAAATCCGCACGCGAGGATTTGCATTCGATAATCCACACCTCGCCTTTTGGGCCCAACCCCATCACATCCACACGCAATCCACGCGCAGGTACGAATTCTTCAATAGAAGCAATATCGTGGCTGCTCAGATGGCGTGATACGCCGCGGGCCAGAAGCTGGCCGGGCTGCAATAAGGAAGGGGTCACATCCGACATGGCTCAACCATGAACAAAACGTAAACATTTTTCAAGCCCCGCGCTTGCGGCGTTCCTGCGAACGAAGACATCAAACCCCTTGTCCGGATCATGGCAACACCCTATGTCTGCTCCGTGGCGGTTCTGCCCTTCTCGTGACTGGTTACGTTCCAGTGGCCTTAAGCAAATCCGAGGGAGCTGGCTCTGTTCAAGCCCTGGTTTGATTACCTGGCGCCCACCTGTAAATACAGGTCCTCGGGAATATAGAACTAAAACGGTTCGGTGGTTCCGTCACACATTCTCTACCCGATCGAAACTGGCGATCAGCGGCGCGTCTTCCGCTGCGCAGTGTCGGATTCGGCGCGCACCGGCACAGCCAGATAATCGCGGATCGCATGGCCGCCGTGATGATCATCGTCATCATCATCCTTGCGCGCCATCATCATCACCGCAAAGGCAAATTGAACGCCCGCGAACACGATGCCGTGCATGAACCACAACAGGAACACGGCCAGAACACCATCGGAATTATGCGACACAAGATACCACAGGTTCATCACGTTGAACCACAACAGCAGCGCAACAAAAACCGCAGCAACCCCAAATCCGATTGCGACGTTACGAATATATAATTTGACGAGTTCAGGCATATGACCACTCCTTCGTCTTTATTATATCACATCTCGCCAAAAGGACGAGGGCGACAGCGTCAAAAGGTGGCGACAAATTGCCCGAGGAGGCCGACGAGCCGGATCAGAACGCTTCGGGGCGGGCCTCGCGTGCCATGTGATCCAGCACCGCGTTTACGAATTTCGGTTCCTTGCCGTCGGGAAAAAACGCCGTGGCGACCTGTACGAATTCCACGATCACCACCTTGGGCGGCACATCGGACCCGACCAGTTCGGCCCCGGCGGCGCGAAACAACGCCCGCAATGTCGGATCGATCCGCGCAATCGGCCACTTTGCCACCAGTGCGCGGTCTGTCATCTGGTCGATCCGCACCTGCTGCGTAACGGCCCCGTCAAGGATCTCGGTGAACAGGTCCACATCGCCGTCCGCCATCTCTTCGCCCTCATAGACGGCGCCAAAACGGTGGTGCAGGAATTCATTGCGCACCTGATCCGCGCTTTGATCGGAATGTTCCATCTGAAACAACGCCTGCACGGCATATAGCCGCGCGGCGGATTTCATCTTGCGCTTCTGGTTGCCTGACGGTGCGGCTTGCGTTTCGCTCATGCGGTCGGTTTTCCAATGCTATCGCCCGCCAAAAGGATGTTTTCCGATGCGGGTTTGAACCCGACCCCTTTGGTCTGGCGGCCCCACTTACGGCTGAGCGCGACAAGATGCAAGGCCGCCGCAGCGGCACCGCCACCTTTGTTCTGATCCGACGGATCGGCGCGCACTTCGGCTTGCGCACGGTTTTCCACGGTCAGGATGCCGTTACCGATGCACAACCCCTGCAACCCCATCATTTGCAGGGCGCGGCTGCTGTCGTTGCACACCGTATCGTAATGCGTGGTTTCGCCGCGAATGACGCAGCCAAGCGCCACATACCCATCGTAATTGGACATCCGTTCCGCAATGCTGATTGCGGTGGGCAATTCTAGCGCGCCGGGCACCTCGATCTTGTCCCAGCTTGCGCCACAGGCTTCCGCTTCGGCAACCGCTCCGTCCACCAGATTGTCGGCGATATCCTTGTAATAAGGTGCAACCACGATCAGCAATTTGACGGGCTTGTCGAATTCGGGACGTGGCAGGATGTAATGCTGTTCGGCGGTGGCCATTCATGCCTCCTTCAGGATCGGGCGGGTGCCGGTGATGCGCAGACCATAGGCATCCAGTCCAACATAGCGGGTCATCGGTGAATCGGTCAGAAGGATCAGATCGTGCAATCCCATCTTTGACAGGATTTGCGCACCCAGACCGGTTTGCTTGATGGTGCGGGGGCCGTCTTCTTCCTGAGTATACAGGGCCTTGCGCGGCTCGCGGAAGAGGCAGACCGCGCCGCGCCCTTCCTTTGCAATGATTTCCATTGCGCGCGGCAGTTCCACAGCGGGTTTCGGGCCCAGACCCAGTACATCGGCGGCTTCGTGCAACGCGTGGGTGCGCACCAGAACGGGTTCCGGCGTGGTGATGTCACCCTTGGTCAGCACCACATGTTCGATCCCGTGGGTTTGATCCGTAAACAGGCGCATTTTCCATGCGCCGCCATATTCGGACACCACGTCATGCTGCGCGGTTTCCACCACCAGATTGTCATAGCGGCGCCGGTACGCGATCAGATCGCTGATCGTGCCGATTTTCAGCCCATGGGTTTTCGCCACATCCACCAGATCGGGCAGACGCGCCATTGTGCCGTCCGCATTCATGATTTCACAGATCACACCGGACGGATTGCGCCCCGCCAGTCGCGACACGTCACAGGCGGCTTCGGTGTGCCCTGCCCGCACCAGAACACCACCGCGGCGCGCACGCAGCGGAAACACGTGCCCCGGCGTCGCGATATCGGCACCGGTTGACGCAGGATTGATCGCGACAGCCACAGTGCGCGCACGGTCCTGCGCCGAAATACCGGTGCTGACACCTTCGCGGGCCTCAATCGACACAGTAAAAGCGGTTTCGTGGCGCGACGAATTATGTGTTGCCATCATCGGAAGGCGCAGCGCCTCGATCCGGTCGGCAGGCAATGTCAGACAGATCAGGCCGCGCCCGTGATTGGCCATGAAATTGATCGCATCCGCATCGGCCGCATCAGCCGGAATGACCAGATCGCCCTCGTTCTCGCGGTCTTCGTGATCGACCAGAATAAACATCCGACCCGCGCGCGCATCTTCAATGATCTGTTCGATCGGCGAAATATGGGCGGCCAGGTTGGATTCAACAGGTCCGGGTGTTTCGAAACTCATGGCAGGTACCTTCGCAGCAGTTATCGCGCAGTTAGACCAGCAAGCGCAAAAATGCCAGAGCAACCAGAGTCGAATTCAGGCTGGACGCTTGCCGTAACCACGCTTTAGCCTGAACCGACAGGCACAGGAGGTTGAGATGCAGGTTTCCCGCTTGATCAACGTGGTCGAGGCGCATGCCGAAGGCGAACCGGGTCGCGTGATCACCGGCGGCATGCCCCACATGCCGGGCAATACAGTGTTTGAACGCATGCAATGGATGCAGGAAAACGCCGATGATATCCGCCTGCTGATGCTGCGTGAACCGCGCGGTTACCCTGCCTTGTGCTGCAATGTGATCGTGCCGCCCTGCCATCCGGACGCGGATGCCGGGTTTATCATCATGGAGCAGACGGAATACCCGCCGATGTCCGGCAGCAATACGATCTGCGTCACCACCGTATTGCTGGAAACCGGCATTATTCCGATGGTCGAACCGGTTACAAACCTCGTGCTTGAGGCGCCAGCCGGATTGATCCGGGTGCGTGCCCAGTGCCACAAAGGGAAAGTCACGCGCGTGACGTTTCGCAATGTACCGGCTTTTGCGATGCATCTGGATCGCGTGATCGAGGTGGCCGGTTTCGGGGATATCCGCGTTGATGTGGCGTGGGGCGGCATGTTTTACGTCATCGCGGACGCCGCGCAGTTCGGGCTTGAAATCAGCGCCGATGCCGGCGCGGATATGGTACGCGCAAGCGAAGCGATGCGCGCCGCGGCAGCCGAACAGCTTCCTGTGGTTCACCCGGACAATCCGCAGATCAGCGGGCCCAGTATCGCCCAGTTGACGGCACCACCACCCCAAGGTGCCCCTTACGACGGATTGGGCGCGGTCACGGTGTCTACGGGCACATTTGATGCGCAACGCCCCAATGCCCTGACAGGTGTGCTTGATCGTTCGCCCTGCGGCACAGGCACCTGCGCCAAAACGGCCGTGCTGCACGCGCGCGGGCAGTTGGGCGTCGGTCAGGACTATGTCAACGCCGGCCCGATGGGAACGACCTTTACAGGCCGGATCGAAGACACCACGCAGGTCGGCCCCTACCCCGCCATCATTCCATCGCTATCGGGACAGGGCTGGATTTACGGAACCGGTCAGGTGATGCGTGACCCCACCGATCCGTTCCCCAACGGGTACAAGATCGGCGACATCTGGGGCAATTGACATCAACCGGCTTCGGCCAGTCGGGCAACATAGCGCGCCAGCGTGTCGATCTCGAGATTGACGGCATCGCCGATCTGCATATCACCCCATGTTGTCACCTCTTTGGTGTGGGGAATGAAGTTGATCCCGAATTCGGCGCCGTTCACCTCGTTCACCGTCAGGGATGTGCCGTTCAGCGCCACAGAGCCTTTGGGCGCGATGAACCGTGCCAGTTCGGCGGGCGCCCGCAACGTCACGCGTGTGCTGTCGCCTTCGTCGGCGATTGCCGTAATTTCGGCCACCCCGTCGACATGGCCCGATACGATATGCCCGCCAAGCTCGTCACCGACACGCAACGCGCGCTCAAGGTTGATCCGGCGCCCCACAGCCCAGCGGTTACGCCCGATATTGGTTTTGTCGACCGTTTCCTTGCTGATATCCACATCGAACCAGTCAGCCCCAAGGCCGACCACGGTCAGACACACGCCATCAAAGGCAATGGATGCGCCCATGTCGATCGTATCCGTGTCATATCCGGTTTTGATCCGCGCGCGCAAATCACCGCGCTGATCCAGTTCCGTCAGAACGCCGATATCCGTGATGATGCCAGTAAACATCGCAAAACCCCTTTTTTCATAGCCTTGCAGGTAGCGGGCCGTTCCCCTGCTGGCAAGGGGGAGTGTCACCCCCGCGCATCGCCCGACCTGCCATTCTTTTGCCCGACACATCGCTTAATGGTGTTTGGACAAAGCAACAATTATAAGAAAATTATGTTGAAATCCGCACCAGAACATAAGGTTTTCCTGTTTCTGCAAGGCCCACACGGCCCGTTTTTTGACCAGTTGGGCAAAATGCTGCGCACCACCGGCGCGCAGGTGTGGCGCGTCGGGTTCAATGCAGGTGATCGTGCATTCTGGTCGCACAAGGCCAGCTATATTCCGTTTCGCGCCCCCCAAGACCAGTGGCCCGACCGGTTCGCGGCGCTGGTGCAGGACAAGGGCGTGACCGACATCGTTCTTTATGGTGATACGCGCCGTGTTCACGCCGATGCGGTGGCCCATGCCCAAACGCTTGGCTTGCGGATCCACGTGTTCGAGGAAGGGTATATGCGACCCTATTGGGTCAGTTACGAACGGGGCGGCAGCAACGGCCATTCGCGCCTGATGTCGATGTCGATCAACGATATGCAATCGGTTCTGGCGCGGTCCGATACTGACGCGCCGTTGCCCCCCGGACATTGGGGCGACATGCGCCAGCATGTGTTTTACGGGGCGCTTTATCATGCCTTTGTTCTGTTCTTGAACAGTGGCTACAAAAACTTCCGCCCGCACCGGGATATCTCGGTTTATCGTGAATTTGTCCTTTATCTCAAACGCCTTATCAGAATGCCGGCGCAATCCATCGAACGGCGCATCGCAACCAAAAGGGTGCGCCGCGGCGGGTTTCCCTATCATGTCGCCCTGTTGCAACTGGCCCATGATGCCAGTTTTCAGAAACACTCGCGGTTTGCATCGATGACCCAGTTCCTGACGGAAGTGGTGCAAGGTTTCGCCACGGGCGCGCCGCAACACCATCATCTGGTCTTCAAGGCCCATCCGCTGGAAGACGGGCGTGTGCCTTTGCGGCGCGAAATCCGGCGGCTGGCGCGCGAAAACGGCATCCGTGACCGGGTGCATTTCATCGGTGGCGGCAAACTCGCCCGCCTTCTGGATGACGCACGAAGTGCTGTAACGGTAAATTCGACGTCGGCACAGCAGGTTTTGTGGCGCGGCATTCCGTTGAAAGTGTTTGGCGACGCGGTTTATGCAAAACCGGAATTTGTTTCGGATCAGCCGCTTTGCGCGTTTTTTGCTGCGCCAACGCGCCCGGATACGGCAGCTTATCGCGATTACCGGCGCTATCTTCTGGAAACCAGCCAGATTGCCGGCGGCTTCTACTCCTCGCGTGGGCGGCGCCAGTTGCTACGACATGTGGTAGACATGGTCCTGCAAGAACGGGATCCCTACGACGCACTGGCCGCCGGAACCGCGGCCCCAAGGCAACAGTTCAGGGTGATCGGTTAAGCCGGCACACTGCGCACAGTAGCTTTTAGTTCCGGAATCCCGTAGCTTACCGTCAATACGTCACGCAAAGTTGGCGAACACTGAGGCAGAATAAATCAGGTCGAGGAGACCGAGCAGTGAAACCTTTTGCTATTCAATGGGCGCGCGCCATTGCTATTTTTACGGCTGTGGCCGTGCTGAGTTCGTGTGGTTTGCCGCAAGTAGGGCCTAGCAAAAAACAAATTTTCTCAGGCTCCGTCCAGCAGGAAGGCGATGCGTTTGTCATCGAAGTGAATGATCGCGTAACGCGTGCAACTTCTGTCGTACCGGCCTTGGGTTTTTCGGATTCCTTCAAGAACGCAGGCGTTCTTGGCTCTGATACAATCTCGCCCGGTGATACTTTGGGCCTGACAATCTGGGAAAACGTTGATGACGGCCTGTTGGCCGGCGAAGCCCAGAACGCGACCCTTCTGGAAGAGGTACAGGTAGACGGCGACGGGTTTATCTTTGTTCCCTACGCCGGACGCATCCGTGCCGCGGGCAACAGCCCAGAAGCGATCCGCCGGATCATCACCGAAAAACTGGAAGACCAGACGCCCGATCCGCAGGTTCAGGTGCGCCGTCTTGCCGGTGACGGATCAACCGTGTCGCTGATCGGATCGGTTGGGGCGCAGGGCGTTTATGCGATCGAACGGCCCACACGCACATTATCCACCATGCTGGCCCGCGCGGGCGGCGTGACCATTCAACCCGAAATCGCCGAAATCACGGTGACGCGTGGTGGCGCCAGCGGTAAAGTATGGTTCCAGGATCTTTATAATTTTCCCGAACTAGACATTGCCTTGCGCCCCGGTGACCGCATCCTGGTCGAGGAAGACACACGTTCCTACACCGCAGTTGGCGCAACCGGCACGCAAAACAAGGTGGCGTTCAAAAGCCAGAACCTGTCTGCCATCGAAGCGATTGCACAGGTTGGCGGCTTGTCTTCGGCGACCGCTGATCCAACGGGCGTTTTCGTGTTCCGCAACGAACCCGCCGAAGTTGTCGGCCCTTTGCTGGGACGCGACGATCTGGTTGGGGCACAGCGCATGATTTACGTGCTTGATCTGACGCAGCCGAACGGCATGTTCGTGGCGCGTGATTTCCTGATCCGCGACGGTGATACCGTCTACGTCACCGAAGCACCGTTCACGCAATGGGACAAAACAATCTCGTCCTTCACCAGCTCACTGACCACGGTAAGTGCTCTGGCGGCGTTCACGAACTGATATGCAATACCCTTTAGGGGATAGAGCCGCCGGGGGGCCAACCTCCCGGCGGCTTTTCGTTTACACCGGCGGTTTTCTGCGCCAGCGCCGCGTCAGGCGTATTCTGCACCTGTCGGGCTTTGATGTCCGTCTGGGGCGCCCCACCCCCGACGATCTTATCGGCGTCTGGGGCAAAAGCCCGACAGCCCATCGCGGCGAAGCGATAGCCCAGAAATACAACGTACCGCTGTTGCGGGTCGAAGATGCCTTTCTGCGCTCGCTTGCTCCGGGCCGTGCGGGGGAACTGCCATTGGGCTTGCTGCTGGACACATCGGGCGTGCATTTCGATCCTGCGACACCGTCCGATCTGGAAAAACTTCTGGCGTCCCATCCATTGGATGACACGGCATTGCTGGATGCCGCCCGGTCCGGAATGGCCCGTATGGCCGATGCCGGGCTTTCCAAATACAGCGGGTTTGATGCCTCACTTCCCCCGCCAGAACCGGGATATGTTCTGGTAGTCGATCAGGCGCGTGGCGATGCCTCTGTTACAGTCACACAGGCAGGACGCGCGGAATTTCTGGAAATGCTGGTCTTTGCACAGGAAGAGCATCCCGGCGTGCCCGTGATCATCAAATCCCATCCAGAAACCGCAGCCGGATACCGGGCCGGCTATTTCGGGCCAGAGGATGAAAACGACCGCATCCGCGTGGTGACAGACAACATCGCGCCCGCCGCCCTTTTCGGCGGGGCTGTCGGCGTTTACACCTATTCATCGCAAATGGGATTTGACGCGATATTTGCCGGCCACAAGCCGCGGGTATTCGGGCAACCGTTCTATGCGGGATGGGGGCTGACGCAGGATGAAAATCCGGTGCCGCGACGCACGCGCAAACTGACACGCGCACAACTTTTTGCCGCGGCGATGATCCTGTATCCACGCTGGTATGATCCCTACAATGACCGTCTGTGTGATCTGGATCGGGTCATTTCCACGCTGCATGCGAAAACCCGTGCCTGGCACGCCGACCGAGCCGGTTGGATCGCAAGCGAAACCCGGCTTTGGAAGCGCAAGACGTTCCAGAATTATTTCGGGCAGTTCAAGCCGGTCATATTCGAAAACGATCCCGAAAAAGCCCGCCAACTGGCGCAGACCACATCACGCAACCGGATGGTCTGGGCGGGAAAAGCGTTTGAAGCGCATGCAAATGCCACCCGTGTGGAAGACGGATTTCTACGCTCGCAAGGATTGGGGGCGGCGCTTGTCCCGCCGCTTTCGCTGATCACGGACGATATCGGCATTTATTATGATCCATCACGTCCCAGCGGACTGGAACAGCTGATCATGCAGCGCGCCAAGCTGCGACCGGATCAGAAACAGCGCGCCCGAACACTGATATCCCGCATCGTGGCCGGCGGCCTAAGCAAATACAACCCGCACGATGCCTTGCCTGACCTGCCACAAGGCCACCGGATACTGGTGCCCGGACAGGTTGAAGATGATGCCTCGATCCTGGCCGGAACCGGGGCCATATCGACCAACGAAAGCCTGTTGCACGCCACACGAAACGCTAACCCCGACGCGGTGATCATCTACAAAACACATCCCGACGTTGCAGCGGGTTTGCGCGCTGGCCAGACAGATGCGACCCCGTTTGCCGATCTGGTTCTGACGCAGGGCGACCCCGCAAAACTGATTGCCTGCGTCGATGAAGTCTGGACGATGACATCGCTTTTGGGGTTCGAGACGCTTTTGCGTGGCAAGAAGGTTGTGACGGTCGGTGCCCCGTTTTACGCAGGCTGGGGCCTGACCGAAGATCGCGGGCGTATCCCGCCCCGGCGAAATCTGGCGGTTTCACTGGAAACCCTGGTGCACGCAACGCTGATCGATTACCCCAGATACTTCGATCCGGTGACGAAACAGCCCTGCCCGGTCGAGGTTGTGATCGAAAGGCTGGTTTCGGGCACCCTGCCCCGGCACGGCCCGTTCAATCGCACCCTGTCAAAACTGCAGGGCGTGTTTGCCAGTCAATCTCACCTCTGGCGCTAAACATTTGTCGCGCCGCGCGCCCAGCGGTGCATCACATCGCCGCCAATGGCACGCGTTTCGACCAGCCTGAAACGTGGCCCATCCGCCAGCGCAGAAAGCCCCAGCGCCCCGACCAAAGGCAGCCCCTCGGCCCCGATGGCCAGACCGGCGGTAAAGCCGACCAGTTCATCCACCAGATCCTCTGCCAGCAAAGATGCCGACAAGGCGCTGCCGCCTTCACATAAAACCCGCGTCAATCCCGCCTTGGCAAGCTGATGCAAGACATCGCGTGTATCCAGTTGCCCGCCGCGCACCGCACAGCAGAACAGGTCTGCCCCCAGCCCCTGCCATGCCGAAACAAGATTCGGGTCGGCATCCGGCCCGTGGCACATCCACAGCGGAATTTCTTTGGCCGAGCGGGCAAGCTGCCCCATAAGCGGCACATCCAGCCTGCGCGACGTGACCACCCGAACAGGTTGATGCCTGACACCCAGATCGCGCACCGTCAGCGACGGATCATCAATGCGCGCCGTCCCTGCACCAACCAGTACAGCATCATGACGCGCGCGCATCGCATGCACCAAACGCCGCGCGTCCGGCCCGGTAATCCACTTGCTTTCACCGGTGGCCGTCGCGATACGCCCGTCAAAACTGTTTGCCAGTTTCAACGTGACAAAGGGACGATCCAGATCGGTGTTGAGGATAAATCCCGCGTTATCCTGCGCTGCCAAATCTGCCATACAACCGATTTCAACGGCAATGCCCGCATCCCGCAGCATGGCAAAGCCACGCCCGGCAACGCGCGTATTCGTATCTGTTATTGCGGCCACCACCCGTTTCACACCTGCCTCAATCAAGGCCGTGGCGCAGGGGGGTGTTTTGCCGGTATGGGCGCAGGGTTCCAGCGTCACGTAAACATCGGCGCCGCGCGCAGCCTTGCCCGCCTGCGCCAGCGCCACGGTTTCCGCGTGCGGACGACCGCCCTGCTGCGTCCATCCGCGCCCGACAATGCGACCGTCTTTGACAATGACACAACCGACAGCAGGATTGGGCCACACCATACCCTGCCCGCGCCGCCCCAGTGAAAGGGCCAGCGCCATGAACCGTTCGTCTTGCCCGCTCACGCTTCTTCTGGGGGCACGTCCGGGCGCAATTCACTGACAAATTTGTCGAAATCGTCAGCGGCCTGGAAATTCTTGTAAACCGATGCAAAGCGCACATAGGCGACGGTATCGATCCGTGCCAGCGCTTCCATCACGATCTCGCCGATCTGTTTGGAACCGATGTCCGTTTCGCCCATGCTTTCCAGACGCCGCACGATACCGGAAATCATCTGGTCGATACGTTCGGGATCAATCGGGCGTTTCTGCATGGAAATGCGGATCGAACGCTCCAGTTTGTCGCGGTCGAAATCTTCGCGCTTTCCGCTGGTCTTGATGACCACAAGATCGCGCAGCTGCACGCGTTCATAGGTCGTAAAGCGGCCGCCGCAGGCCGGACAAAACCGTCGGCGCCGGATCGAAACATGATCTTCGGCTGGCCGGCTGTCTTTTACTTGAGTGTCGATATTTCCGCAAAACGGGCAGCGCATCGCCGTCCCCCTTTTATTGTCGTTTTCCGCCTCTTTGTGGGGCTGCTCGCCCACTTATCCACAACTATAGGGCACCCGCTACACTTTGGGTAGGGCAGAAATGGGGCCGCAACATAGGCGATCCAGTCTGGGGGAAATTTGGCACAGTTCAGTGGCGTCCTGGCAAAAGATCAGTTCACTTCGCCTTCTTCATCACAGAATGTCAGGGCCATCGACACCGCGAACGTAACGCCCGCAATATCTGTTGTTGCGGAATTGGCCGCGCGTGGCACCACATCCAGTCCGGTCGTATCAGTACTAAAAACAACGCCTTTCCGGCCCGGACTTGTCACACTTGGCCCACGGGGCGAGATCACGGTAAGTTCCGTTTTCGCATATTGCCCCAGCACATCGTTCGAATAGGTGGCCGCCGCGCACCACACTTGCGGGCTGCCGACCGAGCCTTCCTCGATGACTTCGAACTGGCTGCCGGAAACGGAGTTAACCGGCAAACGTGTGCCGGATTCAAAGCTTTGAGCATAGACCCCAGACGCAAGCCCACCCCCGAATACAGCGATCATCACGAGTGGTTTCATCGGCACATCTCCATCATAACCAGTTCTTGTCACGAGTGAGATGGCGCAAATCAAGCGCGCGGCAAGGTCGGCTTTATCCGGTAATCAGTGCTTCACCCGATTGTTACGGACCGATATCAATCAGCGACTGACTGCACAGAGCAAGCGCATGCCCGACCGCAAAGGTCGTACCTGCCGTCTTGGTACTGACGGATGTCGATGTGGTCAGGGGGGCACCGACCTGATTGGGGTCAAGCGTATAAGCCACGCCCTTGCGGCCCGGATTGGTCACGCTGGGCCCGCGCGGCGTTTTCAGATACAGATCGGCCTTCCCCGACGCCCCCAGAACCCGCGTCGCATAATCCGCCGCCGCACACCATGAACCACTGGCCCCCAACGATCGGGATTCAACGACTTCGAACACCGAATTGCTGATCGGATTCACGGTAAGCCGGTTCTGCGCCTTGAAACTGTTGGCCAGTGCCGGTGTCGCAATCATCAGTGCCACACATAGTGACGCGCCGGTTGTTTTCGGGAATTTGATCATCGCAATTCTCCTTATGGGCGACAATGAAAGCTTTGTGCGAAGTATGGCAACACCAAATTGCGCGGATGCAGGCAGGCCCGAACCCTAACGCCGGGTGCGACTGAACGTATCCCGACAGAATGTACGCGCATGATGGGATGGCAGGCTCATCCCCGGTGTGTTCACGGAAATCGAAACCGATTTGGTGATCGGGGCCGACACATTGGCCGGATTGTTGGTGAACACAACGCCCTTGCGTCCCGGTTGCGTGATGCTTGGGCCACGTTTGGTTTTGACAATCAATTCGGTTTCTCGCTGATTGCCCAGTACGCGTTCGTTGTACTCGGCAGCGGCACACCAGATTTGACGCGCGCCGGCTCCGTGGCTTTCGATCACTTCGAATTCGCTGGCGCTGACCGGATTAACGGTAAGGCGGTTCACGGCAGTAAAGGAATTTGCTTGTACCGGCACAGCCCCAAGCACAGCGATACACGTCAGGGTCGCAAGCAGTTTCATGGTATTTTCCTTTTCAAATTGAGGGGCTTAGTTATAATCCCAGCGATCCCGTTCGCCGAACCGGTCACGGCAGAAACTGCGTGCCAGATAGGACGGAAAGCTGGTGCCAGCCGCGCGTGTTGTCGCAAACGACAATTGGCTGATGGTCGCGGTTTCAGGCAAGCGCGCTTTATCAAGTGTAAACACCACGCCTTTCCGGTTTGGCACCGTCGCACTTGGGCCGCGTGGGACCAGAACATAGATCGTGGATGTCGGATCAATGCGCAATTCACGCTCGGCATAGCTTGCCGCCGCGCACCAGATGCCGCGCGCGCCTTCGCCTCTGGCTTCGATCACTTCAAATGTGACTGCATCGATTGGCCAGACTTTCAAAAAGTTTTCAGCCGTATAGGAGTTTGCATTCCCCAGAGCGGGGATCACGGCAAACCAAAAACAGCACAGTATTCGCTTGATCCCAACAACGCGCAATTATTCGCTCCGGTCTAAATTCAACCTGAAATAAACGATAGCACTTTGAACGCCCGAGAAAAGAGAGACGCGGGCGCATATCTCGAAAAGTTTACCGCGCTTCAAGCTGAAATGAAAAGGGCCGCACCTTTCGGCGCGGCCCTGAATTTGCAGACCTCAAAACGCGATGCAGGTCACTGATCCAGGAAAGACCGCAACTTGCGGCTGCGGCTTGGATGTTTCAGCTTGCGCAGCGCCTTGGCTTCGATCTGACGGATCCGCTCGCGGGTTACGCTGAACTGCTGGCCGACTTCTTCCAATGTGTGATCGGTGTTCATGCCGATACCGAACCGCATCCGCAACACACGTTCTTCGCGTGGCGTCAGGCTTGCCAGTACACGCGTTGTGGTTTCTTTCAGGTTTTCCTGAATGGCGCTGTCCAGCGGCAAAACCGCGTTCTTGTCTTCGATGAAATCGCCAAGCTGGCTGTCTTCTTCGTCACCGATCGGAGTTTCAAGGCTGATCGGCTCTTTGGCGATTTTCATCACCTTGCGCACTTTCTCGAGCGGCATTTGCAGCTTTTCTGCCAGTTCTTCCGGCGTCGGTTCACGGCCGATTTCGTGCAGCATCTGGCGCCCCGTCCGCACCAGTTTGTTGATGGTTTCGATCATGTGCACGGGAATACGGATGGTGCGTGCCTGATCGGCGATGCTGCGGGTGATCGCCTGTCTGATCCACCATGTCGCATAGGTCGAAAACTTGTAGCCGCGGCGGTATTCGAATTTGTCCACCGCCTTCATCAGGCCGATGTTACCTTCCTGAATAAGATCAAGGAATTGCAGGCCACGGTTCGTGTACTTCTTGGCGATCGAAATCACAAGTCGCAGGTTCGCTTCGACCATTTCCTTTTTGGCCTGACGCGCCTCTTTTTCGCCCTTCTGGACCTGCTGGACAATGCGGCGGAATTCCGGAATATCCAGACCGACATACTGGCCGACCTGCGCCATTTCGGCGCGCAGTTCTTCGACCTTGTCGGTCGAGCGTTCGATGAACATCTGCCAGCCACGGCCCGGCTTGTCCGCCATTTCCGACAGCCAGTTCGGGTCAAGCTCGCGTCCGCGGTATTCATCCACGAATTCACGGCGGTTGATCCGGGCCTGATCGGCAAGCTTCACCATCGAACTGTCAATCGACATGATCCTGCGGTTGATACCGTAAAGCTGGTCAATCAGCGCTTCGATCCGGTTGTTGTGCAGGTGCAGTTCATTCACCAGCAGCACAATTTCAGATCGTAGTTTCTGATAGGTGGTTTCCTCGGACGAGCTAAAGGAGCCGTCCTCGTTCAGCGTTGCGGAAATCCGGCTGTCCTGCATTTCGGACAGTTTGACATAATCCAGCGCGATCCGGTCCAGCGTTTCCAGAACCTGCGGCTTCAGCGCGGCTTCCATTGCGGCCAGCGACATGTTGGCCTGCTCGTCATCATCGTCGTCATCATCCGACGCAATCGGGTTCCCATCGGCATCCAGTTCCTGATCACCGTCATCTTTCTTCTCGGCGTTGATCGCGGATGTGTCCACAACGGGGGCAACCGCCTCCTCGTCATCCAGCTGGTTGCCGAACGTGGTTTCCAGATCAATCACATCGCGCAGCAGAATGTCTTCCGACAGCAATTCGTCACGCCAGATGGTGATCGCCTGAAATGTCAGCGGGCTTTCGCACAGCCCAAGGATCATCGTGTTGCGGCCGGCCTCGATCCGTTTGGCGATTGCGATCTCGCCTTCACGGCTCAGCAGTTCGACGGACCCCATTTCGCGCAGGTACATGCGCACGGGATCATCCGTGCGGTCCAGTTTCTCTGCGGTCGATGCCGCCAGCGTCACTTCGCGCGCGTTGTCTGTTGTCGCCAGATCGGTCGAGCCTTTGGCCTCTTCCTCTTCGGCCTCTTCATCCTCGATGATGTTGATGCCCATTTCGGACAACATCGACATCACGTCTTCGATCTGTTCGGAACTGACCTGATCAGGGGGCAAAACCTGATTAAGCTGGTCATAGGTGATGTAGCCGCGTTCACGCGCGTCGCCGATCATCTTTTTGACGGCGGCCTGGCTCATATCCAGGGAAACTTCGGCGTCTTGGTCGTCAGGTTTACGGTCGTCGTTGTCTTTGGCGGCCATGTGGTACTCCTGCGAGGGGCTCCGGTGATTCGATTCTCCGAATCACCCTATTTTAGATGATTCGTTTATCCGTTTACCCTGTTTTCTTTAGACATTCCCTACCAAAACGCCTCAACGTCCGGGTTTGGCGAATGAAATTTTCTCCATGAGTGCATCAAAAGCACTCCGTTCAGTCCGGTTCATCAGGGCACCGTTCGGGCCCGTTTCATATTCGGTCGCGTCTTCATGCTCGCTGCGTTCGGCGCTGTTTCTGGCTTGTGCGGCCTGCCCCAACCGCCAGGTCAAAGCCTCGTCTGCCACACCGGACAGGTCTTCGGTGGCGTCTTCGATTTCCGCCAGCAGCCCCTTATGCGCCACCAGCTTTGCCAACGCTTCGGCGATGGTCATCCGCGCCAGATCGGGATCACCCGGATTGCGAATGCACGGCGTAATGGCGACATGGCGCGCCGTCAGCAGGTTTTCAAGGGCCTCTGCCCCCATTTCAGCGCGAATTTCTTTTTGAAACAGCTCTGGCGCAAGGTCGGCGTGGCGCAGCACCAAATCCCGCAGACGGCGCAACTGTGCATCGCGACATTCCAGATTTTCCAATCCGGCTTCGAATTCGGGAATGATTTGCGGCGTACACAAACATGTGGCCAGAATGATCGCTTCGCGCAATTGCGTTTCAACCCCGTCCCCTGCCGCCGCAAGCATCGAAGCCTTGGCGGTTGGCGTTGCCGGTTCGGGGGCAGCCTGCCATTTCCCGTTGACGCGCGCCCCGCTGTTGCGCTGTGGCGCACGCTTGGGGCGAAACAACTGCCAGCGCAGGTCTTTCATCGCCTGACCGTAATGGTTGCGAATGGACGGATCACGGATCAGCTTGATCTTGTCGCGCAGCGCCTTGTCCAATGCCGCCTTGCGTTCGGGACTGTCAAAGTTGCCGTTTTCGGTTTCGCGCTGCCACAGCAATTGCACCATCGGCATGGCGTTATCGATCAGTTTCTGAACAGCGGCAGGACCCTGCGCACGGATCAGATCATCGGGGTCCTGCCCGTCGGGCAGGATGGCAAAACGCAACGATTGCCCGGCTTCCAACAACGGCAGCGCCAGGTCGATCAACCGCATGGCCGCACGTAAACCCGCCGTATCGCCATCCAGCGCGATGATCGGTTCCGGCGCGATCCGCCACAGCAATTGCAGCTGGGTTTCGGTAATCGCCGTCCCCAAAGGCGCAACACAGGCATCAAAACCGCCCGTCGCAAGCGCAATCACGTCCATGTACCCTTCGGCCACGATCAGCGGCGCGCCTTTGCCGGCCGCCTCGCGCGCGGGGCCGTGATTGTAAAGGCTGCGCCCTTTGTCAAACAGATCGGTTTCCGGTGAATTCAGGTATTTCGCATTGTCATCGGGATCCATCGCGCGCCCGCCGAACGCAATACAACGCCCGCGCGGATCGCGGATCGGAAACATGATCCGCCCGCGAAACGTGTCATAGGGTTTGCCGCCCCTTGTCGACGGTTTGGCCAGCCCCGCGCCAAAAATCAGATCGGGGTCCACGCCTTTGCCGGTCAGATGATCCCACAAGGCCTGCCATCCCTGCGGCGCAAACCCGATTTCGAACCGGTCCTGCACGTCCTGGGCCAGCCCACGCCGTTCCAGATAGGCGCGCGCCTCGGTGGCGGCACCGGTTTTCAGTTGCAACCGGTAAAACTGCACCGCCTGTTCCATCACATTGGCCAGAACCGTGCGATGATCCGATTTTTCCTGCGCTTTGGGATCGCGCGCCGGCATCGTCATACCCGCTTCGCGCGCCAGAATCTCGACAGCGTCCATGAACCCGACATTTTCAGTTTCACGGACAAAGGATATGGCATCGCCCTTGGCATGGCAGCCAAAGCAATAATAAAACCCCTTGCGATCATCGACATGAAAGCTGGCGGATTTTTCCTGATGGAACGGGCATGGCGCCCACATATCGCCCTTGGCTGCGTTGGATTTGCGTGTGTCCCACACCACCTTGCGCCCGACAACCTGGCTCAGGCTGGCGCGGCTGCGCAACTCGTCAATAAATCCAGAAGGCAGGCTCATGCGGTTTCATACCATAAAGTCGCACAGGAAGGCGACAGCCCATCAGTTGTTCAGGCAGGTATTCAGCCATTCCGCGCGCAGATCAATGTTGCGCAGATCGCGTTTCTTGATCTGGTAAATCTGCCCGGCAAATACCGGAATGGCATTGCTGTAACGATCCGGCCATGCCGGATTGGTGTCTTCGATGGCTTTGCGCACCTTGCGTTCGGAAACACCGTCAAGCCGTGCCTGCTGAACCGCACCGGCAACATCCGCCTGATAGCCGCAATCCAGTTCTTTTTCGCTTTGGGCCAGTGCGCCCGTCGCAAGCACCGAAACGGACAGAACATAAGGCAGCAGTTTTGGGAATGTCATTGGCAGTCTCCGGAATCAGGGGCGTTTCATGCCAGACTAACCGCGCGCGGCCACGCCTTCCATAGCGGTTTTCAGATCGTGAACTAAAGTATGCGCCATAGAGCGAAACACCATGATCAGCATCGTGTCAGCGCCCGTGCACGTGATCGACGCCGACATGTGCATCAGATCGGTGCGCGCGGTATGGCCGCGTTTGAAATGTGACGCCCGCAGATCGACCGGCACCAGCCGCGCCAGTACATCGGCCACGCCCTGCCCCTTCAATTGCATCACAGTCCACGCATCCGATTGATCGGTCATCGCCGCCAGCTTGGCCAGTGCCGCATCAGGGGGCGGCCCCATCAGCAATACATGGCAGGCCCCGAACCAGATCACCCGCGCGCCGCCCTTGCCTGTGGCGCGATTGGGGCCGGGCATCGCCGCCCCGTGCGCCGCCTTGAGCGCATCTGAAAACGCCTTGTCTTGTCCCGCATAGGGTGAAAACGAGGTCAGATAGCCCGCATCCACTTCTTCAAGTTCTACCGATCCGATTTTGACCGGTGTCATCCCGCCTGCGGAGCTTTTTGCAATCAGTTTAGCCACGCACCTTGCCTCCTTCAGGATCAAAAAACACCGGGTGGCACACTTCGCACAGGGTTTCGATACCGCGCAGATGGTCCACCATGCGCACTATCTCTCCGTGCCGGTCCGGTCCGTTTTTCAGAAAGCCCAGCCCCAGAAAGGACTGCAATGTCGGGGAAAACGCCACCGAGGTCACGTAGCCCTGATCGTTCACCCTTACCGCATCATCAGATTTGTTGAACAAATGCGCCCCCGCCGTCAGCTGCTTTACCGACCCAACCGGTTTCAGGCCGACCAGACGTTCGCGGGAGTCTTCGATCAATCCCTCACGCTGCGACATGGTTTTGCCGATGCAATCCTTTTTGGCCGACACCATACGCTCCATCCCGATGTCGAACGCGGTGGTGCGACCGTGGATTTCCGCGTGGGTGATAAACCCTTTTTCGATCCGCAACACATTCAGCGCTTCCATCCCGTAGGCACATCCGCCCAGCGCTTCGGCGCGTGCGACCAACAACCTGAAAAGGCTGTCGCCATAGCGCGCCGGAACCGCCAGTTCATAGGCATGTTCGCCGGAAAACGAGATCCGGAACAACCGCCCCTGAACACCGAACAAGGATACCGACCCGCAGGCCATGAACGGCCAGTTTTCATCCGTGATCTGCTCATCCAGCATGTCGTTCAGCAAGGCCCGCGATTTGGGGCCGGCAATGGCAAACTGCGCCCATTGTTCCGTGACGGAAATGAACGAAACGTCCAGTTCGGGGCACAGCGCCTGATGCACGAAATCCAGATGCCGCATCACCTGCCCTGCGGCGGCGGTGGTGGTGGTCATGACATAGTGATTTTCGCCCAATCGCGCGGTCGTGCCGTCATCCATCACATAGCCGTCTTCGCGCAGCATCAAACCGTATCGCGTGCGCCCGAGCTTGAGCGTTGAAAATGTGTTGGTGTAGACGAAATCCAGAAACGCGGCGGCATCCGGCCCCTGAATGTCAATCTTGCCCAGGGTGGAGACATCACACACACCGACAGTTTCGCGCACCGCATTCACCTCGCGGTCACAGGACTGACGCCATGTGGTTTCCCCCGGGGCTGGAAAATAGCTCGGGCGATACCACATCCCGACCTCGATCATCGGCGCACCGTGTTCAACGCAGGCCGCGTGGCTGGTGGTAAAGCGCTGCGGCGCAAACCCTTTGCCCTGCGCCCCTGCCCCCATCGCAGCAATCGCCACCGGGGCATAGGGCGGGCGAAACGTTGTCGTGCCGGTTTTGGGAATACCGCGCCCGGTGGCATCGGCCAGAACCGCCAATGCGGCGACGTTGGAATTCTTGCCCTGATCTGTCGCCATGCCTTGCGTGGTATAGCGTTTCATATGCTCGACCGATCTGAAATTCTCGGTCGCGGCCTGTTTCACGTCCTTCACGCTGACATCGTTCTGGAAATCCAGCCAGGCCCGCCCTTTTCCCGGAACGGCCCACAGTGGCGACAGCGCATAAGGCGTATCATCGGCCACCGGCACTTCGATTTTCGCGGCTTTCAGGCCCAGCGCCTCCAGTGCGGTTTTCGCGGCGGCAACACCCGCCTCAAGGCAGGCGACAGTTGAAAAGTCACCGTTGCAGGCGCCTGCCGTCACCATACCGGGGACCGCGCCCGGCGTGGGCACGAATGCGGCAATGTCGTCGCGCCAGGTCGGCCGCCCGTTCATATGACATGTCAGGTGCACCGAAGGGTTCCACCCGCCCGACATGGCCAGGCAATCGGTGGTTATCTTTTCCTCACCGCGCGCGCTGCGCACGGTAATGCTTTCCAGCGCCTTGCGTCCGCCCGATCCGCACACCTGCGCCCCCGCGAACACCGGATAATCACCTGTCTGCGCCACATCCGTACGGCTGTCGATCAGAGCCGCGACATGCACCCCGGCCGCCACCAGATCCTGTGCCGTGCGATGGGCATCGTCATTGTTGCCGAACACCGTCACCGACCGGCCGGGGCTGACCCCCCAGCGGTTCAGATAGGCCCGCACCGCCCCTGCGGTCATGATCCCGGGTCGGTCATTGTTCTGAAACGCAACCGGGCGTTCCAGCGCGCCCGCCGCCAGAACCGACTGCTTCGCAGCAATGCGCCAGAACGTCTCAAGCGGCGCGCCCGGTGCACGGTTCGCGATATGATGGCTCACCCGCTCCAGCGCGGCATATGTGCCCTGATCGTAGACGCCTGTGACCGTGGTACGCGGCATCAGGCGCACATTGTCCATCCCCGCCAGTTCGGCCACAACCTCTTGCACCCAGTCCGGCCCTGCCATGCCGTCAATCGCATAGGTTTCAGCGTTCAGCCGTCCGCCCATGCGCGCATCTTCATCGGCCAGAATAACATCCGCCCCGGCCCGCGCCGCAACCAGCGCCGCCATGAGGCCGGTGGGCCCCGCGCCGATCACCAGCAGATCGCAGAACGCATAGGCCCGTTCGTATTTGTCAGGGTTGTTTTCGCCCGAAAGCGCCCCCAGCCCCGCCGCGCGCCGGATCACGGGTTCATACAGCTTTTCCCAGAACGCCCGTGGCCACATAAAGGTCTTGTAATAAAACCCGGCGCCCAGAAACGGCGCCGCCAGATCGTTGATGCTCATCAGATCAAAATCCAGCGATGGCCAGTTGTTCTGGCTGCGCGCCTCAAGGCCCGGATAGATCTCCTGCACGGTGGCGCGCACATTGGGTTCGCGCGCCGCACCGCTGCCGATCGTCATCAGCGCATTGGGTTCTTCGCTGCCCGCCGTCAAAATACCGCGCGGACGGTGATATTTGAATGATCGTGCGACTAAAGTGATATCATTGGCCAGCAGCGCCGAGGCCAGCGTATCCCCCCCGAACCCCGAATAGGTCTTGCCATCGAACGAAAACGAAACCGGTCTGGACCGGTCGATCAGGCCTTTGCCGTCAACCCTCATGCTTTGGCCCTTGTCACGTTCGATGCCAGTTCCGTCTTGAATATCTCGTGCGTCAGCGTGGATCGTGTCACCACCAGCCACGCCGAACAGCCGCTGGTGTGATGCCATAAATCCTGCGTTTCACCCGCCGGGTTTTCACGATCATGCACATAATCGTTCCAGGCATCCGCGCCCGCATCCGGCGCGGGGCGCGACAGCGCAACCGCCGCACCCTGATAATAGAACTCGCGCATGTCGCGCTCCCCGCAGAGCGGGCATTGAATTCTCATCTCACCGCCTCCCGCAGGGCGCTGCCTGCACTTTCTTTTTGCAATAAATTCGGAAATCCCGACATCTCGGCCCCCTCAGTGCAAATTATGCTGAGAGCCGGTGCCCTCTTCATCCATCAGGCCCCGCCCGGTGCGGAACCGGTCCAGCCGGAACTTGGCGGCGGTTTGATGCGGCGTACCGGTGGCCATCAGATGCGCAAAGCTGAACCCCGACCCCGGCACCGCCTTGAAGCCGCCGTAACACCAGCCGCAATCGATAAACAAACCTTCGGTATCGGTCTTATCGATGATGGGGGATCCGTCCGGTGTCATATCCATGATCCCGCCCCAGCTGCGCAGCACCTTGGCCTTGCCGATCATCGGCATCAGCGTCATGCCCGCCTCCATCACGTGTTCCATCATCGGCAGGTTGCCGCGCTGTGCATAGGTTGCATAAAAATCCAGATCGCCGCCAAAGACCAAACCGCCCTTGTCCGACTGCGAAATATAGAAATGGCCCATGCCAAAGCTGACGACGTGGTCAATGCAGGGCTTTAACCCTTCGGTGACAAACGCCTGCAAGACATGGCTTTCGATCGGCAGACGCATGCCCGCCATCGCCGCCACCTGACCGGACCGGCCCGCCACGACGATTCCCACCTTTTTGGCACGGATGGCCCCGCGCGTTGTCTGCACGCCGCGCACCTTGCCGTTTTCGATATCGATGCCGATCACTTCGCAATTCTGCAGCAGGTCCACACCGCGCTGATCCGCGCCGCGCGCATAGCCCCACGCCACCGCATCATGCCGTGCAGAACCACCCCGCGGATGCAGCAATCCGCCAAAAATCGGAAACCGCGTGTTGTCGAAATCCAGATAGGGCAGATATTTGCGCACGCCTTCGCGATCCAGCAGAACCGCATCATCCCCCTGATTGATCATTGCATTGCCCCGCCGCGCAAAGGCATCGCGCTGGCCGTCGGAATGGAACAGGTTGATCAAACCGCGCTGGGAATGCATCACGTTATAGTTCAGGTCCTGTTCCAGACCTTCCCACAATTTCAGCGAATGACTGTAGAATTCCGAATTGCCCGGCAGAAAGTAATTGGCCCGCACGATTGTCGTGTTCCGCCCGATATTGCCACTGCCGATGTAACCCTTTTCCAGCACCGCAATATTCGTCATGCCGTGGTTCTTGGCCAGATAATAGGCGGTCGACAGTCCATGCCCGCCACCGCCGATGATCACGGCGTCATATTCCGCCTTGGGTTCGGGATCGCGCCAGTGCGGGGTCCAACCCTTGTTGCCGGTCAAACCCTCGCGCAGCACGCGCAACCCAGAAAACCGCATGTCAGACTCCCTACTGGACAGATGTGACCATAACCCGCCGCTGTCCGGTCTATCAATAGGGTCCGTGTAACCCGAACCGCTTTGCGACACGGATATGTCTGTGCACGACCGAGTTGCAAGAAACAGCCGCCGTCCCGGCAACCGGGACCGCATGGCGCACCGGTCGGGCCGCGGTTTTTCGTTTGATCAGCGGGCGCAAAAGGCGCTGCGTCTGCGCCCTGCTCAGCAGGTCACGCTGCCGTTCGCGTTCAGTGTGATGCTGGCCGGGAACCAGACCGTCGGGGCGTCGGGCTCTCCCGGATCACCCAGCAGGATAAAATCATCCGGCTTTTCGCTGCACGCCGCCAGCTTCGCCCTTACTACGGCCCGGTCGGGCACAACCCGGGTCGCCATGCCCGACCGCGCGGCCCATCCACGGATTGCGGCGTTCGAAATACATTCCGGTGTCAGCGCCCCGAACGCGCACCGCCCTGTCGATGGTTCACGCAGGTGCATGGCCTTGTGATCATCTAATGTGGGCGCACCCTCGGCTCCTGCGGTTTCAGCCTTGGCAACCTGTTGCGTGCTCTCGTCCGTTGATTTGACAGGCTCTGGTGCAGGCACCGGTACGGGCAACGGCATGCTGGCCCGTACCGCATAGGGGGATCGCACCAGTGTAGCGTCAAACCGGCAGTCTTCTTCGTCCGCCAGACATTTTTCGGCTTCGGATTCGATCCTGTCCAGCGCAACCAACGCCATATCCTGCATGTCTTCCAGCAACCTGACACCGTCCGGGCCAATCGCGCCAAACGACCGGCTACAGGCCTTTTCCTCATCACATCCGACCAGCGGCATCAGATACGCGTCCGGCGTTTCAAGCACATCAAAGATATCGGCGTAAAGCTGGGTATAGGAAGACCACAACGCCACCAGTTCATCATGCTCGACCTCTTGCGGCAGAATGTCCGCGCCACGCGGAAAATTCTCGAGCACCTGATAAGGGGTGATACTGATTTCAAAGATTTTTCCGGCCTGTGCAGCGGCATAGGCCAGATCCTCGATGCGGTCGATTGCGGCCTTGGCATCCTTTGGCAACTTGGTGCGGGCTTCGGATTTCGGATCATCCGCGTCCAGATCGGCCGCCCCGCCCTGCTGCATGAACGTCAGTGTGCGCGTCAGGTTTTCGGTGCCGGATTCGGAACTTCCGCTGGCTGCCGCATTTACCTTGACGCCCCAGCCCGACCCTTTGACAGACGCTTTCATGCTTTCACGCTGTGTTTTGCTGGTGGTTTCGGTCGTGGCCAGCAGATAGGCCCGCGCGCCACCCACGGTCGATGAAACGTATCCTTCGCCGCAGGTTTCCTGAAACCGCTGGATATCACGCTTTGCCATCGCCGCCGCAGCCTCGGTCAGTCGTACGGCGCGCCCGCCGCTCGACGCCGGAGGCGCCGCAAAGGTCGCCGAATTCAGCACTTCGGCATTGACCAGAAAACTGACCGATGTGGATGAGACGCTTGAATTTTTTGCAAATGACGCCTTGCCGCTGGCCTCGTATCCGATGGCCTTGACAGACACCGAGGCCGACACGCTCATTGCCTTGGACAACGAATAGCTGTCGCGCACTTCCTTGATTGTGATGTCGGATGATTGCGCGCTGCGGTGCACCGGCTCAAACACGACGCACACTGTGGGTACAGGTTCGCCACGGGCCTGGCTCCACCCCCATCCCAATTCCACGACTTCGGGCGCTTCGACGCTGAAACTGCCTTCGGATGCTTCATCATCCTGCGCCGCGCGCACCGGTGTGCGCGGACGCGGCGCGGACCAGGCGAGCTTTTGTCTGACCGGATCGGCTTCTTCGGGTGCGGGCGGCGCGGGGCGCACCTGTGGTTCATTCTGGTTTTGCGCGAAAAGGTATCCGGCAAAGGCAAAAGCCCCGGCCACAAGGGCCACGCCGAAATAGTGTTTCGACGTTATCAACGGCGCGGGTACATGGGTATTTTCTTGTGCGTCGGGGTCAGGGATCTGCGACATGTTTCACCTCACTCAAACAACTTAAAAGAATGATGGCATTCAGTCGCATGACTTAAGGTAAAGCAAGATTTTTGCCGGAATAGGCTGTTTCCCGCCCATTCCGGAACATGAAAAGCGGTTGCGACCTGCGCGCGCAATGCGCAGGCCGCAAAGTTTTTTTGGGCCTACAGCCCTTTCGCGCGGTAGCTGGCTGCCACCTTGGTGATCGCCACCAGATAGGCGGCGGTGCGCAGATCATCCACGTCCTCGCGGGAATGCCAGACCTCGCGCATGGACTGGTAGGCAATGCGCATCGTGTCATCCAGACCCGAGCGGACCAGTTCAAGCTCTCCGGCGCCGCGCAGATATTTGGTTTTGAAATCCGGCGACAACGTCCAACCCAGCTGCTTGTCTGCCGACAGGCGTTCCAATTCGTCCACAACCAGTTGGTGGCGGCTTTCTTCCTGACGGCGCTGCATCCGGCCAAACCGGATATGGCTCAGGTTCTTGACCCATTCGAAATACGAAACGGTCACACCGCCGGCGTTGGCATACATATCCGGAATGATCACAACGCCTTTTTCGCGCAGGATATCGTCCGCGCCCGCCGTGACGGGCCCGTTGGCCGCTTCGATGATCAGGTTCGCCTTGATCCTGTCAGCATTGGAAAGATTGATTACCCCTTCCAGTGCGGCGGGAATAAGGATGTCGCAGTCTTCTTCCAGTACGGCCGCGCCTTCTGCGGTGTGGGCGGCATCGGGATAGCCTGTAACGCCGCCATGCTTGGCGATCCAGCGGTGGACGGATTCCACATCCAGCCCCTTTGGATTGAACAACGCACCATCGCGTTCGATGATGCCCGTGATCACGCTGCCGTCTTCTTCGGACAGGAACTTGGCCGCATGGTAGCCCACGTTACCCAGGCCCTGAACGATCACGCGTTTGCCGTCCAGCGTCCCGCTCAGCTTGGCGGCCTTGATGTCTTCGGGGTGGCGGAAAAACTCCTGCAACGCATATTGCACGCCCCGCCCTGTTGCCTCGACCCGGCCGGAAATCCCGCCGGCGTTCAGCGGTTTGCCCGTCACGCACGCGGCCGAATTGATATCGGTCGTGTTCATGCGCTTGTACTGGTCGGCGATCCACGCCATTTCCCGTTCCCCGGTGCCCATATCCGGGGCCGGCACGTTCTGGCTGGGATGGATCAGATCGCGTTTCGCCAGTTCATAGGCAAACCGCCGCGTGATCAGTTCCAGTTCATGTTCGTCATATTCGCGCGGATTGATCCGCAGCCCGCCCTTTGAACCGCCAAAAGGCGCTTCTACCAGCGCACATTTATAGGTCATCAGCGCCGCAAGCGCTTCGACTTCGTCCTGATTGACACCGATGGCATAGCGGATGCCACCCTTGACCGGTTCCATGTGTTCGGAATGGACCGACCGGTAGCCGGTGAACGTCTGTATCTGGCCGCGCAAGCGCACGCCAAAACGTACGGTATAGGTCGCGTTACACACCCTGATTTTTTCTTCAAGGCCGGGCGGCAGGTCCATCAGCGCAACCGCACGGTTGAACATCAGGTCAACGCTCTCGCGAAAACTCGGCTCTGTCTTGGCACTCATGTCATTCATTATTCTCTCCCGTTGGGTGCAGAACGCGACTCGCCCTGTCATTGCTTATCTTCCCCACACCCTAAGACGAACCCATATAAAAGTGCCAATTTTTTATGCATTTTAAGAAAAACTGGGCCGCACAGCCAGATTGCGGCAAAATTGTGGCGCATCTTTTCCCATGCAGAAACAATACATCCCTGCTGTCTGAATCATCACATCTCAGGCGCCCAAATCTTCGGATTTTATCGGAAAACCGCCCAACTTTGGACACTTTTGTCTGCCACTAAGATGATCGAAGGAATGGGTTTAGATGGTTTGCGACTTTGTTTGGTGAGTTGAAAAAGGTGACAGTGATGGAAAACAATACCCTGAGCCAGAAAGGCTCTGTGACGGATGCTGTATCTGGCAGCTCCGACAGGCCGTTCAATCGCAAGATGCGCCGGATCATCACGCGGTTCTGCCGCGACGAGGACGGCGTTATCACGATTTTCGCCGTTTACATGCTGCTGCTGATCGTTGCCATTGGCGGCTTTGGCGTCAACCTTATGCACAACGAAATGGTGCGCACGAAGGTGCAATCCACGCTGGACCGCGCAATTCTGGCCGCCGCCGATCTGGAACAAACTCTTCCCGCTGATGAAGTGGTCGAGGATTATTTTGCCAAGGCCGGCATGTCGCAATATCTGGAAGGTGTGCAGGTCACTCCGGGCCCGGCTCTTCCTACCACCTATTTCCGCATCGTCAAAGCAACAGCGCGGACCTAAACGCCATTCCTTTACATGCCGTGGGATTACTATCGCGGCATCACCAGAACGCTGCCGGTGGTCGCGTCCGGTCAGGCCGAAGAAGTCATCAACAACGTGGAAATTTCGCTGGTTCTTGACGTTTCCGGTTCGATGAATAGCAACAGCCGCCTCTACAATCTCAAGATCGCGGCCAAGGAATTCATTGACCAGATGCTTGACAACAGCCGCGACGACAGGCTGTCGATCTCGATCATCCCCTACGCTACCCAGGTGTCGTTGCCCAACGAAATGATTGCAGAATTCAACGCACAGGGAACCAACCCCTATTCGAACTGCATCAACTTCAGCGGTTCTGACTTCAACGACAGGGCTGTTTCGACAACGGCGCCGTTCCAGCGCACCATGCATTTCGACCCCTGGAGTAGTAATGACGGACGTGATGACGATCCGGTCAATCTGGTGTCCCGCCCGGTTTGCGAAGACCGGGATTCACGCGAAATCCTGATGCTGACCGATGATCGCCAGAAACTGAAAGACTATATCGACGACCTGTCTGCCCGCGGCAACACATCGATCGATCTGGGGATGAAATGGGGCACGGCCCTTTTGGATCCGGCCATGCGACCGGTTGTGAATAAAATGATCGGGCACGGCGAGGTACCCTCACGCTTTAGCCTGCGCCCCTTTGCCTATGACGATCTGGAAACGCTGAAAGTTGTGGTGTTGATGACCGACGGGCAGAACACCAGCCAATATTACATCGAAGACGATCACCGCTCTGGTGAATCCGATGTGTACTGGAATGAACAGACCGAAGAATACTCGATCTGGAACAAACGCAACGGCGATGGCAACGATGGCCTGTTCTACTGGGTCAACAACAACCTATGGCGCGATCATCCCAAAGGCAACGGCCACTGGGATGGCGGCAAGGAAGGCCTGCGCGGCTATCCCAACGATCTTGACGGTGACGGCATCGAAAACGAATATTTCTGCTACGAGGTGCCAAATCAAGACGACAATGAAAGCGGCACAGCTGTCAACTTGTCCTATCCGGAACTGTGGGCCTACACCTCGATCCGCTACAACACGGAAAAGAACTATTACCCGTGGATGAACGACAGCGAGGCCCGCAGCCAGTGGCGCTATGGGGTATATGACACTGTTGGTTCGGGCACCAAAGACAACCGGACCAAGGCCATTTGCGACGCCGCAAAAACAGAGCAGATTGTTGTCTACACCATCGGCTTCGAAGCGCCGTCCGGCGGGGTTTCGGTCCTTAAGGACTGCGCCAGTTCGCCCAGCCACTTCTTTGACGTGGACGGCCTTGAAATCTCGAACGCGTTCAAATCCATCGCGCAGCAGATCACACAGCTGAGGCTGACCCAATGACCCGCGCAATGTCCAGATTTCTGCGCCGGTTTCGCAAGGACGAAGGCGGCCAGCTCGCGATTGAATTCGTGATCATGGTGCCCCTGTTGTTCACCGTGTTCCTGACATCGGTTGAACTGGGTATCTATTCGATGCGCCAGATGTGGTTGGATCGTGGCCTGGACATGACCGTGCGGCTGGTCCGTTTGAACACGGGTCAGGTGCCCGATCACGACGATCTGAAAGACATGATCTGCGAACGTGCCGGCTTTATCCCCGATTGCGCCACCAGTCTGAAACTTGAAATGCGTCGCGTTGACCCGCGCAATTTCGTCGCGCTAAGCCAGACAGCGGATTGTCACGATAAATCACAGCCTGTGCTGCCGGAAAACGCGCCCACCTATATCACAGGTCAGGAACATGACCTGATGGTACTGCGCGCCTGTGTAACATTTGACCCGCTTTTCCCGACAACCGGCCTTGGTTTCGACTTTGCGCAAAGTGCAAATGGTGCAGGCCAGGCCCAGATGACGGCCATGTCGGCCTTTGTACAGGAGCCGGGAAATTGAACACGCTTTCTTTCTGGCTGAAACGCCACGCCCGCCGCTTTTCCTCGGATGAAACCGGCAACATCGCAATCGAAGCGACCATTGTCCTGCCGATCATGTTCTGGGCATATCTGTCGTTGTTTTCGATCTTTGACGCCTACCGGCAATACACCGTCAGCCAAAAGGCGGCCTATACGATTTCGGATCTGATTTCGCGCCAGACAACGCCGATCGACAATGATTTTCTGGATAGCTCGCGCGCGCTGTTCGACATGCTGACCCGGTCCAGCAACCGGCCGTCGATCCGTCTGACCATTCTCAAATACGACGAAGACAGCGACAGCTACGAAGTTCAGTGGTCCAAGGTACGCGGATCATTTGGCGCGCTTGACAACGAAGATGTGGATGACTGGCATAACAAACTGCCGGTGATGCCGGATCAGGAAAATGTGATTGTTTTCGAATCGGTGGCTGAGTTCGATCCGTTGTTCGATACAGGGCTGGAAAACCGCACGATTTCGAATTTCGTGTTCACCCGCCCCCGCTATGCTCCGCAGGTTCTGTGGCAGGATTAACCGTCTGACAGATCACGCATCGCCAGCATTGCGGCCAGCGTTTCCGACATAAACCGCGAGTCCCGCCCCGGCGTGACACCACCAACACCCACACGGCGCCCCACGCGCCACCACAACCCGGGCCGCCAGATGCGCGATCCGGGTTGTTTCGTTTTGATCAGGAACCCGTGGGACGGTTTGAAGGCAAAAAAACCGCGATCGACAGACTGAATATCATCAACCCGGGCCAGCACAGTACCATTGGTGTCGCGCAACTCGGTTTCCGTCAGTTCAAGACCGTGATCTGTCGCGCGGCGCATCTTGTCGCCCATCCACAGCGCCGCCCCCCCCACGACAAGCAGGAACACCTGCCACTGAAAGGCGGGCGGGCGGGCCAGCGCAATATAGATCAGCATGAAACCCAGCACGCCCATCATCACAATGCCCATCCAGCGGCGCGCAGGGGATGCGTGCACACTGGCCAGAATTTCATCGTCCATTCCGCCGTCCTTTATGCCTGACCGCATCAGGCTTTACCCGCCCTTGCACGAAAGGAACAGGGCAATCAGGCCGGCGGTCTGACTTCGTAACCGGCCTCTTCCGGTTCATCGTCGATCAATTCGGCCGGAAATCCGTCAGCCAGAACCGACAACCCCGTTGCCTCTTCCAGCCGCTCGATGATCCGGTCCGATTGCGCCCGCTCGCCATAGCGTTTCTGGCCGTCGCGCATGATTTCGATCATCAGCGGCGATATTTCCAGCGGAACGTTGTGTTCATCCGCGATTTTCTGGAACAGCCCGATATCCTTTTGCACAAGGTCCATCGTGAAATTCACATCACGCGACCCCGACAGGATCAACTGGCTTTCGGTTTCATGAACGAACGACGTTCCAGAACTGATCTTGATCGCCTCGTATGTCGTGGCCATGTCCAGCTCTGCCGCTTTCATCGTCACCATCGCTTCGCACAGGGTCAGCAGGTTGGCCGTGGCCAGATAGTTTGTCATCACCTTCAACACCGATGCACTGCCCAACGGGCCTGTATGCAGCACGCGGCGGCCCATAATCGTCAGGAACGGCAGCATCTTTTCGAAAGACTCGCGGTCGCAGCCTGCGAAAATGCTTATATTTCCGGTGTCCGCGCGATGGCAGCCGCCTGATACCGGGCACTCCACCGCTGTGCCGCCCCGGGCGATCACTTCGGCCCCCAATCGACGAATTTCAGATTCGTCCGTTGTCGACATTTCCATCCAGATCTTGCCAGGTCCGACATCGGGCAACATTTCTTCCACAACAGCAGCACTTGCCGCGGGGCTGGGCAGGCAGGTGATCACCGCATCACAGGCCTGCATCATCTGCGCAGGCGAACCGCCCGCTGTCGCACCTTTGGCGACGAACTTTTCCACCTGCGCCGGATCAAGATCATGCACAACCAGATCAATCCCATTGCGCAACAGGCTGCCAGACAGTTTGTGCCCGACATTTCCCAACCCGATAAACCCTACTTTCATGCGTATCCCTTTCGCTTTTGGCGGAAACTGGGGGCTAATTCGCGCCCTGTCTTTTCCATTTGCGACCGTTGTACCCAACAAAGGGAACAGCTAGCCTGCCGCCTATGTCCTACCCCTCGAACCAGCCTGTCCAGCGCGAAGGCGATGCCGCCGCCGGCATTGACGTGACCCAAGAATTCGAACGGTTCGAACAGCGTAACGACGTGTTCACGAGGGCGTTCTGGGATGACAGCGTGCGCACGAAACAAACCGATGCGTTTTTTGCGTCCTACAGGATGGAGGCGAAACCGCGGCGTGGCGACGGGTTCAGCCAGCGCGATTTCGCATTGCGCAACGCATCATGGCTGATTTCCGACATCATGACAGACCGGCACGCCGATCAGGGGCGGCGCGAAGGGTTCCAGGCGCCGTTCAGCTATGACACGCCGGTCGCACCGGATCAGGTCGGGATTGATGAGCCCGCAAAGATGAGCGCCGAGATCAAACGCATCGCCGGTTTTTTCGGGGCTGATCTTTGCGGCATCACCGATCTTGACGACCGGTGGCTTTATCAATCGCGCGTGGACACACGTGATTTGTCGGCCGCCCCAAATGATCTGCCCGAAGGTCTGACCTCGGTGATTGTGCTGGGTCATGAAATGGATGAAACGCTGGTTGCCACCTATCCTTCGGCACTGGCCGGTGCGGCAACCGGGCGCGAATACAGCCACGAGGCGGCGATTGTCCTGCAACTGGCCGCCTATATCCGCAATCTGGGCTACGAAGCCGTGGCATCGATGAATGATACCGGCCTTGTGATCCCTTATGCGGTCAAGGCGGGCTTGGGCGAATATGCCCGAAACCAGCTGGTGATCACGCCGCAATTCGGGCCGCGGCTGCGGTTTTCCAAGATTTTCACCAACCTGCCGCTGACCCATGATGCGGCCACACCTCTGGGCGTGCGCGCATTCTGCGACATTTGCACCAAATGCGCCGATGCCTGCCCTGTCAAGGCGCTGCCCTATGGCCCGCCGGAAACGGGCGGTTCCAACGTATCGGCGCTGAAGGGCGTGCGAAAATGGACATCGGATGCCGAAAAATGTTTCGGGTTCTGGGCCAAGACTTCAACCGATTGCGCAATTTGCATGCGGGTGTGCCCGTTCAACCGCGACTTTCGCAAATGGCATCACCGTCTGTGGCTGAAACTGGCCCTGTCCCCTTGGCGCAAACTGGCGCTGTTTCTGGATCGCAATCGCGGCGGTCGCAAGAAGCCTTCGAAATGGTGGGATGGCGAAACCGGCTGATCCCGTGCCTTCGGTGCGTTTTCGCACAAAGGCCGTTCCTGCACGCAAATTGCCCGCGCAGCCTGTCCACCCTATCTGAAAACCATCAGAACGCAGATCATGGAGACGATCATGTCCCTTCGACCCACACTTGAAACACGCCAAGCCATCCCGACGCTGGAAGGCGCAGGCGTGAAACTGCACCGCGCCTTCGGCTTTCAGGATCCGTCAGAGCTTGACCCGTTCCTGTTGTTTGATGATTTCCGCAACGAACGCCCCGAGGATTTTATCAAGGGGTTTCCGTGGCATCCCCATCGCGGCATCGAAACAATCACCTACGTGCTGTCCGGTACAGTGGATCATGGCGACAGTCTGGGCAACACCGGCACCCTTGGTGCGGGCGATGTGCAATGGATGACCGCCGGCTCCGGTATCCTGCATCAGGAAATGCCGCACGGTAATGCCAACGGCCAGATGCACGGGTTCCAGCTGTGGGGTAACCTGCCCTCGGCAATGAAAATGACGGCACCGCGCTATCAGGACGTGCAAGGCACCGAAATCCCCGAAGTGATCGACGATGACGGCACCCGCGTCAAAGTGATCGTCGGCAGCTACTGGGGCAAGACCGGCCCTGTCGACGGGATCGCGGCAGACCCGCAATATCTGGATATCTTCGTACCTGCAGGCGTAAAAAAGACATTCAAGATAGACACTTACCGCCGTGCCTTCGCCTATATTTTCGAAGGGGCCGGTGCCTTTGCCGATGCCAGCCAGCCCACAGGTGTGCTGTTGGAAAAGGAAGTGGCAGGTCAGGAAGTGAATATCCGCGATCTCAGCGGTAACCGCACTTTGGTGCGGTTTGGCACCGGTGAAGAAGTGACCGTTCAGGCAGGACCGGACGGCCTGCGGTTCCTGCTGATCTCGGGCGCACCGATCGACGAACCTGTTGCATGGCATGGCCCGATCGTGATGAACACTCAGGACGAACTGCAACAGGCGATGAAGGAACTGCGCAACGGTACGTTCATCAAACCGGCCCACTGACCAAGAAACCGGGGCGGCGCAGCGCCGCCCCGAAATCTGCCTTCAGGCGGAAACCGCCTTGCGCACCATATCCCAGTATATCTTTTCGACCTGATCCAGCGAAAGCCGCCCTTGCGAGCGGTACCACGTGTTGATGCCCGTCAGCATTGCGATCAGGCCCAGCGTGGCGATCTTGGGGTCCGGCACAGAAAATACACCCGCCTCGACCCCCCGGCGCAGGATCATTTCCAACTGGTCCTCGTACTGGCCACGCAAGTCTTCGATAATCGCGAAATTCTCGGGCGTCAGGTTGCGCAGTTCCATATAGGATATGAAAACCGCATCGGTGCGTTCCAGATGAAACCGGATATGGAACCGCGTGAACTGTTCCAGCGCGTCCAGCGGTGGCATCTGCGGAACGGTTTCGCGCGCCGCCAGCAAATCTTCCATGTGGCTGCGCAGCAGATCGAACAGCAGCGATTGCTTGTCTGTCGTGTAATTGTACAGCGCGCCGGCCTGCACCCCGACCGCACTGGCAATCTGGCGCATCGAAACGGCGGCGAACCCGTGCTGCGCAAACAAACGCTGCGCCTCGGCCCGCACGCGCGGACCTGTAATATCAGAATGGGATCCCGCCGTACGTGCCATGGATCGGTTTTATCTGAACATCTGTTCAAATCAAAGCCCTGCTTGCACCCAAATGCCGACTAGGGCATCACTGCGACAGTTATGGGGATCAAAACCATGCGTTTGTCATGCTTTGGCATCTTGTTCTTGCTGATATCGGCGTGCGCGCCGTTCCCCGATCTTGATGACGCACTCCCCCCCGGCGCGGAAGATCAGGATTATCCGACACTGCAACCGCTCGAACCCGTACTGGCAAGCGCGGCCCCCACAAAGCCTGATGCTCAGGAAACCGCCGCTGCGCTTGATGCACGTATTGCGGCGCTGAATGCGCGGGCAGAAGACTTGCGCAAGCGCGATGTCCAATAGGCAATCCGGCAAGGCAATGGTTTTGCCTGCCCCAATGCGTTGCACGGCGCACTGGAACCCGCTACATCGCCCTAGATTGAACTGACGCAGGCAAAGGACGCCCCATGACACAACAATTGCGGCTCGGGCTTGCAGGGCTTGGAACTGTCGGCACAGGTGTCGTCAAGATTATCCGCTCCAAGGCCGCCCTTCTGGCCGCACGCACCGGCACAGACATTATAATCACTGCCGTCAGCGCCCGGGACAAGACCAAGGATCGCGGCGTGAACCTGTCTGGATACGCATGGGAAGATGACCCCGTAGCGCTGGCACGGCGCGACGATGTCGATGTGTTCGTGGAACTCATGGGCGGCACTGACGGCGCGGCAAGAAACGCGACCGAGGCTGCGATTGCTGCCGGCAAGGATGTTGTGACCGCCAACAAGGCGATGTTGGCCATTCACGGCCAGTCACTTGCCAAAATGGCCGAAGATGCCGGCCGCCTGATCCGCTTCGAAGCGGCGGTCGCTGGCGGCATTCCCGTGATCAAGGCGCTGACCGAAGGCCTTGCCGGCAACGAGATTACCCGCGTGATCGGTGTCATGAACGGATCGTGTAATTACATTCTGACGCGGATGGAAAACGCCGGCCTCAGCTATGAAGAGGTTTTTGCCGAAGCGGACGGTTTGGGGTATCTTGAGGCCGATCCCCAACTGGATGTCGGGGGCATTGATGCGGCGCACAAACTGGCGATCCTGTCGTCGATCGCGTTTGGAACGCAGGTTGATTTTGACGGTATCGAACTGGAAGGCATCGAACGGGTCAGCATCGAGGATATCCGCCACGCCGCCGATATGGGGTTCAAGATCAAATTGCTGGGTGTTGCGCAAAAAACCGGGCGCGGTCTGGAACAGCGGATGATGCCGTGCCTTGTGCCCGATACTTCAACGCTGGGGCAACTGGATGGCGGCACCAATATGGTCGTTCTGGAAGGCGACGAGGTGGGTCAGGTCATGTTGCGCGGTGCCGGGGCCGGCATGGGCCCCACGGCAAGCGCCGTTCTGTCCGACGTCTGCGATATCGCCCGCGGCGTGCGCCTGCCGACCTTTGGGCAACCTGCCGCACAACTGCTGAAATCCACTCCTGCGCGGTCGGTTCTGCCCGCACCCTATTATCTGCGCATGGATCTGATGGACAAACCCGGTGCGCTGGCCAAAGTTGCTTCAGTGCTTGGCAATGCCGGCGTGTCAATCGACCGGATGCGACAGTACGGCCATTCCGAACACACCGCACCCGTTCTGATCGTCACCCACAAAACCACTCGCTCCGCTCTGGACGAGGCGCTGGCCGCGATGCAAGGCACCGACGTTCTGGCCAGCACCCCCGTTGCTTTACGGATCGAGAATGTCTAGTGCCATGGATCAGGCCGCGCCTCGGCGCGCAATTTGTTAAAAGAACAGCAAGGATAGTTTGATGAGCACCGCACCTGTTGAATTTCATGACAGAATGCTGTCACTCGGTCTGGCCCGCGTCTCCGAGGCGGCAGCCCTTGCGTCGGCCCGATTGGTCGGGCACGGCGATGAAAAGGCCGCCGACCAGGCCGCCGTCAACGCGATGCGCGAACAGTTGAACCTGCTGGATATCGCCGGCGTGGTCGTGATCGGCGAAGGCGAACGCGACGAAGCACCCATGCTTTATATCGGCGAGGAAGTCGGCACCGGCAATGGCCCCGGCGTCGATATCGCGCTGGACCCGCTGGAAGGCACGACCCTGACCGCCAAGGACATGCCAAATGCACTGACCGTGATTGCAATGGGCCCGCGCGGTTCGATGCTGCACGCACCGGATGTTTACATGGACAAGCTGGCGATCGGCCCGGGCTATGCCGAAGGCGTTGTCTCGCTGGATATGACACCGCAAGAGCGGGTTACGGCGCTGGCCAAAGCGCGCAATTGCGCCGCGTCCGATATTACCGTCTGCATTCTGGAACGCCCGCGCCATGACGAAATGATTGCCGAAGTGCGTGCCACAGGCGCCGCCATCCGCCTGATCACCGATGGCGATGTGGCGGGTGTGATGCATTGCGCCGAAGCGGACGTGACCGGAATTGACATGTATATGGGCGCCGGGGGCGCACCCGAAGGCGTGCTGGCCGCGGCCGCACTGAAATGCATGGGCGGCCAGATGTTTGGCCGGCTTCTGTTTCGCAACGATGACGAACGCGGACGCGCTACCAAGGCGGGTATTACCGATCTGGACCGGGTTTACAGCCGCGACGAAATGGTCACGCAGGATGTGATCTTTGCCGCCACCGGTGTCACCGGCGGAACGCTGTTGCCCGGCATCAAGCGCGAGGTCGGCTGGTATACCACCGAAACGCTGCTGATGCGCTCAAAAACCGGTTCAGTGCGGCGCATGCAATACCGCACCCCAGTCAGCTGATCACCGTTCGCTCGCGCGGGATAAAACCGGCCGGCGACGGGTGCGGATCAAAGAACGGGGGCTTTCGTGGCATTTCTTGACGTTGAAACATCGTTGACCGGACGCCGATGGATCGGCCCCGAGATCGAGGTTCAGCGTGCCGCCGATGCCATGGCCCAGTCCACCACCCTGCCGCAGGCCCTGTGTCAGGTTCTGGCCCGTCGCGGCGTGTCTGACGAAGATGCGCCCCTGTTCCTGTCGCCGCAATTGCGCGATCTTTTGCCCGATCCGCGCAAACTGAAAGATATGGAAACCGCCGCGGCCCGCTTTCTGCAGGCCGTAAAGGCGCGCCAGCGCATTGCGGTCTTTGCCGATTACGATGTTGATGGTGGCAGTTCGGCGGCGCTGCTGATCGACTGGCTGCGCCAGATGGGCCTTTCGGCCACTTTATACGTGCCCGACCGGATCGACGAAGGCTATGGCCCGAACGATGCCGCCATGGCCGAACTGGCCGCGACCCACGATTTGATCATCTGCGTGGATTGCGGCACGCTGTCCCACGGCCCCATTGCAGCCGCCAAAGACGCCGACGTGATTGTGCTGGATCACCACCTTGGCGGCGAAACCCTGCCCCTCGCGCTGGCCGTCGTAAACCCAAACCGGCAGGACGAGACCGGTGATCTGGGATATCTGTGCGCCGCGGGCGTGGTGTTTTTGATGCTGGTCGAGGCCGGGCGCCAACTGCGCGAAGCCGGGCACAAAGGCCCCGATCTGATGGGACTGCTGGATCTTGTTGCGCTGGCAACGGTCGCAGACGTGGCCCCCCTGATCGAAGCGAATCGCGCGTTCGTCGTGCAGGGCCTGAAGGTGATGGCACGAAGGGAACGCCCCGGTCTGGTCGCGCTGTCCGATGTTGCCCGGCTGGACGCTGCCCCTGCCACCTATCACCTTGGGTTCCTGCTGGGCCCGCGGGTCAATGCGGGGGGGCGCATCGGGCAGGCCGATATGGGCGCGCGACTGCTGGGCACCGCCGATCCGCACGAAGCCGCAGCCCTGGCCGAGCGTCTGGATGCCCTGAACACCGAGCGGCGCGATATCGAAGCATCCGTGCGCGCAGCCGCCATGGCACAGGCAGAAGAACGTGGCCTTGATGCGCCGCTGGTCTGGGCGGCCGGCGAAGGCTGGCATCCAGGCGTAGTTGGAATTGTCGCCGCCCGCCTGAAAGAGGCCAGCAACCGGCCAGCGGTTGTGATCGGTCTGGAAAACGGAATTGGCAAAGGCTCGGGGCGGTCCGTGACGGGCGTGGATCTGGGTGCCGCGATCCAGCGGCTTGCGGGCGAAGGATTGTTGATCAAGGGCGGTGGCCACAAGATGGCCGCCGGATTGACAGTGGCACAGGATCAACTGGAACCTGCGATGGAACGGCTGGCCCAGTTGATGCAGAAACAAGGCGCTGATCGCGCTGGCCCCGCTGATCTGCGCGTGGATGGCGTTTTGATGCCTGGTGCAGCCACTGTCGACCTGATCGAACAAATCGAACGCGCCGGACCATATGGCGCAGGCGCACCCGGCCCGCGCTTTGTGTTTCCCGATATGCAGATCAAGTTCACCAAACGGGTTGGTGACAGCCACCTGAAGCTTACCTTTGGCGACGGTCTTGGCGCCACGCTCGACGCGATCAGCTTTGGGGCCTATGACAGTCCCCTTGGTGCTGCGCTTGATGCCCATGGCGGTGCCCGCTTTCATCTGGCCGGCCGGCTTGAGATCAACATCTGGCGCGGACGCCAAACCGTGCAACTACGTCTGGAAGACGCCACCCCCGCCTGAACCACTGTACAGAAAAACTGCGCCAAACCGCAAATTTCTGCTTGCGCCTGACGGGTGGATTGCCTAATCACCCGATCACCACTTAGTGGCCCGTTCGTCTATCGGTTAGGACGTCAGGTTTTCAACCTGAAAAGAGGGGTTCGACTCCCCTACGGGCTGCCATTTTCCTTCCCCCATCTCCCCAGAGCTATCCAAGCGTTCCACGCAACGCGAACGGCTTTCGCCCACTCAGCTGCGCAAATCGGGTGTGTAGAACCTGTGGCAGGCGCGTCCGGCGTGTTTTGAGGCGTAAAGCGCCACATCGGCGTCGGCCAGCACGCGATCGGGCGTGGGATTCGTATAGTCAGAGGACAGAACTGTGCCGATGCTTGCAGACACATGGCAGCTCTTGCCCTCAAAAATCACTGGCTGTTCCAGTCGCGCGATAATCCTCCGGGCCAGATCATCCAGAGTTGCGTGATCGGTCAGCCCCGGGAACAGCAACACAAACTCGTCCCCGCCGACCCGTGCCACCATATCGGTCTGGCGCACTTCTTGCAGCATCTGGGCAGATACATGCTGCAAAACGTGATCGCCCGCAGCATGGCCCCTTGTGTCGTTGACGGCTTTGAAAAAATCCAGATCAAGATGCATCAGCGCGAACCGTTCGCGGTTCTCGATCAGCCGCCAAAGCGCGTTATCCATCGCGCGGCGGTTTTTCAGCCCGGTCAACGTATCTGTCAGGGATTGTTCCTTGGCGGCCATCATGGCGCTTTGCAATCGCAGGTTCAGGGTGCGCGATGCTTCCATTGCGGCAGATTTCGCCTCGACCAGATAAAGCATTTCAACGGCAAGATCGGTCACGGCAAAATCCGCACTGGTCAGGGCATGGGTGGCCACCGCCTCGTGGATCGACATGCCAAAGCCCAGGGTCACGATCACCTGTTCCGGCACAGGCCCCTTTGTCACACAACCCTTCAGCGCGGTTCGAGGGGTAGTGCGAAACGCCAGATGCAGTTTCACACCGCCGATCGCCAGAAGCTGCGCCATGGTGGTGACAGAGCGCGGCCTGTGAAGTTCAAAAACCTCAAGAAATCGCTGTCCGGGCAACGGGGTGCCGGGCCGTAGTTTTTGCAGTGTTGGCCCGACATGCAGGATATGCCCCGTTGCATCCAGAACCGCATGCATCGGGCACAGCTGATCCAGAACATGATAAAGGTCAGGCGGGGTTTGAACCGGGCCTGTCATGACGCGCCGGCCCCAAGACAGAAATTGCGCCCCTGTGCGAATTTATGCTCGATCAGAACGATCGATACGGTTTCCGTACCGGCGTGGCGGCCATGATGTTCCAGAAGAACCAGTGCGCCGTAATCATCCGCCATCGCGCGCAACACCCCAACCAGAACATGGCCGAACCCCGGCTGTTCCGACCGGCAGATCAGGCTGAACCGGCCGACCGCATGTTCACGCAGTTCGATGTCCGGCAAATCCAGATCCGAAACGGCCATGCGCGCCCGATCCGGCAAATCATCAAGAGAATGCAGAAACTCTACAAAATCGGCACCGCCGAACCGCAACAACCGGCGCAGCGCCTCAACATTGGGGTTGGACACAAGGTAGGTTCCGATATCTTCCAGAATGTCGCCGGGCGGCCGGGCCAGAACCTCTGATGCCGCAGCCAGAACCTGCACTGTAACCGCAGGGTCATAGCGCAACATCGCCTCGAACCCGGAATACTCAAGCCCGGCGGCGGCAACGATCCGGTCCCAGTCCGGATCACCACAGGTATCGCGCACAAAGCGTTCAATCGCCTTGTTGATCAAGCCATGCATAATGGTGTCTCACTCCCGTTTCCCAAAGACACCTTGGCGCGGCGGGCGTTAAGAAACCCCCAATATATTCAATTGTCGGGAACAAGTTCCATGTCGCCTACAAAAAGCGCCTTTTGACGGCTGGGCCCGATGCGGAAATCGCCCGACAATATTCTTGCCACCGTACCGTCGGGAATAAACGCTCTTTGTGTGTTGGCGAGGTCATACATATTGCGCGCCCAGCTCTGATCGCCCTGCCCCAGCGAAATCAGTTCGACAAATGCGTTCTGCCCTTCGACTTGCGCGAAAAACATGCCCTGCCGCTCGCCCGTCTCATCCAGTTCACCGATGACCAGAACACAAGAAGGGGCCTGATCTGACAGAGATGCCGAACAGGCTTGATACCATCGCTCGACCACCGTCACATGTACTGCCGCCAGATCGCTGGCGCGCAGGGTTTCACCCTCGGGCCTCACCGGCATGACTTTGATCAGATCCGCGACGCGGGCCTGCCCCAACGCGACGTTCTGAAGGTTCTCCAGCGCATATTTGCTATCGGCCTCACGGGCAGCCGCAATCATCGGCGCCAGCGCGCCATCGCTGTCCAGCTCTTCCAGTCGCGCCAGTCCGCGCTGCCCTGCCTTGCCCCACTCCTTGTCCATTTCCCAAAGCGGCAATTGCGCGGCCATTGCCTGCCCCGACTGGTAGCGAGCAATCTGGCTGCCGGTCGAAATTTTTTCGGCATGCAGCAGCGGTGTCATCCACAGCGCGGCAATCGCGATCAGAACCAAAGCCAGTGTTACGTTGACACGTCTGATCCTGTCCATCCAGTGCCGCCGTGCCAGCGCAACCACCGCATAACAGACCCCGTAAGCCAAAAGAAACGTGGCGCAGACCGCCGCAAACACACGGTCCGGTGTCCAGCCGTACTGCGTCACCCGCAGCACAATCGCATAAAGCGCAAGCGCCCCCAGAACCGGCAATGCCAGCGCCAGAACCTGCGTTGCAGAGCGCATCAGCGGGGTGTGCACAGCCAATCCGTTATCGCGGTCCAGCGCTATGGTAATCAGTGTAATCGCGCCGATGGTTACGCCCATCAGTGTCCCGGCTGCGGAAAAGTCCCCGAACAGGCTCGACAGTCCGCGCAGCGGCAGCGCGGCAATGAAAATCAGTACCACCAGCAGGACAACCGGCAAAAGCAGCCGCAAAAGGCGCAACAGCAGATAGGGCGACAAATAGCTGCGCAGTTCATGCACGACAGCAAGGGCAATCCCAAGAACTAGGCCGGAAAACGCATAAGGGACAGGTTCGACATCCAAAAGGTTCTCGATCACATCCACCCCGACCAACCCGAGCAAGGCGTTTGACAGCATCAGAACCAGCCATGCCACGCCCACGAACAGCCACGCCGCCAGATATCTAACCGTGATCGTCCAGGCTGCATCGAACAGATCCGGATAGCGCCGCCAACTCGTTCTGTCCTGCAACCACACGGCCAGAAACGGTGTCGCCACAGAAACCATGATGATGAACATCATCAACGTAGGCGGGCTGCGCGCGATGTCTGCTGCATCGGCGAACCGCAATCCGGCAAGGCTGAGCAATGCAGCAGACGGCACACCCACCGCCAACGCAGCGGCCACCGCCCGCAGGATCGAAACCGGCCCACACAGCGCCAGCGCCACACCGAAAAACACCGCCGCCAGGGCGAACACAGCCAGATAAAGACGCGGGTGCACATCGGTGTCTGGCAGCACCTCGACCAGCAACCAGAAAGACACACCTGCAGCGGTACCCAGAACCGCCATTGCCACGCGATCCAGCAAGATGGTGCGGTCTTGTTCTTTAGGGCTCATGTCCTGCCTCCGGATTTGCTCTGACAGGGTCATGTTAAACGGGCCGGTTCATCTGAACCAGCCCGCCATTTGTGCTAGTCTTAACCGAACAGATCAGAAATCCGTTGGTGCACCGCCTTCTGCCTTGCGCCGCTCGACAAATGCGGCCAGTTCGTCACGGATGGCCGGGTCCATCGGCGGCTCTTCGAAACTGTTCACGATATTCTTGAACATGTGATGCGCCCGTTCCGGTGTCCAGACGCCGCCGGCCGCTTCCCAGCCTTCATAGTTCTTCCAGTCGCTGACAATGGGCGAATAAAACGCGGTTTCATAGCGTTCCTGCGTGTGCGGCGTTCCAAAGAAATGCCCGCCCGCGCCAACGTCCTTGATCGCATCAAACGCGATTTCGTCCGGTCCTGTCGCCGTGATGGCAGGCTCCATGTATCGTTGGATCATTTGCAGAATTTCGCAATCCATGATGAATTTTTCGGGGCTTGCGATCAGCCCGCCTTCCAACCAGCCCGCAGCATGGTAGACCATGTTCGCGCCCGATTGCACCGCGGACCACAGCGAATTCGATGTTTCCCACATCGCCTGCCCGTCAGGCACGTTTGCTGCGCAAACGCCGCTGGCGCGCATCGGCAGATCATAAAACCGCGCCATCTGGCCGGTCATTTGCGTCGCGCGCATGTATTCGGGCGTGCCAAACGCCGGCGCGCCGGATTTCATATCGACATTTGATGTGAACGTGCCAATTGCCGTTGCCGCGCCGGGCCGGATGTATTGCGCAAGGGCAACCGCACACAGGGCTTCGGCCAGGGATTGCGCAACCGCGCCCGACATCGTCACAGGCGCCATTGCGCCAGCCAGCGTGAACGGCGTGACCACCAGCCCCTGATTGCGGCGCGCCATGCGCATCCAGCCGTCCAGCATCGGGATATCGTGCTTGAGCGGCGAGGTCGAATTGATGTTGGTGTACATCTTGGGGCTGGCTTCGAATTCCTCGTGGGTCCAGCCGCCGGAAATCCGCACCATTTCCATCACATCTTCAACGCGCTCTGTGCCCAGCGAATAGGCATGCATGACCTTGTCGGTCAGCGTCAGCTTGTCATAAAGCACATCCAGATGGCGCACCGATGCATGGATATCCACCGGTTCTACCGGATAACCGCCGGCAAAGTGGATACAGTTGAAATACTGCGTCAGTTTCAGAAGATTGCGGCACATCTCGCGCGTGCCCGGCACTTTGGTGCCGATCTCCATATCCCAGTAATTGGGCGGCGAGGATACGTTTCCAAACGCCATGTAGTTGCCGCCGATAATGATTTCGTGCGCCTTGTTCCGGGGTGTCAGCGTGAATTGCGATGGCGCCTTGCCGACCATCTCCATCACGAAATCGCGCCCCATACGCACGTTTTCGCCGTCGATCGTACACCCGGCCTCTTTCAGGATGGCCAGCGCTTCGTGATTAAGGAATTCGATGCCGATTTCTTCCAGAATGCGCATCGCGCCTTCGTGAATGGCGTTGACGCCTTCCGTTCCCAGCGGTTCGGTCGGACGATCAGTATTCCTGATCAGACGCCATGGCATCTGGTCCACAACCTCGCCGCCACGCCGCGCCGTGTTCCCGGCACGTCCGCCGCCCCGTTTCCTGCGCTCTTTCACGTCCGCCATGATGGTTCCTCCGAATGGGTCAATCCATCATGTGGAGGGAACGGGCCAGAACGCCTTACCGATTGCGACAAGCGGTGTCGTTTTTACCTAAAAAGGGTCGCTTGGGATCATAGCAGGCCCGTCAGGACGTCAACCACAGCGGCAAATGGCCGATATCGGGCAAAACCACATCCGCAAAGGGGGCAAGATCGGCCAGTTCGGCCATCCCTGTTAGAACACCCACAGTCTGCATTCCCGCCGCGCGTCCGGCAATCAGATCGTGCCGGCTGTCCCCGACCATGACCGATCTTTCCGGCGTGGCGGCAACCGCAAGACAAAAGGCCAACAGCGGATCAGGTGACGGTTTCGCGCCGTGCCCGCTGTCAAAACCAGCAACAAAATCAAATAGGTCCAGCACGCCGGCACTGCTCAGGTGGGCGCGCGCACCGAATTCGGTATCATTGGTCATCACACCCAGCGCCACCCCCTGCCCGGCAAGCCCCTGAAGGAACGGTACCAAGGGAACGGCAGGGGCAAGCGGCGCGTGAGAGGCGGACATTGTCAAATAGGTTTCAATCTCGGCAATGTCGCGGTCCGGAACACCCGCCGCCATTGATTCTGCAACTTCGCGATTTGTCGCCGCAACAATCGGACTACCCGGCAAGATCCGCCTTGCCTCCAGATCGTACCCGCAGGACAGCGCAATTCTTGCCGCAACTTCGGCGTCGCCCTTGGCAAGGTCTGCAATCACCTGCCCGGCCCACCCGTTCCACGTGGTCGCAAAATCGAAAAGCGTGCCGTCCTTGTCAAAACAGATGGCATCGGCACGTCGGTGATCAGGTTGCATAGGGGTCAGGTCCAATGGGTGGGCGCCCCACCGGGCAATGCATGGCGCGCCTGCATCGGGCGCTCGTAAGGGATTGAGGATGCATCACAAAACGCGATCACCCAGGCATCATCCATCATCAGGAAATCAAGCACTGACAACAGGAAATCAGGCGATGAGATGCGCGAACGCAAATCGGATTCAGATGCGCCTGTTGATCCCAGAAAAACCGGCAACAGGTCTTCGTTTCCTGCCAGCCACGCAAGGGCCTGCAAGGCAACAGTTTCAGCGGCTTCTTGCGACAGCGACATATGACTCGCTTTTTCCTGGAAATCGAAAGGCTTTATTAACCTCTGTCACTAAAAACTTGCGCATCAAGGAAATGCAAGCCCGGAAAGGCAGCCAGATGCAGGCCAAGGTCCTTATCGTCGATGCCGTGGCGACCAACCGGATCATGTTGACCGTCACGTTCTCTGCCGCCTTTTACGATGTCGCATCGGCACCTTCCTTGGACGCGGCAGTGGACCGTGTTCACGCATCACCGCCCGATCTGGTTATTCTGTCCGGCGATCTGCCGCAGAACGGGACGTTTGAATTCTGCAAGTCGATGAAATCCAATGCCGCGTTAAGCACTGTTCCCATTGTGATGATCACCGAAAAGGACAGCCCGGCCTTCCGGTTGCAAGCCCTTCGGGCGGGCGCAGAAGACATCCTGTCAAAACCGGTTGCGGATGGTCTTCTGCTGGCGCGTATCCGCTCACTTCTGCGCGCGCAGGCCACGACGCAGGAATTGCGCCTGCGCGATGGCACATCGCGCGCTTTGGGCTTTTGCGAAGACGCCTACGGCTTTTCAGGTCCAGGCCGGATTGCCCTAGTCGCAACCGATCTGACCGATGCGCAACACCTGGCCGGCACGATCACGGCAGGCGTCGCGCACGATGTTCATGCGCACAGCATCAAAAGCGCGATGGGCGCACTGGATGAACAGAACACGCCGGATGTGTTTGTTATCGCGCTGACGAACAGCGAGCCCGATCCGGGATTGCGATTGCTGGCCGATATCCGCGCGCGCGCCAGCACCCGGCATGCCGCGATCATCGTCATCACAGCCGCCGGGTGCCAGCACACCGCGGCAGATGCCTTTGATCTGGGCGCAGACGATGCGATGCCCGATGGCGTTGATGCAGCCGAATTTGCCTTGCGCCTGACCACGCAATTGTCGCGCAAGCGGCAATCGGACCGATTGCGTGAAACCATGCGCAGTGGCGCGCAGGCAGCCGTGACCGATCCGCTGACAGGTCTTTACAACCGCCGTTACGCCTTGCCACATCTGGCCCGCATAATGGAAACCGCGATGCGTACGGACAAACCATTTGCCGTCATGATTGCGGATCTTGACCATTTCAAATCGATCAATGACCGGTTCGGCCACGCTGTCGGCGATGCGGTACTAATAGATGTGGCACAGCGATTGCGCCGGAATTTGCGCGCCGTCGATCTGGTCGCCCGCTTTGGCGGAGAGGAATTTCTGATCGTCATGCCCAATACAGGCCTGAAAGCAGCCCGCACCGCCGCGCGCCGTCTTTGCAGCGCCGTTCAGGAAACGCCGGTGATGAAAAACCCCGTTGCATCCGATATACAGCCGGCATCGCTGGTCCCGCCGCTGCACGTCACCATCAGCATTGGCGTCGCCATCGCGGGCGACCCTGACACCGCGCCGTTTCTTCCCGATATGGTACAGGCCGACACCGTCGCGCGTTTGCTGGATGCAGCCGATCAGGCCCTTTACAAAGCCAAGGACAAGGGGCGCAACTGCGTCAGGATGAGCAGGCCCGCCGCCTGATCCCTAATTGTCATCCCGGCCGTGAAACCCACGGCTGGCCGCGTCTTCCAACCTGTCGGCATAGGCCACCCGTTCGGATGCTGTCATCGCGGTGACATGGCGCAACCAGATATCCTGCGCTGCTGTCATGCGGGCCGCCAGCCCTGCCTGCCGCTCTGCCATCAGCGCGGCAACCCGACCGGCATCAAAGGGGTCAGCGCGCAATGCAACGCCGATCTCTGTGTATAGCGCCGCGCTTTGCGCCCGCCGGTCCGGTATGGCCTTGCCCGCACGCCGCAACTCTTCCCGCAGTTCCGCGCGATCGCGATGATCCAGCGCACGAATAAAGGGGGCGGCAAAATCCCGGCCATGCGCACGGTGTTCACCGCCACCAAACCGGAACGCCATACCTGCAACGGCCCCGGCAACAGCAAGGTTCAGCGCAAGGGACACAACCAGAACAATCCGGCCCCACCCCCACTTTGATTTGTGATCGTTTTTTTCGGTCATGGGTTCGGATCCTCGAAATTCCAGCTGAAATCGCTCAGGTCGGCATCAACCAGCGCCAGCGTATCGTTCTGTGAAAAAAGCGCATTGGTCGGCGTTTCAATCATGTCGGGTGGACGGATGCCAATCCAGAATCCGACAATCGTGGCTGTCGCCAGACCGCCCATGGCCGCCCAGCCGCCCAGAAACCCGAATATGCGTGTTCCAAACCCGGCCCGCGCGGGCGCAGCGGCGCGCGCCATGGCCGGTCTGGGCTGGTGCGCCAGCGCATCGGACAGCACGCGCGCCATCAAATCCGGCGAAGGTTCGTGCCGGCTGCGACGCGCCGCGGCAAACTCGGACTCCAGCCTTGCGTTCATATCGTTTTGATCAGTCATCATCATATCCCAGTTCTGCGCGGCGTCCGGCCAGGGCCGCACCCAGCGCCCGTTTTCCCCGTGCCGTCAGGCTTTCCACAGCTTCGGTGGTGATCCCCATGATCTGCCCGATTTCGGGGTTGGCCAGACCTTCGATATGGCGCAGGATGACCGCTTGCTTTTGCCTCTCCGGCAGATCATCCAGCGCCGCTTGCAGGGCCAAGGTGCGCGCCTTGTCCTGCAACCGTTCCGGCGCACCCGGTTCGGGGCTGGCTGGGTCATCGATAGCATCAAGCGGCGGCCCCTGCCGCTTGCGCAGCCGCAGACGGTCGGTCGCAAGGTTCAAGGCCACACGATACAACCACGTTGCAACCTGTGCTTCGCCCTGCCGCCATTCCGGTGCGATGCGCCACAGGCGCAACATCGCCTCCTGCACAACATCCTCGGCCTCGCTGGCATCCCCAAGCATGCGAACGGCAAGCCCGAACACCCGCGGCGTCAGGCGTTGTGTCAGAACGAAAGCCGCATCGGCATCGCCATTGGCGTATAATGCCAACAACGCCTCATCCGGCACATCCTGTCGTGAATCCAGCGGCATTCCCATCCTCGCAGGGCTATCAACGGCAAGGGCGGCAAACAAGTTCAGCTTGCGCCGCCCTGCGCCCGATCAATCCTGCTTGTCCGAGTGGCGGCCTTTGCGTTGGGCATGAAAGGCATCGAATTCCGCCTGTGAAATCACCCCGTCGCTGTCGCTGTCCACGCGGTCGAACATCCGTGAAGGATCCCGCCGCGGTTTCATCTCGGCCAGCGTAATCTTGCCGTCACGGTCCGTGTCCATCCGCTCCATCATTTGGGTGACGCGTTCTTTAGCCCGTTCCGCCGCGGCCTTTTCAAGCTCTGCCCGCGTCAGAAACCCGTCCGCATCCGCATCTGCCGCGGCAAAGCGGTTTTCAACAATCGATTGCATTTCCTCGCGTGTGATCTGTCCGTTCCCGTCCGTATCGATCTGCGAGAATGTCATGTGGTGGCCGCGCTGCCCCTTGGCCACGGCGACCGATGCAAGCGCCGTAACGCTGAACCCGGCCAGAATGATACCTGTGATGAATGCTGTGCGTTTCATGTTCGATGAACTCCGTTATCTGTCTGATCCGTTGCGCCCTGTTGCGGGGCGAACGTTTCTTTTACGTATACCGGCGGTGGTTCCGTCGAAAAAAAGTTGACCATCCGCCGAACCGCACAATCCAGAGATGAAGCTTTGCGACGGAACGCCGCAATGACGAAATGCGTCCTCGCAATTGCCGTGCGGAAAGCGCAGGAAGCTAGTCAAAAAACGGTTGCGTCCAGCCAGGGAAAACAAAATGCATGACACTGTAGATGCCCGATCCGAAGCGGATCAGGAAACGGATCACGCCGTTTGGCCTGCGATTTACCGCGGGTGGCGCCGCAAATGCCCGAATTGCGGCAGTGGGGCGCTTCTCAAGGGGTATCTGACCGTAAACAAGACCTGTACAGTTTGTAATCAGGAATTGTATCACCACCGCGCAGATGACGGTCCCGCCTATCTGACGATTCTGATTGTCGGCCACCTGATGGCACCGCTGCTGCATTTTGCGTTTGTGCGCTGGCGTCCGGAACCGTTGACGCTGTTCACAATATTTGCGGTTGGCTGTGTGGCTTTGTCTCTTTACCTTTTGCCACGACTGAAGGGCTCAATCGTCGGGTTTCAATGGGCGCGCAACATGTACGGGTTTCGCACCGCACCCTGACAAGCGCAGGTAAAAAGGGACAATATGGCTATCGATAAATCGGCAATCCGAAACGCTGCCACTGTCATCCTTTTACGCGATCGCCAAAGCAATCCACATATTCTGATGGGCCAGCGCGGGGCCAAAGCCGCGTTCATGCCAAACAAATTCGTCTTTCCCGGCGGCGCGGTCGATGCAACCGATGCACAGGTACCGCTGGCTGGCGCGCTGTCGGATCTGTGCCTGACCCGACTGCGCGATCAATCCGAAGCCGGGCTGGAATATGCCCTGGCCGCAGCCGCCATTCGTGAACTCTGGGAAGAAACCGGGCAGGTTCTGGGTGTGCCGGGGCGCTGGTCCGGCACAGTGCCGCAAGACTGGGCCGGCTTTGCCGCCACCGGCCACCTGCCAAATGCCACCCCGTTACAGTTTGTGTTCCGCGCGCTGACCCCGCCGGGGCGGCCGCGCCGGTTTGATGCACGGTTTTTTCTGGTGGATGCCGATACGCTGGCCAGTGATCCGGATGATTTTTCCGCCGCATCGGATGAACTATCGCACCTGCAATGGATTCCACTGGGGCAGGTACGCCGCTTTGATCTGCCCTTTATCACCGAAGTCGTCCTGAGCGAGGTCGGGGCACGCGCAACCGACCCCGCCCCGCCCGCATCGGTGCCCTATTTCCGCAATAACGACGAAGAGAGCCTGTTCCTGCGCCTGCGCGGCCACCCCATGCCGGACTAGATACGCCTCAGGCGTGGTCAGATGACAAGAATCAGCATCAGGATACTGATTGCCAGAATGGCGATGCCGAATATTTCCCGCCTTGAAATCGTTTCACGAAAAAACAAGGTCGAGGCGAGCAGACTGAAAATCAGTTCGACCTGCCCCAGCGCATTGACGTAGGCCGCCGTTTGCAGGGTAAACGCCGTGAACCAGCACATTGATCCCGCCATCGAGGTCAGCCCGATCCAGCCCGCCACCTTGCGAACGCGCCAGACAGCCGTGATTTCGCCCGCCTCGCGCAGGCGCAGCCAAATCGCCATTGCCACCATTTGCATGGCCGTCACCGCGCTTAACGTCACACCCGCCCGCAACAGCGGATCGGCACTGGCAATCTCAAGCGAGGCACCGCGATAACACACCCCCGAGATCGCAAAGAACACGCCCGACACCAAACCGATACCGGCGGCGCGATTGGCAATTCTGCGCAGCCACACCCCGTCACCACCCGGCGGGTCAGACAGCAACAGCACGCCGATCAAACCGATCAGGATCGCGGCAAATCCCCAGATCGACACGCCTTCGCTCAGAATGACCCACCCTACCAGAACCGTCTGGATCACTTCGGTTTTCTTAAAGGTTATGCCCACGGCAAAATTTCGTTGCTTGAACAGCATGACAACGCAAATGGTGGCAAGAATTTGCGCCGCACCGCCCGCCGCCCCATAGATCCAGAAGGCAAGCCCAAGCGTTGGCAGTGCTTGCCCTGACGCGTTCAGGTATAGCGCCAGCAAAACGGCAACCAGCGGCGCAGAATAGAAAAACCGCGCAAATGTGGCCCCTGCCGGGGACAGATCAACGCGGCTTAGGTGTTTTTGCAGCATGAACCGCAGCGTCTGGAAAAACGCGGCGGCCAGTGTGACAGGGATCCAAAGGCTCATGCCCTGCTATGGCGCAGATTTACTTTGGCCACCAGAGAGGATGCGGAACCGGATCCTTGGTGCGCAGGAAATAACGGGCGAAAACATCACGGTATGACCGGTAGACATAGCTTTCGTTTCGCGCCTGAAACGCCTCTTTGCGGGCTTCATACAACGCCGGAAGGCGGTACCACGCCACTTTGGGATGCGCATGATGAACGACGTGAAAGTTGTTGTTCAGAAACAGAAATGCCAGAATTCCACGATCTTCGATGATCACAGTTCGGGCGCGGCATTTTTCATGTGCCCGATGTTCCAGAAAGGTCCGGATCTTGATCAGCGCCATACCGCAATATGCCGCAAGCAGGTAGGCCCAGAACGGCATGGCGGAAACCGCGATCACCCACCACACCACCAAGACAACACCGACCAGATGCAGCGCCCATGCGGTTGCAACCGACCGGTCGCCGCCACGGATCAAACGCCAGTCGGCGCACATGAAACTGATTTGTCCCAACGCCGTGCCAATCAGCATACGGCCCAGCAGCGTATTGTTGAACCGGTAGATCCAGCGCACAAAACGTGGTTGCCGCGCCCATACCGCCGGATCGAAATAATTGCTCTCGGGATCATCATAAGGGTCGGTAAGATCTTCATCGTGGTGATGCGCAAGGTGCGTGTCGCGAAACCGGCCATAGGGGACAAACAGGTTCGGCTGGATGAAAACCAGCGCCTCGTTCCACTTCTGGTTCCGGAACGGATGCCCGTGCAGCACTTCGTGACTAAGCGATGACAGCAGCGCAATCGCCAGCGTCGTCACGACGATGCCCAGCGGCAGTGAAATCGCGCTGATCAGCGTCGTTGCCAGTATCCAGACGGCACTGGCGCCCAGAATCAGGGACAGGGTGGGCCATTCGACTGCCCGTACATCTGGCAGTTTGTGAACAGGATCAAAGCGGTGAGTGGCGTCCATTAATGTGTCCGAGTTAAGTGGAATGTAACAGCGATACGACACTTCACGTGGCTGTGAACATTCCGAATACAGTTAACAAAACAAACTAACTGTGATATTTTTCACCACATGCATGAAAACATCGACAAACGCGACCGTTCAGAACAGTTTCGCACCCGGTTAAAGCGCGCGATGTCCGATCATGGCAGCACCCAAAGCAGTCTGGCCCGCGCCATCGGCGTCGACAGGTCCACCATTTCGCAGCTGTTGAAAGGTCAAGGCGCCCGCCTGCCCAACGCCCATGTCGTCGGGGCCTGTGCCTCGGCCCTTGGTGTGTCGGCCGACTGGTTGCTGAGCCTGTCGGACCGCCCTGAAAGCGCCGCCGATCTGATGTCTGCCAATCTGTCGCTTACTGCGGCCCCCCGCGCCCTTGTCGATCAGCAGATTTTCGACTGGCACCGTGAGGCGGCAGGCTACAAGATCCGCCACGTCCCCGCGGCCCTGCCCGACATGCTGAAAACCCAAGCGCTGCTGGAATGGGAATATACCCCCCATCTGGGTCGCACCGCACGCCAGGCCATTGGCGCATCAACAGATCGGCTGGCATGGATGCGCTCGGCCCGGTCCGATTACGAAATTGCGATGCCGGTCTACGAACTGCACAGCTTTGCCCATGCCACCGGCTATTACACCGGCCTGCCGCTCGACACGCGTCTGGAGCAACTGGACCAGTTTGATCGCCTGATCGACCAGTTGTACCCGCGTTTGCGGATCTATCTTTTCGACGCGCGGAAACTTTACAGTGCACCGGTCACGATCTTTGGTCCGCTGCTTTGCGTTCTATATGCGGGCGGGCATTACCTTGCATTTCGCGATCGCGACCGGATCGACACCTTCACCGGTCATTTCGATGTGCTGGTACGCGAAGCATCTGTCTCTGCGCGCAACATGGCGCAACATCTGCGCGACCTGCGCGCAGATATCACTTGATTCAAAATATCAACAAACCTGATCAACCGGCTGTAATATCTACACTTTCGGGTCAGGATTAATCGTAAATCCGTCAACGCCAATCACCTGCCCCGATACCAGCCTGGCCGCATCCGACCCCAGAAAAACCGCCATGTTCGCAATGTCACTTGCTTCGACAAACCGGCCAAGCGCGGTGCCGCTGGCATAGCCGTCATAGACCTGATCGCGCGTCATGCCCTTGGCTGCCGCCTCGCGCTCCAATACGCCTTCCATACGCGGGCCTTCCACCGAACCGGGGCAGATTGCGTTGGCACGGATGCCAAATGGCCCCAGTTCCATGGCAAGTGTTTTCATCAGCCCGATCACGGCCCATTTCGCCGCCGCATAGGGCGCCCGGTTGGGATATCCGTATAGTCCTGCAGTGGATGACGTCACGACAATGCTGCCCGCTTTCGCTTCCTTCATCATTGGCGCGGTGTACTTTGCCGCCAGAAACGCACCTTCCAGATTGACACTGACACATCTGCGCCAGTCTTCCAGCGCGATGTCTTCAACCCGCGCGGTCGGCCCGGCAATGCCGGCATTGGCACACAAGACGTCCAGTCCGCCCCAACGCGCCCCCAGATCCTCAAAAAGCGCGGCCATGGCATCTTCGTCACTGGCATCGACTTGGGTTGTCCGCCACCGTTCAGGGCAGCCAGTCAACGCCTGTTTGTCCACATCCGTGACCCACACGTCAAATCCGGCGGCGTCAAACGCCTCGCCCATGGCGCGGCCGATGCCGGACGCGCCGGCAGTAATCAAAACGCGCCTCATCTCGGGGCACCGATGGCACGGCCCAGCCCGTCTGGCGGCGACATGTCGGCCTGCCCTGCCACCATGCGGGCCAATATGGCCTGCATCGCATCCGGCATCGGCGCGGGTTTTCGGGTTTCCAGACTGACATGCAGCAACATCTGTTCCCCCGTGGCCAGCACTGCACCTTCATGGGTCATTTCGTGCCACAGGTGCATTTTCTTGCCTTCGCCCGATATCACCCGCGTTGTCACTTCGATCCGCGCACCGGGTGCGGCCTCGCCCAGATGCCGGATATGGGTTTCTGCCGTGAAAAAACTGCCGCCATTGGCGATGTAATCCGCGTCACACCCGATCAGCTTCATGAAATGGTCTGTCGCACGGCTGAACGCCTCAAGATAGCGCGCCTCGTTCATATGGCCGTTGTAGTCCAGCCAGTCGATCGGAACGGCCTGCGCCAGCATCACCAAAGGTACGGCGTAATCCGTGATCTGTTCCAGCGTTGCCGGTACGGGGCTGTCTTGCAACAACACCGCGTCATGCGCATTCAGCAAAGCGCCCGCACCATAATCCTGCGCCTTGAGCGCCCGCATCATGCTGACCAGATTGTTGTCGCGGATCCGCTCCAGCTCGCGGATCGAATGGGCACCGGATTGTTCGTCCGATTGCCCCGCGATAAGATCAACCAGTTCGTCGGTAAACTCCGGCACATCCATCAGCTTGGTCCACGGCCATTTCAGCGCGGGGCCGAACTGCGCCATGAAATGTTTCATGCCCGCCTCGCCGCCCGCTACTCGGTAGGTTTCAAACAAGCCCATCTGCGCCCAGCGGATACCAAACCCATAGCGGATCGCATTATCAATTTCTTCGGTTGTGGCAATGCCGTCCTTGACCAGCCACAACGCCTCGCGCCAGACCGCCTCAAGGAAACGGTCGGCCACGTGCGCATCGATTTCCTTGCGCAGATGCAACGGATAAAGCCCGACCGACGTCAGCAGTGCCTTGGCTTTTTCAACAATCCCGGTGTCATTTTCAGGCGTGGTGACGACTTCGATAAGCGGCAGCAGATAGACCGGATTGAACGGATGGCACACCATGATCTGCGCGGGGCGCACCGCGCCCTGCTGCAACTCAGATGGCTTGAACCCCGATGTAGAGGATCCGATCACTGCGCTTTCATCACACGCGCCCTGCAACTCGGCCAGAACCTTGTGCTTGATATCAAGCCGCTCGGGCACGCTTTCCTGTATCCAGTCGGCGCCTTTTACAGTGTCGGCCATGCTCCGGTGAAAGCTCAACCGGCCTTCTTGCGGCATCGCCGCATCACTCAGGCCCGGAAGCGAACGGCGCGCGTTGTCCAGAACCTCGCCAACCTTGCGCTCTGCCTCGGGGTCCGGGTCAAACACCCGCACGTCCCACCCGTTCAGCAGAAACCGCGCGGCCCAGCCGCCGCCAATCACGCCTCCCCCGATAATAGCTGCCACGCTCATCTTTGTGTCTCCCGCAATCTTGTTAAGTCGTATCCGAACCAGTCGAAAATATCCCGCGCGGCGGCGATCCTGTCGATGCCGCCCGCGGCACCGCGATCAAGGATCATGCCGAACGATCCGTCCGGCGTGCCCAGCGCGGCCGTGCGATAGCCTGTATCAACCCATAACAGCCAGATTTCAGGCGCACCGCCCGATGCCGCCCAGCGTGCGCCTTCACTCACGTCATGGCGCACCAGCGCGCCGTCCAGCGGACCGATGTCAAAACTGCCATCCCCGTTCCAGACATAGCGTACCTGCCGTGCAGCCGTCGGGGTCTGCGCAAATTCTGCACGGACCCACCACGTGCCATCAAGCCGCTGCGGCTCGAACCGTGTGGTGGCGGCGATCGGCGCTGATACATCGCGAAATCCTGCCAAATCGGGCGCTGGCGCGCACCCTGTCAGCCCCAGAACCAGCGCCGATACCGCAGCGTATCGCATCACCGTCACTTGGGGGCCCGTTTCACCAGCCCCAGCTTTTCACGCACTTCCGCCGGGCCGATCACCCGCGCCCCCATGTTTTCGATGATGGTTCCGGCGCGTTCCACCAGTTGCCAGTTTTCCGCCAGCACACCTTTTTCCAGCCACAGATTGTCTTCCAGCCCGACACGCACATTGCCGCCCGCCAGAATCGCCGCGGCGACATATGCCATCTGGTTGCGCCCCAGACCAAAGGCCGAAAACGTCCAGGTGTCGGGCACATTGTTCACCATCGCCATGAACGTGTTCAGATCATCCGGCGCGCCCCACGGCACCCCCATGCACAACTGCACCAGCACATCCGGTTCAAGAACCCCATCGGCGACAAGCTGTTTGGCGTACCACAAATGACCGGTGTCAAAGGCTTCAACCTCGGGCTTGACGCCCATTTCGGTCATCATCCGCCCCATCGCCGTCAACATTCCCGGCGTGTTGGTCATCACATAATCGGCTTCGGCAAAGTTCATCGTGCCGCAATCCAGCGTGCAGATCTCGGGCAGGCATTCCGCGATATGGGCCACGCGCTCGGTTGCGCCGATCATATCGGTTCCGGCGACGGCTGGCAGCGGCTTTTCCACACCGCCAAACACGATATCCCCGCCCATGCCGGCCGTCAGGTTCAACACCACGTCCACCTCGGCATCCCGAATGCGGTCCGTGACCTCGCGGTAATAGTCAAGGCTGCGGCTGGGTTTGCCGGTTTCAGGGTCACGGACATGACAATGCACCACGGCAGCACCGGCCTTGGCCGCTGCAATCGCACTTTCGGCGATCTGCTGGGGGGATCGGGGCACATGCGGGCTGCGGTCTTGCGTGCCACCCGAACCGGTGACGGCACAAGTGATAAAGACTTCTTTGTTCATGGTCAGTGGCATGGGGCGCTCCTTTTTTCGAATCTGCGCAAATCTTGACGTGACTTGCGCAAGTCAACTTTGCATTATACGAATCCCACTTGATGAATTCCGCACAAAATATCTTTCTTCCCAATCCCGAACCGCTGCGCATTACGGTTCTGGTTCTGGATGACAGCAACACATTGTCTTTTGCCGCCGCCGTCGATCCGATGCGCGCCGCCAACCGGCAGGCGCGCAAGCGGCTGTTCAACTGGACATATGCCACCGCCGCAGGCAATCCGGCCCTGTTGACCAGCGGCCTGCAAGTGCCCGGCGACCCCATAGCACAGGCCACGCCGCCCGATCTGTTGCTGATCATCGCCGGGTTCAATCTGGCCAGTCACGATACACCCAATCTGCGCGCCAGCTTGCGCCGGCTGGCCCGTGCGGGCTGCACCCTTGCCGGCATTGATGGCGGTCCCTGGCTTCTGGCAGGGGCCGGTGTGCTTGACGGGCACCGCGCCACCACCCATTGGGAAGACCACGATACATTTGCCGCACGCTTTTCCCAGATCAATGTCGAACGCAGCCGTTATTGCGTCGATGGCGCCCGCCTGACCAGTGGCGGTGCCGCCCCCACCATTGATCTGATGCTGTCCCTGATCGCGGGCCGCTTTGGCACCGCGCTGGCCGAAAAGGTCACGACATCGTTCATTTACGATCCCGTCGGGGATGCCAGCCGCCCGCAAAGCCGCCGCATCTCGGCCCGCCACAACATCCTGACGGCCCGCGCCAATGCCCTGATGGAAGACAATCTGGATAGCCCGCTGCCGATCCCGCAGATCGCGCGCCGTCTGGGCGTCAGCACACGGTCGCTTGAACTTCAGTTCCGGGCGCGGCTGGGAACGACCCCCAAATCCTATTTCCTGTCCCTGCGTCTGGCCGAAGCCTACCGCCGTGTCACCGCCACATCAGAGCCGTTGAACGATATCGCGCTGGCATGCGGCTTTGCCTCGCAATCCAGCTTTTCACGCGCCTTCAAGTCAAGCTACGGCCAAAGCGCACGCCGCCTGCGTTCGGCGTAACCCCCCACTTCTTTTCGCCGGAAATACGGAAATCCCGCCGTCAATACGGCATCGGACACTGGCGTTGGGCCGCATCGATCTCTGCCAGCACCTCATCGTCCAGCGTCACATCCGCGGCCCCCAGCGCCAGATCCAGTTGATCCATCGTCGTTGCACCAAAAATCACCGATGCCATGAACGGGCGTGTGGCGCACCAGGCCAACGCCATCTGCACCGGGTCCAGCCCGTGTTTCTGCGCGATGCCAAGATACAGATCCACCGCCGCGAAGGCGCGGTCTGTCTTGCGTCCACCCAGATCACCGTTCAGCGACATGCGCGATCCCTGCGGCACTGCGCCGTTCTGGTATTTCCCGCTCAGCAATCCGGCCGCCAAAGGCGAAAACGCCAGCAGGCCGACATCCTCGTTGACGCTCAGTTCCGCCAGATCGGTGTCATACATCCGGCACAGCAGCGAATACTCATTCTGGATCGAGGCAACGCGCGGCAGGCCCTTGTCCTCGGACAGGCGCAGCCATTGGGCCGTGCCCCAGGCGCTTTCGTTGGACAGACCAAAGGCGCGGATCGTGCCCTTGTCGACCTCGCGCTGCAGCGCGCCCAGCGCATCCTCCATATGGGCCAGCGTCTCGGCCTTGTTCTGGCCGGACGGATCATAGGTCCAGTTCTTGCGAAACATGTAGGATCCGCGATTGGGCCAGTGAAACTGGTAAAGATCGATGTAATCCGTTTTCAGCCGCTTCAGAGATCCCGCGATTGTGTCGGGAATTGTCTTGGATGAAATCGGCGCACCATCGCGGACATATCCCAACCCCTCGCCCGAATGTTTGGTCGCGAGGATCACCTGATCGCGCCGCCCCGATTGTTCGACCCATTGTCCGATGATGTCCTCGGTGCGGCCAACGGTTTCCTTGCTGACAGGGTTCACAGGGTACATTTCCGCCGTGTCGATGAAATTCACCCCCCGTTCCAGCGCGCGGTCGATCTGGGCGTGACCTTCGCCAACCGTGTTCTGCGTGCCCCAGGTCATTGATCCCAGACACAGTTCCGACACGGCAAGACCGGTGCGGCCCAACGGCTTCATCTTCATGGCAAACCTTTCTGAATTTTCTGCCGCGCACCCTAGCAGCCCGATCCGCAGGGGCAAGGCGCACACCGTTTTTAGATTGAGAACAAACAAAGAACATATTAATGTGATCCCATGAATCAAACCCTGCTTTCGCGCGCCCCGGACACGGCACCGCCGTCGCTGACCCTGCTGGGGCAGTTGTCCTTGCGCCTTGCCCGTCTGCACGAGGTCTGCGGCGCAGCCCGCCACAGCTTTGCACTATGGTGCGCGGCGCAGACCAGCGGGCCGGTTTTGTGGATCGCCCCCGATTGGGGCACCAACGGGCTGCACGGGGCGGGCATCCACCCTTTTGTAAATCCCGGGCGTCTGATCTTTGTGCACCCGCGGCGCGCCGAAGACACCCTTTGGACCATGGAAGAAGCGTTGCGCAGCGGTGCTGCCCCGCTGGTGGTCGGGGATGTGCCCGCCCCGCCGGGTCTGACCGCAGTGCGGCGCATGCATCTGGCGGCACAAGCCGGTGCACAGGCCGGAATGGGTGCACCTCTGGGTCTGCTGCTGACACCGGGGGATGGCGGCGCACCCGGTGTCGAAAGCCGCTGGCACATGGCCCCGCGCCACAGCGCGACCCAAACGCTCTGGCATCTGGAACGGCGCCGCGCCCGCACCGCAGCACCGCAAAGCTGGCAGATCACAGCGTCCGGCGGGGGCACACAGGGTGCAGCGCCCGGGCTTGGCATCAAAGTGCTGTGATCACTGCAGAATAAAGGTCCAATTCCCGCAGAACATCGTAACGTACGGTATGAAACAATTTCTTTCGGTCCGCATCCTGCTGCACGCCATCCTGATCATGGTGCTTGGCACGGCCACATCCAGCGCAGCCCCGACACGCTATGCGCTGGACCAGACAGTTTCCCAGGTGGGGTTTATCTATGTGCTGAACGGTGCCGAGCAAAAAGGCACAATGCCCGTCAGTCAGGCCGATCTGGTCATTGATCCCGAAAACCTGCGTGACGCCAAAGTTGACGTTCAGGTCAGCGTGGAAAAGGCACGCACCGGGCTGATCTTTGCCACGGACGCGCTCAAGGCGCCATCGGTTCTGGATGCCGGACAATTCCCAACCATCCGCTTTGTCGCAACGGCCATCCATCTGGGGGCCGATGGCCGCCTGTCCAATGGCGCGCGCATCGATGGCGACATCACCATGCGCGGCGTCACCCGCCCGGCCAGCTTTCAGGCCAGCCTGTTTCGCATGCAGGGCAGCGCGCCCGACGATCTGAGCACTCTGACCATCCGTCTGACAGGGGCGGTGCGGCGATCGGATTTCGGGGCAAGCGGATACGCGGACCTTGTCGGCGACGTGGTACAGCTTGACATAGTTGCCCGCATTCAGGCGCAGCGTTAAAGATTGGCTGAACCCCGAAAAACGACCCAAGACCGTCGATTAAGAACAAGCGCGGGCAACAAAAGAATGGTGCTAACGGCTTATGCGCATGCTCATTTCCTTCGCCGCTCTGTTCCTGTCGGTCATTCTATTGCAGCTTTCGACAGGTGGCGTTGGCCCGCTTGATGCGCTTTCGGGCCTGGAACTGGGGTTTTCAACCGAAGAAATCGGGTTGCTCGGCTCGGCGCATTTCTTCGGGTTCTTTATAGGCTGCTGGTGGGCGCCGCGGGTTCTGGGCACAGTCGGCCACAGCCGCGCCTTTGCCGCGTTTACCGCGATCGGCGCCATCGGCCTGCTGGCGCACATGCTGGTGGTGAACCCCTATGCCTGGGTCGTCATGCGCATCATGTCGGGCTTTTGCGTGGCCGGATGTTACACCGTCGTCGAAGCATGGTTACAGGCCAAAGTGACCAATGAAACGCGCGGACGCGCGATGGGGATCTACCGTGTGGTCGACACCACCGGATCACTGGGCGCGCAACTGATTATCGGGGTGCTCGCTCCGGCCAGTTACGTGTCATACAACCTGCTGGCCATTATCTGTTGCGCCGCCCTGATCCCGCTGACGCTGACCACCAACCAACAGCCCGAAACCCCCCGCGCGGCACGGCTGCGCCCGATGCTGGCCATACATCTGTCTCCGCTGGCGGCGGCGGCGGTGGTTGTGTCGGCGCTGTCCAGCGCGTCCTTCCGCATGGTTGGCCCGGTTTACGGACAGGGGGTCGGGCTTAGCGTGGGGCAAATCGCCTGGTTCCTGGCGGCCTTTGTTCTGGGCGGCGCGCTGGCGCAAATTCCGGTCGGATGGCTGGCCGACAAATATGATCGGCGCTGGGTGCTGATCTGGCTGTCCGTCGCCGCCATGATCAGTTGCGCCGTGACCGTGGCCAGCAGCGGCTATGGCACCACCGCGATCATGCTGTCGGCCGGACTGTTCGGGCTGACCACATTTCCGATCTATTCGGTGGCCGCTGCACACGCACATGATTTCGCGGACAATTCCGAACGGGTCGAACTTTCGGCCGCGCTGATGTTTTTCTTTGCCCTTGGAGCCATTGCCGCGCCTTTGTTCGCATCGGTCCTGATCGAGGCCTTTGGCCCCGGTGCCCTGTTCACGATGGTTTCAATCGGGCATCTGGTTCTGGTCGTTTTCGGCTTTTTCCGGATGCGGCAGCGCGCCTCTCCGGTGGATCGCACCGCGTTCGTTGCGACCCCGCGCACATCCTTCACCATCGGGCGGCTGTTCGGGCGCAGCCGCAAACCGCTTGATACATCGCAAACGGACTGACTGGTCATGACAATCCCCTTGGGCTAAAGCTGCGCAAGTTTCGAACCAAAGGCACTTGCATGACCCGTCACCTGATCACCTCCGCGATTCCCTACATCAACGGGATCAAACATCTGGGCAACCTGATCGGCTCTCAGTTGCCAGCTGATCTTTATGCCCGCTACCAGCGCGGACGCGGCAACGAAGTCCTGTTTTTGTGCGCCACCGACGAACACGGCACCCCTGCCGAACTGGCTGCGGCCAAGGCGGGTAAACCGGTGGCGGATTATTGCGCCGAAATGCACGCCGTGCAGGCCGAAATCGCGCGCGGCTTCCGCCTCAGCTTTGATCATTTCGGGCGCTCTTCCAGCCCGCAGAACCATGCCCTGACCCAGCATTTCGCCGGCAAACTTGCCGACAATGGTCTGATCCGCGAAGTGTCGGAGAAACAGGTCTATTCCATCACCGACGGGCGGTTCCTGCCTGATCGCTATATCGAAGGTACCTGCCCCAACTGCGGCTACGACAAGGCGCGCGGCGACCAGTGTGAAAACTGTACCAAACAACTGGACCCGACCGATCTGATCGATCCGCGCAGCGCCATTTCCGGTTCGACCGATCTTGAAGTGCGCGAAACCAAACATCTTTATCTTTGCCAGTCCGCGCTCAAGGACGACCTGGACAAATGGATCGACAGCAAAACCGACTGGCCCGTGCTGACAACCTCGATCGCCAAAAAATGGCTGCATGACGGCGACGGTTTGCAGGATCGCGGCATCACCCGCGATCTGGATTGGGGCATTCCCGTCAAACGCGGCGATCAGGACTGGCCCGGCATGGAGGGCAAGGTATTCTATGTCTGGTTCGATGCGCCCATCGAATACATCGCCTGCGCGGGCGAATGGGCCGAGGCCAACGGAAAATCCGATGCCGACTGGCAACGCTGGTGGCGCACCGACAAAGGTGCCGCGGATGTGCGCTATACCCAGTTCATGGGCAAGGACAACGTGCCGTTTCATACGCTCAGCTTTCCGGCCACGATCCTTGGCTCTGGCGAACCATGGAAACTGGTCGATCATCTGAAGTCGTTCAACTACCTCAACTATGATGGCGGCCAGTTCAGCACCTCGCAGGGGCGCGGCATCTTCATGGATCAGGCACTGGACATCCTGCCAGCCGATTACTGGCGCTGGTGGTTGCTGTCGCACGCCCCGGAATCGTCCGACAGCGAATTCACATGGGAAAATTTCCAGGTGTCGGTGAACAAGGATCTGGCCGATGTGCTGGGCAATTTCGTAAGCCGCATCACAAAGTTCTGCCGCTCCAAATTTGGCGAAGCCGTGCCGCAGGGTGGCAGCTATGGCCCTGCCGAAACAACTCTGATTGCCGATCTGACAACCCGCATCCGCGCTTACGAAACCTTTTTGGAAGCGATGGAAGTGCGCAAATCGGCGCAGGAATTGCGCGCGATCTGGTCACTGGGCAACGAATACCTGCAAGCTGCAGCACCGTGGAGCACATTCAAAACCGATCCCGAACAGGCCGCCGCGCAAACGCGCCTCGCGCTTTGCCTGATCCCGATTTACGCGGCTCTCAGCGCCCCGTTCATCCCTGATGCCAGCGCGTCGATCCTGGCGTCGATGAAGCTGGACAATTTTGATTGGCCTGAAGATGTCGATGCCGCGTTGGCCGCCCTGCAAGCGGGTCACGCGTTCGACGTGCCCGAGGTTCTGTTCGCCAAGATCAGCGATGAAGATCGCGAAGACTGGCAACAACGCTTTGCAGGCATCCGCACCTAGTCGGGGATTTTGCCCTGATAGACAGCTGCCACATCCGGCGCGACATCTTCCGGCGAAAACGCCCCCAGCAGAATGCCCACCTCGTCGCCGGTGCCGGTGCCCGCTTCGATCTGTGCATCGCTGATCGTCACCCGCTGGGACGGGCGGCGCGCCCAGTTTGCAAGATGCGCGTACATCTGCGCGATCACATCGCGATGTGCATCGCTTGCCCCCAGATCGACAAATTCCTGCGGATCCTCTTTGCGGTCAAACAGCATCGGGCGAAAGCCGCCTTCGGCATGGATCAGTTTCCACCGCTTGTCCGCCACCATGAACAGACGCGCATTGCGGATCGAAACTCCCAACGCGGCCCGCATCGGGGATTTGGAATAATCATATTCGCTGATCACATGTTCGCGCCATTGCGTGACAGTTTCACCGTTCAGAAACGGGCGCAATGATCGGCCTTCGACGATATGGCGCGGCACCTGTGCCCCCGCGACATCAATGAACGTTGCCGCCAGATCAATCGATTCCACCAGTGCATCACAGGTCGTTCCGCGCGTTGCGTCCGCCGCAGGCGATGGATCGCAAATAATCAGCGGTACCCGCACGGACGGATCGTGAAACAGATCCTTTTCCCCCATCCAGTGATCGCCCAGATAATCGCCATGATCCGATGTCAGAACGATCACGGTATCCTTGTCCTGCCCGGTCGCCTTCAGATGGGCCAGTAACACGCCCAACTGGTCATCACATTGCGTAATCAGCCCCATATAGGCGGGAATCACCACATCGCGCACCTCGTCGCGGGAAAAGCTTTGGCCCACACGGCTGTCCATGAACGCGCCATAAACCGGATGCGGATTATCCTTTTCCCGCGCATCGCGCAGCGCGGGCACCACATCCTGCGGCGTGTACATATCGTGATAGGGCGCCGGCACGATGTAAGGCCAGTGCGGCTTGATAAAGGAAACATGCGCGCACCACGGCCCCTGCGCCTGATCCAGAAACGCCATCGCGCGCCGCGTCAGCCAGGGCGTTTCACTGTCCTGTTCCCTGATGTTGGCCGGTCTGGCGGCGTTCTGCATGAACCAGCCACTGGCCAGATCGTCCCCGTTCGCACCGGCATTGGCAAAATCGGCCCACGGATTATCGCCTGCATATCCCTGGTGTTTCAGATATTCGTTATAGGGGCTGCGTTTGTCATCATAGGGGCCGTGCGGGCCGCTGGCCCATAACCCGTCATCGCGCTCCCACACGTCAAACCCGCATTCGGCCTGCCGCGCGCCGATCACACTGTCCGGCGTCAGCCCCAGACGCGCCATGCCAGCAGCATCGGCCTTCATATGGGTCTTGCCGATCAGCCAGCAGCCCAGACCGGCACTGCGCAGGTGATCGCCCAATGTCATTTCCCCCACACGCAAAGGAAACCCGTTATAGGCCGCCCCGTGCGAATGCACATAGCGCCCCGTATAGGTCGACATGCGCGATGCTCCGCAAACCGGCGATTGCACATATGCGTTGGAAAACCGCACCCCGCGCGCAGCCAGCGTATCCATATGCGGCGTCCTGATCGTGGGATGGCCGGCACATCCCAGATAGTCATGGCGCAGCTGGTCGTACATGATGAAAAGGATGTTCTTTTGCAAACTGCACGCTCCCTGCCGGCATTTGCGCCCGCAAAGGAAGGACCACGCCGCGCCGAATAAAAAGTTTAGGGTCTGCAAACAAGACAATCAATGCTACCGTGATCGGGCTTTTGGGGGAATGCACATGCTTGATCAGAAGGCCACCCAACCCGCGACAGGACAGGACGCGCCTGTCACGACATATGATCTTGTCGTGATCGGCGCAGGCATTGCGGGGCTGAATGCGCTGTTTGCCGCGACCGCCTATTTGCCAAAAAACGCGCGTGTTCTGCTGCTTGACCAGAAACAGGGTGCCGGCGGAATGTGGAACACGGCTTACGATTATGTGCGCCTGCACCAGCCTCACCCGATGTTCACCGTGGGTGATATCAAATGGAACTGGCAAAAACCGCGCGATTACCTTGCGGGGCGCGATGAAGTACAACGCCATCTGGCGGGTGCCCTTGGCCCCGTTGCGGACGCGGTCAATCTGGAAACCGGCTTTGAACAGACGGTGATTGCCTGTGATGCGGGCACAACTGACAATGGTTATCGTGCGCGCATTACCTTTCACCCCAACGACACGCCCGCGCAAACGACAACGGTTCATGCGATGCTGGCAATACACGCGTCCGGCCTGAATTACCGGATGGCCGAACCTTTGGATTTGTCCGCCAGTTCCGTCATCTCGATCGTGCCCCAGGACCTGCGTGATATTCTTGCCGCCCACCCCGGCGCGGCGGTCTATGTTGTCGGCGGGGGCAAGACCGGCATGGACACTGTATTGGCGGCGCTGGCTGATGATCCCAAGCGCAAAGTATCGCTGATCAACGGGCGCGGCACGAATTTCCTGAACCGCACACGATACATTCCGACAGGCCTGAAACGCTGGACATCGGGCCAGCTGGTCTCGCGCCTGTTTCGCGACATGGCACTGAACTTTGATGGCGACAACGAAGAAGAACTCATCTCGTATTTCCGCCGCACCTATTCAACCGATCCCGATACTGCAAACGGGGTTTTTCTGTATGGCCTGCAATCGGAAGACGAACAGATCCGGATCGCTGCGGGGCTGAGTGAGACGTATCCCGGCTATCTGGTTGACGTGACCGACGGCCCTGACGGACCTGTGATGGAATTGCAAAGCGGTGAACGCCTGCCGGTCGAACCCGATAGCATCTTTGTCAATTGCACCGGCAGCTTTTTCAGGACTGCCGACATGGAAACCAACGCCCGCTGTCTTTCCCCCGGCAGCACTGTTCTGAACATCAGCGCTCGCGACGGGTTTCATTTCCTGACCAGCGTCGCCGGTTTTTTCCTGACACATCTGCTTTATCGCAAAGACCTGAAAGGCAAGGGATTTTATACGCTGGATCACGAGGCGCTGTTCCGTATGGATCGAAACGCCTGGGTCGGCGCCTCGGCTGCGCAGGCCTATATGAATCAGGTGATTGCCGTGAATACCCTTCCGATGATGCTGCTTGATCGTTGCGGCCTCGATCTTGATCGCTGGTACCCGTTTCCACGCCGTATGGCCGGGCTGATCCGGATGAAATCCAGCGCGGACACCGACATAGCGCATTGTCGCAAAGTCCTTGATCGCTTGGCAGACCGCTTCAACATTCGTTGCGCGCCGCTGGACTAGCGGCTGGAAACGCACCTGTCTGCCTGAACAGTATCGGGAGTCCGTCCGCTGGTACCCACGGCCGGACTCGAACCGGCACGGCCTTTCGGCCCAGAGATTTTAAGTCTCTTGTGTCTACCATTCCACCACGTGGGCCAGCGCGCGGACAATAGCGGCTAAAGACGCGGTGTAAAGCGGTGCAAGGACTGCAAAATCAGATATCGTCGCCGGGCGGTTCCAGCGGGCCACCGGGGGCCAGCAGCGCACGTTCGGACAACCACGGGTTCAGTTCCAGTGCGGCGCGCAAATCGGTGCGCGCCTCCTCCAGACGGCCCAGCTGCATCAGGCTCAGCGCGCGCCCTGCCCGCGCGGCCACGTGATCGGGGCGCAATTCCAACGTGCGGTCCAGATCGACCAGCGCCTTTTCATAGGCACCGCTCAGGAAATAGGCGAACGCACGTTGGTTATAGCCTTCGGCGTAATCGGGGCAGTACTCGATCAGGGTTTCAAAATCGGCGATGGCCCCCAGAAAATCATAGCCCGATCGCTTGGACATGCCGCGGTCCAGAATGGCCTGCGCCTGCTGATCCGGCGCATCCGCCCAGATTTCCCACATTTCACGGCCGATATCGCTTCCGGCCATTTCCGTTTCGGCGGCATTGGCCTGCGCCACCAGTTCCGCCATACGCTCGGACGTATCGGGAACCGGCGGACAGGCCAGAGCCAGTACCGGCGAAAACAGCAGGGCGGACGTCAGCAGTATCTTCATGACGTCAGAATTGGCGCAGCGTGGCCTTGCGTCAACCCCGCGGGCTTCACAAAGCCGCGCGGCGGTCACGCAATTTCGCCCATTCCGTTTTCCTTCACGGCCTGCATCGCCACATAGGTCGATGTCCCCGCCACATGCGGCAAGGTGGATATCTTTTCACCCAGAACCGCACGGTAATCTGCCATGGACCGTGTGCGCACCTTCAGCAGATAATCGAAATTTCCCGCGATCATGTGGGCCTGCTCCACCTCGGGCAGCTTTGCCACTGCCGCGTTGAACGCCGACAGCGCCGCCTCACGTGTATCGCTCAGGCGCACTTCGACAAAGGCAACGTGATCCAGCCCCAGCCGGATCGGATCGACCAGCGCCCGGTACCCGATGATAATACCCGCGTCTTCCAGCCGGCGCAGCCGCGCCTGCGTCGGTGATTTCGACAACCCGATTCGTGTTGCCAGATCGGTGATCGACATGCGTCCGTCGCCCGATAAGACCTGTACAATCGCCCGGTCAAACCGGTCCAGATCAACCAAGTCCAATTGCATTGCAAAGCCCCCCATTTTCGGGACAAAATATGCCCCCATGCCCTATCTTAAGCCAATCTGCCCTCGAACCCTGCGATATACTAGCGCAAACTTCTGGAGACTGAAATGAACCGCGCGCCCGAACACTCCCGCCGTATGGCGTTGGACACCCTGACATACACCGCACAAGGCCCCGTGCTTGACGCGCTGATCAAGACCGCAGCGCTGAGCCAAGGCGACCGCAGTGAAATCTGCACGCAGGCCGCCGGACTGGTGCGCAGCATCCGCAGCCATTCCGCCCCCGGTTTGATGGAGGTTTTTCTGGCCGAATACGGGCTGAGCACCGAAGAAGGTGTGGCGCTGATGTGTCTGGCCGAAGCGCTGTTACGCGTTCCGGATGCCGATACGATCGATGCCCTGATCGAAGACAAGATCGCCCCGTCGGACTGGGGCAAGCATCTGGGTCATTCCACATCGTCGCTGGTCAACGCATCCACATGGGCGCTGATGCTGACGGGTCGTGTGCTTCAGGATGAAAAACCCGGCCCTGTCGGACACTTACGCGCCGCTGTCAAACGTCTGGGCGAACCGGTAATCCGCACCGCAGTCGGGCGCGCGATGAAGGAAATGGGCCGTCAGTTCGTGCTGGGTGAAAGCATCACATCGGCCATGGAACGCGCCGTCAAAATGGAAGCCAAAGGCTATACCTACAGCTATGACATGCTGGGCGAAGCCGCGCGTACCGAACGCGATGCCAAGCGCTATCACCTGAGTTACAGCCGCGCAATTTCCGCCATTGCCACGGCCTGTACCCACACCGACATCCGTAGCAATCCGGGCATTTCGGTCAAACTGTCCGCCCTGCATCCGCGCTATGAAATAGCACAGGAAACGCGCGTTATAGCCGAACTGGTGCCGCGCCTGCGTTCCCTTGCGCTGCTGGCAAAATCGGCGGGCATGGGCCTTAACATCGATGCAGAGGAGGCCGACCGCCTGTCCCTGTCGCTGGACGTGATCGAAGCGGTGCTGAGTGATTCCGCCCTGTCGGGGTGGGACGGATTCGGCATCGTGGTGCAGGCCTATGGCCCACGCGCCGGTGCCGTGATCGACAGTCTTTATGATATGGCCACCCGCACCAATCGCAAGATCATGGTCCGTCTGGTCAAAGGCGCGTATTGGGATACCGAAATCAAACGCGCCCAGGTCGAAGGCGTCGACGGGTTTCCGGTTTTCACGCAAAAAGCGGCCACAGATGTGTCCTATATCGCCAATGCCCGCAAATTGCTGGGCATGACAGACCGGATTTATCCGCAATTCGCCACCCATAATGCCCATACCGTTGCCGCGATCCTGCACATGGCCGATGACAAGGAAACGTTTGAATTCCAGCGGTTACATGGCATGGGTGAAGCATTGCATGATATTGTTCTGTCAACCTACGAAACGCGCTGCCGCATTTACGCACCCGTTGGCGCACACAGCGATTTGCTGGCCTATCTCGTGCGCCGCCTGCTGGAAAACGGTGCAAACAGTTCTTTCGTCAACCAGATCGTCGACGAAAACGTTCCCCCCGAAGTGGTCGCCGCAGACCCCTTTGACCAGTTGGGGGCGCAAAACTATCCGGTGCCCACCGGCCCCGATCTTTATCAACCCGAACGCCCGAATTCCAAGGGCTTTGATCTGACCCACACACCGACACTGGCGGCCATCGAATCCGCCCGCGCGCCGTTCAAAACGCAGACATGGAAGGCGGCACCACTATTGGCAGCAGACGCGCAGCCGCAAAAACCGCGTGATATCCTGAACCCGTCAGATCATGGCGACAGCCCCGGCACAGTGGCCGCCGCCAGCACGAAAGACATCGAAACGGCCCTGTCATCGGCACAGCCCTGGGCAGCGGACCCGGCAGAACGCGGCGCAATCCTTGCCCGCGCCGCCGATCTTTACGAAGAAAACTTTGGCGCGCTGTTTGCCCTGCTGGCGCGCGAGGCGGGCAAGTCCCTGCCCGATTGCGTGGCCGAACTGCGCGAAGCAGTGGATTTCCTGCGCTATTACGGCGCCAATGCCCCCACCACTCCCGCGGCGGGTCTTTTCACCTGCATTTCGCCGTGGAACTTTCCGCTGGCGATTTTTTCTGGCCAGATCGGCGCGGCACTGGCGGCAGGCAATGCGGTGCTGGCCAAACCGGCGGAACAAACCCCGTTGATCGCGCATTTTGCGGTTTCACTGATGCACGATGCGGGCGTACCGCGCAGCGCGCTGCAACTTCTGCCCGGTGCGGGCGATGTGGGCGCCGCGCTTACCTCTGATCCGCGGATCAACGGCGTTGCGTTTACCGGATCAACCGCCACAGCCCTGCGTATCCGCGCTGCCATGGCTGAAAATCTGGCCCCCGGCACGCCGCTTATCGCGGAAACCGGCGGGTTGAACGCTATGATCGTCGACAGCACCGCCCTGCCCGAACAGGCCGTAACCGCCGTGATCGAAAGCGCGTTTCAATCCGCAGGCCAGCGCTGTTCCGCCCTGCGCTGCCTTTATGTTCAGGAAGACATTGCCGAAAGCTTTCTGGAAATGCTGACCGGCGCGATGGATGAACTTACGCTGGACAATCCGTGGGATCTGAGCACGGACAGCGGCCCCGTGATCGATGCCGCCGCGCAGGCTGGCATTCTTGAACATATCGCCAAAGCCCGCGCAGACAGGCGCGTGATCAAGGAAATGGCCACGCCGGACGGCGGAACCTTCGTTGCCCCTACGCTGATCCGGGTCAGCGGTATCTCTGATCTGGAACGTGAAATATTCGGTCCGGTGCTGCATCTGGCGACCTTCAGGTCCGGTGATCTGGACCGGATCATCAACGATATCAACGCCACCGGATACGGCCTGACCTTTGGCCTGCAAACCCGCATCGACGACCGTGTGCAGCACGTGTCTGACCGTATCCATGCAGGCAACGTCTATATCAACCGCAACCAGATCGGCGCCATTGTGGGCAGCCAGCCCTTTGGCGGCGAGGGTCTGTCCGGCACCGGCCCCAAAGCGGGCGGGCCAAACTATCTGCCACGCTTTGGCGCACCGGATGTGCAAAACGGCGATGGCGCGTGGACGACGGATATGGATATCGGAGCGTTAACCATTCCGACCCCAACAAACCGCGCAATTGAAACACTGACCTTGCCGGGGCCGACGGGCGAATCAAACCGCCTTAGCACGTCGGCGCGCGCGCCTTTGCTGTGCATGGGGCCAGGCGATGCGGTCGCGGAAAAACAGGCGGCTGCAATCAACGCCCTGGGCGGTATCGCCGTCAAGGCCACCGGGCGGCTTGCACCACAGGCATTGACGTTTCTCTACGGCATTTCCGGCGTTTTGTGGTGGGGCGATGACACAACGGCGCGCGCCATTGAACAGGCGTTGGCGAAACGCGACGGGCCAATCATCCCGCTGATCACCGGCCTGCCCGATCTGGCACGCGTGCGCGCTGAACGGCATGTGTGCGTCGACACCACAGCCGCCGGTGGCAATACCGCCCTGCTGGGGGGCGCCGCCTAGACGCGCGCAACGTGATCCCGGTGATCGTCGGGATCACGTTTCCCTGCGCCAGAACAAAGGCTTGACCGCCGCGCAGTTTATGACCAGCGTGCGCGCATGTTTCCGATCCGCGATCATAATCCATCGGGGCGCGTGCCCTTTGTGACCTATGCCCTGATGGTGCTGAACATCGGCATTTTTCTAAGCTATGCGGGCCTGCTGAACGATGCGCGCGCGATCAACGCGTTCTACATCAACTGGGCGATGATCCCGGGCCTTGTCGCGCAAGGTGAAAATACCATGACGCTGTTCAGTTCGATGTTCCTGCACGGCAGCTGGATGCACCTTGCCGGTAATATGCTGTTCTTATGGATTTTCGGCGACAACATGGAAGACGAAATGGGCCATATCCCGTTCTTCATATTCTACGTTGTCTGCGGCTTGGGTGCGGGCGCTGTTCATATACTGTCGGGCACAGACTCCACAGTGCCTGTGGTGGGGGCCTCGGGCGCGATTGCGGGTGTCATGGGCGGCTACCTTTTGATGTTCCCCAAGGCGCGCGTTGATATCCTGCTGATCATCGTGATCTTTTTCCGCATCATCCCGATCCCGGCATGGATCATGCTGGCACTGTGGTTCGTGATGCAGTTCGTTGGCGCGATCCTGTCCGATCCCGATGTCGGCGGCGTTGCACACTGGGCGCATGCGGGCGGTTTCATCGTCGGGATTGTTCTGACACTGCCACTGTGGCTTTGGCGCGGCGGCAGATCGTTCTGGTACGAAACCGACGGCCACCCACCCCATCCCGAGGCAAAATACAAGCTTAGCCCCAGCCGCATTCCCAAGGTGCGGCGCAGGTAGCGTCAAAGCGGTAAAGGCGCCTTAGCCGCGGATGACTTTCGCAAACCCGGAAAAAATCGGTTCGTTTGCGCAGATGATTTCACCATCTTCCAGAATGTCGCCTTTGGGGTTCAGCGGTTCAACCAGCCCGCCCGCCTCGCGTACGATCAAAAGGCCCGCCGCCATGTCCCACGCATTCAGGCTGCGTTCCCAGAACCCGTCATACCGGCCGGCGGCGACATAGGCCAGATCCAGCGCGGCAGACCCGAACCGGCGCACGCCCGCACAAGCAGGCAGAACACGCGCCAGATCCTTCAAAGTATCCGGCAGATCGGCACGCCCGCCAAAGGGCAATCCGGTCGCAAAGATACATTCGATCATCCGGCTGCGCCCCGACACCCGCAAACGGGTTTCGTTCATCCATGCGCCGGCACCCTTTTCGGCAAAGAACAATTCGTCCTTGGACGCGTCATAGACCACACCCGCCACGATCTGGCTCTTGTGTTCCAGCGCGATCGAAACGGCCCAGTGGGGCAATCCGTGCAGGAAATTGGTCGTGCCATCCAACGGGTCCACGATCCAGCGGCGGGTCGGGTCTGCGCCCTCTTCTGCGCCGCCTTCTTCGGCCAGCCAGCCATAGGTGGGCCGCGCGCCCATCAATTCGTCTTTTATGATCTTTTCAGCCGCGATATCGGCCTTGGACACAAAATCGCCCGCGCCTTTCATCGACACTTGCAGGTTCTCGACCTCGCGAAAATCCTTGGCCAGGGCACGGCCTGCCTTGCGGGCCGTTTTCATCATGATGTTCAGATTGGCGCTGCCGACCATTTTCGGGGTTCTCCTGTCACGTCAGGCCGCGCGTATACGCCCCGAAACCCCGCTTGCCAAGGGCCGAGGACACCATACCGGCGGTGCAGCCGCCGCGTCACGGTGCATGCGCTTGCGATCAGGGGCCATCCGGTCAACACTGATGGCGGATATCGCACAGGAGTCACCCATGCCCGAACAGATGCTTCGTATCGCCCTGGCCAGTCGTCCCACCGGCGCACCGACAGCAGAAAACTTTCGCCACGAGGCACAGCCGATGCCCGAACCCGGCAAGGACGAGGTGCTGGTCAAAGTGCATTACATATCCCTTGATCCCTATATGCGCGGGCGGATGGATGACGGGAAATCCTATGCCGCCCCCATCCCGGTTGGCGGCACGATGGAAGGGGGCGGCGTGGGCGAGGTGATTGCCTCTAACGCGTCCGGGTTTGAACCGGGCGATTTTGTTATGGGCTATATGGGCTGGGCCACCCACGCCGTGCAGCCCGCCAATGCCTTGCGCAAACTTGATCCAGCACATGGCCCGATCACCGCCGCCCTTGGTGTTCTGGGGATGCCGGGGTTCACCGGCTGGCACGGGTTGATGGAATATGGCCGCCCGAAAAAAGGCGAAACGCTGGTTGTCGCCGCGGCCACCGGCCCTGTCGGTTCGATGGTGGGTCAACTGGCCAAATCAATGGGGCTGCGTGCCGTGGGCATTGCAGGCGGCCCTGAAAAATGCGCGCTGGCCGTCGACAGGTTCGGGTTTGATGCCTGCGTTGATCACCGCGCACACGAAACCTCATCGACCCTGCGCAAGGCCATCGCCGCCCACTGCCCCGATGGCGTCGACATTTATTTCGAAAACGTCGGTGGCAAAGTGCTTGAGGCGGTGTTCCCGTTATTGAACACCCATGCACGTATCCCGATCTGCGGCATGATCAGCTGGTACAATACGGGCGGATTGGGGGCCAACGCCCCGTCCGGGGGATTGACTGTCCCTGCTCTCTGGAGCGCCGCACTGGTCAAGTTCATGTCGATCAATGGCTTTATCATCTCGAACCACTGGGACCGGTTGCCCACCTTTCTGGCCGAAGTCGGGCCAAAGGTGGCCAAAGGCGATATTGCCTATCTGGAAGACATCACCGTCGGGCTGGAAAACGCGCCGGACGCCTTCATCGGTTTGTTAGAAGGCAGGAATATCGGCAAGCAATTGGTCAAGATCGCCTAGACCGCCTGCAACTTGCGTGCCTCAACCCGCGCCAACCGGATCAGATCGGCCATGTAGGGCTTGGTGCGGTCCGCACTGCGCACGGCGGCAAACAAGCGGCGGGTGATCCCCTTTTCCGTCAGCGGGCGGGTCACGTAATCAGAGTTGTATTTGACCTCTCGCACAACCCAGTCCGGCAGAACCGAAACGCCGCGGTTCGATGCAACCAGCAACAGGATCACCGCCGTCAGTTCCACCTGCCGGATCGCGGCAGGTTCGACCTTGGCGGGAATCAAAAGCTGCGAAAACACATCCAGTCGTGTGCGTTCCACCGGATAGGTGATCAGGGTCTGGCCGCGAAAATCCTCGGCCTCGATATAGGGTTTTTGCGACAGCGGGTGCGCCGAGGACGCGACGAAAACCGGCGCGTAATCGAACAGTTCGACAAAATCCACGCCTGCAAGGTCTTCGGGATCGGACGATACGACCAGATCAACCTCTTCCTTGTCCAGCGCGGGCATTGCGTCAAACGCCAGACCGGGGCGGATATCCACATCCACATCGGGCCAGCGCTTGCGGAACTCTTCCAGCACCGGAAACAGCCATTCAAAACAGGCGTGGCATTCGATCGCGATGTGCAAGCGCCCCGTGGTGCCGCCGCGCAGATTGGCAAATTCGTGTTGCAAGGCTTCGACTTGCGGCAACACCTGTTCGGCCAGTCGCAGCAGCCGCAATCCCGCCGCCGACAGCTTCATCGGCTTGGAGCGGCGAATGAACAGTTCCACCCCGGTCTGGTCCTCCAGCCCCTTGATCTGATGCGACAGGGCCGACTGCGTGATGTGCAACTGCTCTGCCGCGCGGGCCAGCCCGCCCGCCTCGTGAATGGCCTTGATGGTGCGCAGGTGACGGAATTCGATATGCATGAATACAAATCCAACTCATGTTATACTTGAATATTATGAAATTGTCTCACACTCGGTGCGCTGCCACAAGGGGTCAACACATAAAGGTATCCCATCATGACACACCGCACACCGCCCGCCGTTTCGTTCGAATTCTTTCCGCCCAAAGACCTCGCCGGATCGTTCCGGCTGTGGGATACGGTGCAATCCCTTGCCCCGCTGGAGCCTGATTTCGTGTCCGTCACATACGGCGCAGGCGGCACCACACGCGATCTTACCCGCGATGCCGTGGCCACGCTGCACACAGCGTCCGGCCTGAACGTGGCGGCGCACCTGACCTGTGTCGATGCCACACGCGCCGAAACCCTGAAGATCGCCGCCGATTTCGCCGCTGCCGGAGTATCCGATATCGTGGCTTTGCGGGGCGATCCGCCCAAGGGCACTGAAAAATTCACCCCCCACCCCGACGGGTTCGACAACGTCTGTGACCTGATCAGCGCGCTGGCGGACACCGGAACATTCAACATCCGTGTGGGGGCCTACCCCGAAAAACACCCCGAAGCGGCAGATATGGCAGCCAATATCAACTGGCTGAAACGCAAGATCGACGCCGGAGCCAACAGCGCCATCACGCAGTTCTTTTTCGAGGCAGACACGTTCCTGCGGTTTCGCGACGCGTGCGCCGATGCCGGCATTACCGCGCCGATCACGCCCGGTATCCTGCCCATCGAAAACTGGGCCGGCGCGCGCGCGTTCGCGCGGCGCTGCGGTACTACCATACCCGCATGGCTCGATTCCGCGTTCGAAAAGGCGACCCGCGACAACCGCGCCGATCTGCTGGCCACCGCCGTCTGCACCGAACTCTGTGACAAGTTGCTGGAAAACGGCGTGGACACATTGCATTTCTACACGCTGAACCGGCCGGAACTGACGCGCGATGTATGTCACGCACTGGGGATCACCCCGCGCGTGCAATTGCGCCATGTTGCTTAGGGCTTGCACCTGATCGCGGGCCTTTCTAGCGTGGCGCAAACACACGCAAAACAGGCCCAGCGATGCATTTTGCCCAGAAACCGGACGATCTGGCCGATCGTGAAACACTTCTGTCGATGTCCGGCCTTGAATTCATGCAAGCCATCCTGAACGGGCACCTGCCCGCACCTGCCATCGCGCAGACCATGGGCATACGCGTTCACGCGGTTGCAGACGGACAGGTCACGTTTTGCGGCACACCGGAATTCAACGTCACCAACCCCGTGGGCGCAGTGCATGGCGGATGGTATGGCACGTTGCTTGACAGCGCACTGGGCTGCGCGGTCATGACCAAAGTGCCAAAGGGTTCGGTTTATACGACGCTGGAATACAAGATAAACATCACCCGCGCGATCCCGCTGGGTATGCTGGTCAACTGCACCGCAATTGTTGATCACGCGGGCCGTTCGACCTGCGTTGCCCATGGCGAAATCCGAGGCGTCGAAGACGGCAGGCTTTATGCCACCGGATCAACCACCTGCATCATCATGAACTTCGGCGGCGCGTAATCCCGCTTCCGGCGCGGGATCAGAAATGCTAGCCGTGAACCATGTCTTACTGGCCCGGTTTTCGCGACATCTTTGTCACCGCCTATACGCTGGGTGCCGGCGCGCTTGGGGCGCTGATCGGCTATTGGATCGGTCTGCCGGTCTATCTTCTGACCGGACCGGCACTACTGATCAGCCTTGCCACCCTGACCGGGCTGCACCTTGCGATTGCCCCTGTGGTTCGGGATTTTGCGTTTATCCTGATCGGCATCAGCATCGGCGCGGGCGTTGATCCGCAGGCGGCAGACGCCTTCATACGCTGGCCGATCGCGTTTCTGATGCTGGCTTTCATGCTGATCCTGACATTGATCCTGTGCCGCGACCTGCTGGTCCGGGTATTCGGGTTTGATCCCCGCAGCGCCGTTCTGGCCGCCAGCCCCGGCCATCTCAGCTATATCATCAGCCTCAGCGAAAGCATGAAGGTCGATATCAGCCGCGTCGCGGTGGTGCAGTCGGTCCGCCTGCTGGCGCTTACACTATGCGTGCCCTTTGCCGCGCTAGCGTTCGGGATCCGGATTGATACGGCCTTTGCCTCGTCCGCGCCGCTGATGCGGGTGGATCACGCGATTGTACTGTTCTGTCTGTCTCTGGTGTTTGGCCTGATCCTGAAACGCGCCAATGCCCCCGCCGCGCTATTGATCGCCGCGATGATCGTTTCGGCGGCCGCGCATCTCTCTGAACGTGCGCCGGGTGTTCTGTCGCCCCAGATCACCCACGCGATGTTTGTTGTCATGGGCACACTGATCGGCACCCGGTTTTCCGGCATCCACCTGGCAGCATTGCGCAAAACACTGGTTGCAGGGTTGTCCACAACCCTGCTGACCGTGTTGCTTGCGATGGCGGCCGCGGTGCCCGTGGCCTATGCGCTTGGCCTGCCCGTCGCGCATGTGCTGATCGCTTTTGCGCCCGGCGGCTTGGAAACCATGGTTGTGATGGGCGTTGTACTGGGCGCCAATCCCGGCTTTGTGGCCGCATGCCACGTGGCGCGCCTGTTGTTCCTGACCGTGCTGGTACCTGCCGTTCTGGCCCGCGCCCCCAAGGATCGCAGCCTGCCCTAACCGGATTGCGGCCCTTCTTCGGCCAGCATCAGCGCCGATTTCGACAGCGTATCAGAATGAACATTGACCGTTTCATGCAACCGCTCGCAGCGTGTTTGCCCTACCACACGGACACGGCGCAAAAGAAACATCTTGCCATAGCCGCGCCATTTCCCGACGGACGGCGCATCGGGGTCGGTCGGAAACCGGCTGGCCCAGTTTTCCGGCAACGGCAAACCGCATTCCTGTGCGCGCTCCAACATCCAGACAAAGGAAATATTGGCCAGGGGCCGCGCCGGGTAAAACCCGCTAAGTTGCCCGCCGACATCGCCATGTGTGCCGCGAAACCACACCTGTTCCACCCGGCCGTTCCATTCCTGCGGGCACTCCCACAAGACAGGGGTAAAAACCTCGCGGTTTTCATCCAGCGCAAGGGCGTGAAACCCGTGTTTTACCGATGGCACCAGATCGTGGTTGTGAAAATCGTGGCGCTTTGCATCCAGCCGCCACAACAGCGGCACCCGCAAGCCCAGCGCCTTGACCGTGTCCCAGACGCCGACCATCTCGATTTCGGTCTGCGCGTGACAATAGGCGCGGGCAAACGCGGCCGCAAAGCTGTTGCCGGGATTGCACTGGTAATGCCTGTAAACCTCGCGGATGTTGCGTTCGGTCGCATGCTCCGCCTTGACCAGCCCGACCATGTCGATAACACCCGCCAGCGACCGAACCGCATAGGCACCACGCGAATATCCCATCAGATAAATGCTGTCACCGGGGCGATAACGCGATGCCAGATACCCGTAGGCGCGCCTGATCTGCCGGTTGATCCCGCGCCCCATCATCACATCAGGCGCGGCGCGCCAATCCATGAACTGCAACCCCGCCTCGTAATAAAGCGACACGTCGCCGTTCATTTCACGCAACAGTTTATAGGTTTGTCCGGCGTGGGTTTCATAGCCGGGTTCCAACGTGGACATCGTCCCGTCCAGAATGATCACATGGCTGACAGGGCCGCGCCCGCGCGGTTTGCTTGACCGGGCGCGCGACAACCGCGCCCGCAGCCACGCCGAAAATGCATTAGTCAGCCAGTTCAGTTGCATCCTGTAACAATTCCCATACTCGTAATGGCGTAAACGGCATGTCCGCCTGCCTGACACCTTTGTTCCACAGCGCATCCTGCACCGCATTGGCCACCGCCGCCATGGACCCGACTGTCCCGGCCTCACCGCAGCCTTTCATCCCCATGGGATTGGCCGTCGATGGCACCGGTTCAGAGCGAAAGCCAATCATGGGCAGATCATCGGCCCTTGGCATGGCGTAGTCCATGAAACTTGCCGTGAGCAGTTGGCCATCTTCATCATAGACCACCCGCTCGCTCAGCGCCTGACCAAGACCCTGGGCCACACCTCCATGTACCTGACCTTCGGCCAGCATCGGGTTGATAAGATTCCCGAAATCGTCCACCACACAGTACTTATCCACCCGCGTCACGCCGGTTTCCGGATCAATCACAACTTCCGCGACATGCGCACCGTTCGGGTAGGATCGCGCCGGCAAAGTGGCGCGCGCCTCGTGCTCCAGCAAATCGGTGCGCCCGTCCGCGCGCGCCATGTCGGCCGCTTCCAGCAGGGTCGGGGTCATATTCGACCCCGGCGCGCGAAATGTTTCATCGTCAAACACAACATCTTCTCTTTCCACCCCCATCTTATCTGCCAGATAGGGCGTAAATGCGGCGATCATCGTGTCAGCTGTGGCCAGCGTGGCATGGGTTTGCACCGTCACAGACCGTGACCCGCCTGTGCCACCACCCTTGGCAATCAGATCACTGTCGCCCTGCACCACATGGATGCGGTCCGCCGGAATACCGGTCTGGTCCGCCAGAAACTGCGCATAGACCGTTTCATGCCCCTGCCCGTTTGATTGTGTGCCCACAAGAATATGCACTGTCCCGTCCGCGTTAAAGACCACCTTGGCACCTTCCGAAGGATCGCCCAGAATACTTTCAATATAGTAACACAAGCCCTGCCCGCGCAGCTGGCCCCGCGCGCCATCCGCCGCCTTGCGCGCGGCAAAACCGGCGGCATCCGCCTCGACCGCGGCCCGCGCCAGCACCTTGTGAAAATCACCAACATCGTAAAGTTCGCCGGTGGCCGACGTATAGGGAAACGCACCCGCAGGAATGAAATTGCGCCGCCGCAACTCCCACGGATCAACGCCCAGTTCGCGTGCCGCGCGGTCCATCGCCCGTTCCAGCACATAAATCGCCTCGGGGCGGCCCGCGCCGCGGTAGGCATCAACCTGCGCCGTGTTCGTGTAATAGCCTTCCACCTGCAACCACGTGGTTTGCACATCGTAACAGCCCATAAGAACCTTGGAAAACAGCAGGGTCTGGATCGGCTGGGCGAATTGCGAATTATAGGCACCCAGATTGCATTTGGTGCGCACCCGATAAGCCGTGATCTTGTGGTTCTCGTCAAAGGCCAGTTCCGCCAGAGAGTCCAGATCGCGCCCGCCATTGTCGCTCAGCATCGCCTCGGTCCGCTCGGACATCCAGCGCACAGGGCGGGTCAGCATCCGCGCGGCCTGCGCCACCACGAAATATTCCGGATAGGGCATCGCCTTCATGCCAAACCCGCCACCTACATCGGGGATGGTGACGCGCACGTTTTCGGGCGGCAAGCCCGTCATCGCGCACAACTGATCCTTGAGGCCCCAAACCCCCTGCCCGTTGAACGCCACGTGTAATCTGTTGCCGTCCCAATCAGCGAAACAGCCGCGCGGCTCCATGGAATTCACGATAATCCGGTTGTCAGCCACATTCAGACGCACCACATGCGCCGCCGCGGCAAAGGCCGCATCGGTCGCCGCTTCATCACCCATGCCCCAGTCAAAGGCGCGGTTGTCGGGCGCTTCGTCATGCAGGGGCGCGCCACCCGGGCCGACATCGGTTTTGACAGGCAGTTCTTCGTAATCCAGAGCGATCAACTCGGCGGCGTCGCGCGCCTGTTCGTGGCTGTCCGCCACGATCATCGCAACCGGATCGCCGACAAACCGCACCCGCCCGCGCGCCAGAAAGGGCCGCACCGGCGCGGCGGCCTTGGTTCCGTCGCGATTGTCCAGAATTGTGGCTCGCATTGCCGTGGTGATGCCGGCGGCATCCAGATCATCACTGCTCAGAACCAGATGCACCCCGTCAGCGGCGCGCGCCTCTTCCAGATCGAGGGATATGATCCTTGCATGCGCCACGGGCGAGCGGAACACATAGGCATGCAATGCGCCCGCAGGCGCCACATCATCAATATATCCACCGCCACCCGTCAGAAACCGCAGGTCTTCGACCCGCCGCACCGGCTGGCTTTTCCCGAATTTTTCCATGATCTGCCCTTTGCCTTCTGCGCTCGTCCGGACACTAGCCCCAAGTGCGCCAGTGTCCAGCAGATGGCGCGCAGATCAGCGCAGGCTTTGTGTACTGATCACATCGCGCAGGCCATAGCCGTTGAACGCAGTGCTCATCGCGATCGAATAGGCGCCCATGGCGTCAAACAGAACATAATCGCCCGCCTGCAGGTCATCCGGCAGCGGCAACCCGTCGGGCAACCGATCCAGACTGTCACAGGTTGGTCCGAATACCACGCGCGGGCGCGGCGCAGCCTCCCGCAACTGTCCATCCGGCGCATAAACACGCACACGATGCGACAGCGCCATGTCGCGCAGATCGGCCAGCCCACCATAGATACCATCGTTCAGAAACAGCTGATCGGGGGCGCGCACGGCCTTGACCCGCGCAGCCAGCGAAAACGCCTCGGCCACCATCGCGCGGCCCGGTTCACACAGCAGATCAGGGCGCTGCGCGCCAAAAGCATCGGTGACAGCACCGTCAATAGCATGGAAAACAGCATCCAGATCGGGCACAACCGGCCCGCGGTGCGCGGCAAACCCGCCCCCCACATTCAGGCGCCCGGTTGTCACACCTGCCGTTTTCGTGATCTCCGCAGCCGCACGGATATAGACCGCCCAGACATTCGGATCTTCGCACTGGGTGCCCGGATGAAAGCACAGGGACGGCGCAAAGCCCATTTCGGCAACGGCGCGCAGCAATTCCACCGCGCGTTCGGGCGTTGCCCCGAATTTGGCACCGAAATCATAGGCCGCACCCGACACGGGCAAGGCAAAGCGCACTGCAACCTCGCAGTCACGCGGCACCGCATGCAACTTGCGTAATTCGCCCATGTCATCGACAGACCAGCTGGCCACACCGGCGGCGATACCCGCAGTGATCTCTGCAGCCGACCGGACAGGGTTATTGTAATGCAGTGTGGCACTTGGCAGAGCACGGCGCACGGCCGCCATTTCAGCAGGCGATGCGACATCAAAAGCGGTCAGTCCGGCAGCCACCAGATTGTCCAGCACAACAGCACTGTCATTGGCCTTGACCGCATAGGTCACCAACCCGTCAAAGCCGCCCTGAAACTGGCGCGCCGTTGCCTGCAACAATGCCGGATCAAAATACAAAACCGGCTGGTCCGGCTGTTCGCGCGCCAGATGTGTGGCCGGATCGCGCCAAAGTGTCGGGTTCTGCTGCATCTTTAACCTCGTCTGTTTTTTTCCAGTTTCTTCTGTTTCATTGTCGATTCAACGTATCACTTATGTTAATTCAGAGTCATTGATCGGCATATCGAAGGCTAATTGATGCAAATCGACGAAACGGATACGAAATTGCTGCGCCTGTTGCGTGAAAACGCGCGCCTGCCTGTCAGCACACTGGCCGCGCGTCTGGGGCTGGCACGCACCACAGTGCAGGCGCGGATCGAACGTCTGGAAAAGACTGGTACGATTTTGGGCTATACGCTGCGCACAGGCGGGCATCTGCGCCCGCGCCTACGCGCGACGGCCCTTGTCAGCATCGAACCGCGCAGTGGCCCCGCCGTTCTGGACCGGCTGCGATCGCTGTCAGGCGTCGAAGTGGTGCACACCACGGCGGGGCGCTTTGATCTGATGGTACAGATTTCCGCCGGATCAACCGAAGAACTGGACGCCACGCTGGACCGCATCGGCGAGGCGCGCGGCGTGCGCAGTTCGGAAAGCCTGATCCATCTGGCAACAAAACTGGACCGCGTGATCTAGGATTCGCAGCAGTTCCGACAAAAAAAGGCGGCCCCCAAGGCCGCCTTTTGAAAATGACGTCACGTCACGCGCGTTCAGAATATTCCATCGTTTCGGTGTTCACCACCACGTCTTCGTCCTGACCGACAAAGGGCGGAACCATGATCTTTACACCGTTATCAAGGATCGCAGGCTTGAACGAATTTGCCGCAGTCTGGCCTTTGACCACCGGTTCAGTCTCGACAATCTTGCACACCACTTTTTGTGGCAGCGACGCGCTCAGCGCCTCGCTTTCATGAAACTCGACCACAACGGTCATACCGTCCTGAAGGAACGGACGGCGTTCCCCCAGAATATCAGCGGGAACTTCGACCTGTTCATAGGTTTCCGCATCCATGAAAACCAGCATCCCATCGTTTTCATACAGAAATTGCTGGTCTTTTTGTTCCAGACGCACCCGTTCCACCTTGTCGGCAGAGCGGAATCTTTCGTTCAGTTTCGATCCGTTTCGCAGGTTCTTCATTTCCACCTGCGCAAACGCGCCGCCCTTTCCGGGTTTGACGTGATCGACTTTCACAGCGGCCCACAGACCACCATTGTGCTCCAGTATATTCCCTGGGCGGATTTCGTTTCCGTTAATTTTAGGCATGTGCAGAAACCATGGCAAAAGGTTGATGAAAAGTTGATCGCACCTATATCTGGCGGGATAGAGGCTGGCAAGACAACCATATCTCGTGCTGCATATGCAGAAAGCCATGCGACAAGCGCATAGGTGTTATGCGTTTACGGGGTATCCGAATCGAAACTAATGCTTCATAAGAAACGCCACGCCGAAAATGCAAGAGCAAGAAAAACAAGGATGACGAGATGAAAGATTTCGTTGACGGCACAGCCTTTAATAACGAGCAAGGCAACCGTGCACGCAAACTATTCGCAGCTGTCGTATTGGCTGCACTGGACGACGCCATCGCCGACGACAAGAAGTATGGCAATGGTCCTGAACAGATCGCCCGCTGGGCCCGTTCCCGTGACGGGCGCGAGGTGCTGTCGTGCGCGGGCATCGACCCGAACGAACGTGTCGTGACCGGGCTGATGGATTTCGTCGGCAAGGGCGTGCGTACGTCTGTCGCCCTGTCGCGCGAAGAAAGCGAACGCCGCAACGCTGCCCAGCAGGCCGAAGCCGCCTAAGCGACCACGTCAGTTCAAGACGACCTGGAACGCGCCTTTGGGGCGCGTTTTTTGGTGGCACACCGAAAGGGCCACAATGGCGCGATGCATAATGATCCAAGGCACCGGCACCAATGTCGGCAAGTCCATGATCGTGGCGGGCCTTGCGCGCGCCTTTGTGCGCCGCGGCCTGTCCGTGCGTCCGTTCAAACCGCAAAACATGTCCAACAACGCCGCTGTCACACCGGATGGCGGCGAAATCGGGCGCGCGCAGGCACTGCAGGCGCGTGCGGCCTGTGTTGCCCCGCACATCGATATGAACCCCGTTCTTTTGAAACCGCAAAGCACGACAGGCGCGCAGGTCATCGTACAGGGCAAGGTGCGCGGGATGCAGTTGGCCAAGAACTACGGCCAGCACAAACACAACCTGCTGCCCGATGTACTGGACAGTTTTTACCGCCTTGCACAAGCCTGTGATCTTGTCCTGATCGAAGGCGCCGGCAGCCCGTCTGAAACCAATTTGCGTGCCGGCGACATTGCCAATATGGGCTTTGCCACGGCTGCAGACGTACCTGTTGTCCTGTTCGGTGATATTGATCGAGGCGGTGTCATCGCGCAGATTGTCGGCACTTCGGCGGTACTGGATATCGCCGACCTGAAACAGATAAAAGCGTTTGGGGTCAACAAGTTTCGTGGTGATGTTCGCCTTTTTGATGACGGGCTAAGCGATATCATTGCGCGAACCGGCTGGCCTTGTCTTGGTGTCATCCCATGGTTTGACGGTGCCGCGCACCTGCCCGCCGAAGACGTGATGGACATCGCCTCCAAATCCGGTGGCGATTTCAGGATCGCCGTGCCCCGCCTGCCCCGCATCGCAAATTTCGACGATCTCGATCCCCTGTCACAGGAACCCGGTGTCAGCGTTGCCTTTATCGAACCCGGCACGGCCCTGCCCGGGGATGCCGATCTGGTTCTGATCCCCGGAAGCAAGGCCACACTGGCCGATCTGGCCGCGTTTCGCAGTGCCGGGTGGGATGTTGATCTGGCCGCCCATATCCGCCGTGGCGGGCAGGTTATGGGCATTTGCGGCGGTTATCAGATGTTGGGGCAAACCCTTTCAGATCCGCTGGGCATCGAAGGGCCGCCGGAAACGGTAGAGGGGTTGGGGCATCTCAATGTGCACACCGTTCTGGAACCGCACAAACAGGTCACGCAGGTTTCCGGCCATGACTACCACAGCGGCGCCCCTGTCGAAGGCTACGAAATTCACATGGGCAAGACCACCGGCCCCGATTGCGCGCGCCCCTGGCTGACGATCAGCGGCCAACCCGCAGGGGCCGCCAGTGCCAACGCCCTTGTCCGCGGCTGCTATGTGCACGGGTTGTTCGCATCCGACAGGTTTCGTGCTGCTTTTCTTGCAAATCACGGAGTCGCGTCGGATCACAGCTATGATCAGACGGTCGAAACCGCGCTGGACGCTTTGGCCCAGCATCTTGAACGCCACATGGATATTGATGCACTGTTTGCTCTGGCAACAGAGGTCAGGCCGCAGCCCCGTTAACCGGGCCGGTGTTCAGTCCAGATCCAGTTCGGCCAAGGCACGCTGGATTTCGCGCCGCACCAGTTTACGCACATTGCGGGTAATCCGTTCACCCAGCCTGCCCTGCAACTCCTGACGCACGATATCACTGACAAGTTCCCGCAGGGATTCTTCGTCCAGAACCGCATCACCCTCATCAACCTGTTCAAAGTCGATCGGATCGCCCCGATGGCGGAATTGCGGTTGCGCCACAAATACATCCTCGTCCTGCTCTGCTTGCGGGTCTTGCGCTTCAAATGCAGGTTCAACGTTGCCCGATTGATCGGCATCGATGTCATGCAAAACCGTTGTGGTGTCCGCTGCGGCCGCTTCCGGCGGGGTCTGATCTTCGTGATCTTCCCACTCCATCGCCTCGACTTCGGTGCCGGAATAATCGTCCTTGCCGGTGTCATCCGGTTCCCACTGGTCCGGGGTCTTGGCGATAACTTCTTCCAGTGCGGCAATTTTTTCCGTCAATTCCTTGGTCGAGGCACGGCGGAATACCAAAGGTGCATCGGGTGCCACGTCTTCGGTCTTGTCAAACAGGCTCTCGGCCGTCTCGTCCTGTTCCGGATCGGGCGTTTCGTCGCTGTCCGCATACTGATCTTCTGACACAGCTTCGGGCTGGTCCCACTGTGTATCGTGATCTTCCACGCGCTGTTCCACTGTGTTTTCAGCTGCTTGCGCCCCTTCATCTTCAGGCGCATCGTCTTCGGTCGGGCGGTTGTCCTTTGCGCATTCCTGATCTGGCGCAGTTTGACGCGCCTCTTTGCGCAAATGGTTCAGAAAGAAATACGAACTGCTTGCCGACCCGCCGGCCTGCGCCGAATACCCTGCGTTCCGGTTGCTATTCTGCGAATCGGCCTGCGGCGCTTCACCCGCTTGCGCGGGCGCGGCTTGCCCTGCCGTTTCGTCGTGCGTGTCCTCTGTCAGGCCGGATGCGTCCTGCGCATCAGGCGCGTCGGCAATCGCTTCGGCCTCGTCCGGTTCGGGATGCGTTTCGGCCCATTTGGTTTCGTCGTCATCCTGCACCCGCAGCGCAGGCGTGAGAACCAACCGGCCCGGCGCTGTATCCGGCCCAGTGCCGGCCGCCACCTCTTTGGGGCGAACATCACTCGATACAAGACGGCGTATCGAAGACAAAACGTCCTCAACTTCGGCGCGGTTTACTGGGTCTGGCATACACTCACTTCCACAATCGCTTTTGAACAATACTAACGGCTGGATTTAAGTCTCACAACAGATAGAGAAAATTGTTATTCTTTCCCCAGCGACTTTAGCACTTTGTCCAGCTGCTTGCCCTGACGGCTGGACGCGGTCGGCGCGTCCTTTACCAGATCGTAATACGCCGCCGGATCATAACGCTGTACCGCCAGGTTCAGCCCGTCCGCAGTCAGCGTTCCGATCGAAGACAGCACCGCATAAGCCGCGATATACTGTTGTGCCTGCGCCGAAATCCGCGTTGCCTGCGCATCCAGAAGCTCTTGTTCCGCGTCCAGCACATCCAGCGTTGTCCGCGCGCCCAGTGCCGCTTCCTCCCGGATGCCATCAAATGCGATTCGGGCCGCAACGATCTGTTGTTCCGATGATTCCAGCGCAGCCCGCGCCACAGCCAGCCGCGCAACAGCGTTGCCCACGTTCTGCTGAAGATCATGGCGCACACGGTGCAGATTGCCCCGCGCCGCATCGCGGAATGCGATCGCCTGCCGCACACTGGCCGACAAAGCACCGCCTCCGTAAATCACCTGATTCATCCGCAGCCCGACCGATGCCGACTGGCCGAAATTGCTGGATCCCAGCTTGTCATCCGACGCGATCCGCCCGTCCAGAGTGATACGGGGGCGGATATCCGATTTAGCCCGCAGGATATTCAGTTCTGCTGCGGCCACTTCGCGCTGGACCTGCAACATGAACGGATGCCCGCGCACCGCCTGGTTCTTGGCGCTGTCGATGTTGCCCGGTATGCTTGGCAACCGCCCCGGCGCAACCAGATTGCCCGGTGCCCGCCCGACGACGTTCTTGTATTCTTCAACCGCGATAAAATAATCGCCTTGCGCCACCGCCAGCCCCGACCGGCCCGCCGCCAAACGCGATTCTGCCTGCGCCACGTCCGTACGCGTCACTTCACCCACTTCAAACCGGTCCTGTGCGGCGCGCAGTTGTTCCGAAATAAGCCGCACGTTGTTTTGCCGCAAGGCGACGAACTCTGCCGCGCTGATTACGGTAAAAAAGGCGGACACTGTCCGCAAAAACACATCCTGCTCGATCGCGACCAGATTATAGCGGGTCGCAAGCAATGTTTCCTTTGCCGCCTCGACCGCAAGTTTGCTGCTGCCACCATCATACAGCAAGATTTCTGCGTTCAGTCCCAGCAACAGATTGGTCGAATTTCTGTCGGTGATCGTGGGTGTCAGGGTACTGCGCCCGTAAACCGATCCGTTTTCGATTGCCGCGCTCCAACTGATGATCGGGCGCAAGGCAGATACCGCGCGGGCAACATCCTCATCCGCAGCGCGCAGCAAAGCTCTGTTCTGATCCAGCAATCCGCTGTGCGTGTAGGCGCCGATCAGCGCATCGGCCAGTGTCTCTGCCCTGCCCTTGCCAGGCGCGCCCCCCAGAACCATCAAAACTGCGACCAGCGCAAAGATGCCTTTCACGCATAAATTCCTGATTTTGCTGCGGAATGCATTCACCATGGTATGTCAAACCCCTTCAGGATTGTCTTTGGTTTGCGTCGACCTTCAACCTGCAATGCAACGCTACACCGCGCTAAAGAGAAAAGACAGTTTCGCGCTCGAACCCGGCCAGAACCGGTGCCGCCGCGTTAAAGGAAAACCGCCAGTTTACGTCTCCGTCAATCTTGTAGCCGATGCGCACCACACCCAGCGCCCCATCCATGAACAGACAGGCGATGCGACCGCCCTCTTTCAGCTGATCCAGAATGGCTTGCGGTACCTGCTCGACCCCGCCCTGCACGGTGATGGCATCATAGGGGCCGTGTTCCGGCGCGCCCTCGGCCAGCACACCGGCCTGTACGATCACATTGTCCGCGCCCATTTCCGTCAGCGTTGTCTGCGTATCCGCCGCACGTTCGTCGTCACTGTCAACCGCGACAACGGCCTCGGCCATCCGCGCAATTACGGCTGATGAATAGCCGTAGCCGCAGCCGATATCCAAAACCAGTTCGTTTCCGGAAATATCAAGCGCATCCAGCATTTTCGCCAGCGTTCTGGGTTCCATCAGAACCGCCCCGCCCCCCAGATCGATGTTTTCGCCCATATAGGCGGCCTCGCGCTTGTTCGCCGGCACGAATTTTTCGCGCGGAACGGCCAGCATGGCGTCAATGATCGGGAACTTGGTCACGTCCGAAGGGCGCACTTGCGTGTCCACCATCATCGTGCGTCGTGCGGCATAATCTGGCATAATCTAAACTCAATCGTTCGGAATCTGGTGGGTCAGGTGTCGCACATCTTGTTCGGCACAGCAACGGTTCGCAACGCACGTCGTGGCAAAACGCAGCTACTGACTTGCGGCCCTGCAACAGATCGGCTAATCCGGCGAAACCACAGCGATCTCAGGCGAGTTGGCGGAGTGGTGACGCAGCGGATTGCAAATCCGTGTACACCGGTTCGATTCCGGTACTCGCCTCCAAGTTGCATTCGGCTGCTAAGCCGTTGGAAGACAAACAAAGAATCAACGAAACAAAACCGGACACACAGGTGTCCACGGATTTTGGAGGCACGACTGTGCGCGTTGATTTGGCCCTTGAGGCATACAGAGAAGATCACCTTACGGGGCTGCGGACGGGGTCCGAACGCTACACCCAACTGGCCCGAATCGTTGCGCCGTTTTCACATCGACAGATGCACGAGATCGACAACGTGACACTGAGCAACGTGTTGGGCCGATGGAAGGGCGGCACCCGGAACCGATACCGGGCGGCTGTGACCCATTTCTGGAAGTGGGGGCGCGCCTACGGCTACACCACGCTGCACCCGACCTTGTTGGCTGGCAAAGAGACGTCACGCGACGACGTGCTCTCCGTGCGGCTGCTGCGGACCCTCTACCACCATGCGGGGCGCATGGACGAGCCATGGGCCACCTACGGGCGGTTGCTGATCCTCACGGGGCAGCGGCACGGCGATGTGATGAACTTCCACCACGAGCGGCTGCATCAAGGTGACATGCACCTGCCAACCAGCAAAACCGGAACGCCCCATATCGTGACGCTTGGGACGCGTGGTCTGACCTTGGCGACCTTTCACTGCCACGGGTTCAACATGGCCACCACAGCCCATTTCAAGCGGCGCTGGTTCCGCAAGGCCGGTGTGCCTCTCTCCTACCGCCTGCACGACATCAGACGGTCGTTTGCCACGCATCTGGCGGAGGCTGGCGAAGATGAGGCGGACATCGACCGCATGCTGAACCATTGACATCAGGTCACGCGTCAGGATCGTCTTGTCGCGCGCCACGACGGCGGGAACGGTGCAAACGTAAAACTCAGGGGCATCATCATCCACACGCTTCACCACAAGACCGAACGGCCAGCGACGGCCACCTGTCTTTGTATCGTGGTCGAACTGCATGCATGCGGTGGCGTGATCATTTGACCCCGCGCAAGACACTTCACGGCCCGTCAGCGTCTCGATCTCGTCTGCAAAGTCCTCGGCGTCCATCTCACTTTATCCGCCGCATTTCTGCGCGCAGAGCTGCAGCGGCGCGCACCAGTCCGGCGGCCTTGGCCTCGGCCAAGCGGCGTTCCAGCTCGGCAAGCGCGGTCTTGGCACGCAGTGGTTTGATGGTGCTGGTCATTGGAAAACCACGTCCTGTACCCTATACGGCCAGTCGGCGTGCGGTATCCCGACCATTTCAACGTCCGGAAGGGTGCCAATCGCAAGGGACTCGTCGGCTATAGCTTCCACAAACGCGGCATGCGGCAATTGTCGAGCCAGCGTGACAATCGACGGGGCGTGCATAACCGCCTCGTATAATGCCGGGGCATCCACCATCATAGTACCGCGCGCAACATTGACGGGGTAGTTCATTTTGGACCAGATGTCCTGCGCGTGCATCCACATTCCGATGGCGGTTGCAGCGGCGACTTTTACCTTTGAATCGGCGTCCGCTTTCCAGCGCATGACGGCAAGCACGTCCTCTTCGCTGACCATCGTATTGACCAACAGGTCCGTCGTCGTCCCACCTCTCCGAGCGGCCTCGGCGACCACGACCGAGACGCAGCCGATACCGTCCTCCGAGCCGCCGATACATTGCGCCTCACCGTTGTTACCGCACACGCAAAATCCGGCGCGTGTGTCATCGTCAGGGACAGGATGACCGAACACCCGCGCCAGTGACATGTCTGCGATCAGGTGGAGATATTCATGTTTGATCAGGTCAATGGCGGTTGCCGTGATATCCTTCATCGCAGCTTCCTCCCGATCAGGTCTTTCACACGCATTTTGTGCGCCTCGGCGCGCTCGACCGGCGGGTCCATGTAATCATCCAACCGTTTGCGGGCCACGCGGACAGCAGCAAGGGCTGCAGAGCGCGGGACGAAGTCCGACAACATAAGCGGTTCGACATTCTGGTTCCCCACATCACGCAGGGTCTTCGATAGCTTTGCAAATCCGGATACCTTCAGACGCTTGACCAGATGCTGAGTGGCAAGAATGTTGACGGCCACGTCGGTGGCCTGCACATCCACACCCAATTCAAGATCGCGATCGGACAGATCACCCGCCTTGCGGAAATCTTCCGGCTTCCCTTTGCGCGCCAGTTCGATCACATCACCCTCATAGGCGGCGCAGGGGCCATATGCGGCCAGTTGCATCACGCTGCGGGCCTGATCAAAGTCCGGTAGTTCGACAGCACATTCACCTGCCTCTGAGGTGGCCGACGCGTGCAAAATCGCAGCATCATAGGTCGCTACATCCAAACCACGCTGCACGGCGGCACATGCTGCGCCGAGGGCGTGATAAAGTTCGTGATCTCCGATGCGGCGGGTCATCCTAGCACCTTGCGGATCAGCGGGATCGCGTCCTTCTCATCGGTGGCCAACACCGAGCGCTTCAGGGTTACCTCATCCACAACAGATTGCAGTGCGCCGACATTGCCCAGAATAATGGACGCGGCGGCGGATTTGATGATCTCCACACCGTTGATCTGGTCAATGCGGTTCCCGACATCCTTGATCTGAGAATTTGTCAGGTTGCGCTCCTCGCCCAGAATACGGCCTAAACTGTCAAGGATAACCTGATCGTTCGCCACCGCGATTTTCTCAGCGCGTTTCGTGATGAAAGTTTTCCAGTCTTCTGTCGGATCAGACATTGGCCCAGACCTCCGCTGCTTGTTTCTGAAGTGCCTTGCGGCGGATACTGGCCTTGCGTTCGCGCTCGCCTTCAACAGCTTTTCCGTCGTTGTGTAAACACAGACGAGCATGCTTGCGCATCTGCTCAAGAACCTGCTCCTCTGCCCAAGCGCGAACCTCTTTGCGATAGGTCGGGTCAAGGCGGGTCATGATGTCGGCAGGGTGTTCGATTTCAGGGGTAACTGGTTCGAACTCGGGCCAGTGTTTCGGCACCTCGTACTTTTCCATAACTTCGAGCGGATCAAGGTGCTTTTCCGTCATCGCAAGGCCCGTTGCGAGGCGCAGATCACGGTCGACCTGACCGATGCGGGTGGTCACGGTGCCCGACGCCTCGTTGAGGGCTTTGGCTGCTGCGCGCAGGCCATCTTGGACCGTCTGCGTGTCAACGATGTCGATGTCCGGTGCTGCGGCTCTGAGACCGTCTGTTTGCGCTTTCACGGTTAGCGCCAAATCCGTCAATTCGCCCGGTGTGCCTTCGATCTGTTCCCCCGCCAGCACATCGGCGGCGGCGGACATATCCTTTGCAAACGCGTCTAGGGCGTCGGGGAGAGCCAGCAACAAATCAAGCTCGACGTGACCAGCTTCCAGATCGGCAAGCGGATCGTCGCTGTCCTTGATGGTGCGGGCCAGCTTGCGGGCGTTGGAAACGGCCTGTTTTGACAGGGCAAGACAGACGCGGGGATTGAGGGTGAATGTGGATTTGCCAAACGTCAGCGTTCGGCTGGGTGGTTTTCTGGCGATCATAATCGCATCCTTGTCCTGCAGGGCATTTGCCGCTGAGTGTATGTTGGGCGTCCGAGTCTTCGGCCCGTCGGCAGGTGCGGTCTGCCAGTCGGCGATCATCGGACACGGCAAAGATGGCGCGCGGAGCGAGTCGAGTCTAGTAAAATTATTGTTGTATATCTGAGAGCTACACGTCGACATTAAAGCCGAAATCCGCGAGGAGTTGTTTCGCGTCGGCAATATCCCCGCGGCGGAGTTTGATGCGGGTGATCGCGCCGATCAGGTTGATGGCGGAATCGAAATGCACATCGGCCAGACGCGCTTCGAGGACGGCGACAAGGTCGGTCAGCATTTGCGAGTTAAGCTCGCTAACCGGTAAGTCTCCGGTCTCAATATCATCCAGAATCTGATCTGTTGTTCTGTTGTACCACACGTCGGGCCTGCTCCTTTTTAAGCTGCTCCAGAAGCCGCTGTTCGCGCTCGCGGTCCACGTCGGCCTTGGCGGCGTCCTGGATGCGCTTTGGTGGGCGGAGGCGGGTCATTAGATCAGGCTCAAATCATCGGCGCTGTTGCCCTCGTGCGTTGCCCTCATCTCGCTCTCAGCTTCCGACCGCTTCGACATGGACCGCTTCTCGCTGGTTGACAGCCCGTTAAGGTTCAAGCGGCGTGCCAGCGTGTTGATCGAAGCGGACAGGTCCGTACAAACACGACCGCGAGGATTCTGGATCGGCGTTGTATTGCGGCGGCCTCCCATGATGATCGGCCCTTCCGCGACGTAAGTGGCCCATTGCTGTTCGTACAGGGCCGTCATCTTCGCGAGACGGGCAAGCTCGACGATGTCCATCGCGGACCAGTCGGAAAACGCACGTTGACCTTGCATTTTGTGGAATAAACTTAAAGCGGGAAGCTCGGTTGGTGTGATCCCAATCTCGTCCGGCCATTGATGTAACTTTTCCGCGTTCCGTGCCAGCTTCACCAGCGTTCCAACCTTGTTCACGCCATCAGCTTGATCGACCATCGCAGTTGTCTCCTTTTGCGCGTCTCAGCGCGCGAATGCGTTATTTTACCAAGATGAATAAAATATTCCAGTTTGGAAACCGTGCTCGTTTTAGGTTTTTCTTGACCCCCGTGCGGTGTGAAACCCCCTCGGCATTTCTTTTTCATAGCCCTCCCCTGTGCTGGCCGCTACGCCCCGACTACCCGCACTGCAAAGCAGGTCAAAGCGGCCACATACCTCAAGACGCAAATATGCAATATCCGACCCTCGCCGCGCGGGTCGCGAACTTGCAGTAAGCGGGGCAATCCGACCGTTGAGAAAACGGCGCGCCATCCAAAGGTCCGACAAGCCTGAACTGATGCTGGGCTTGCGGCAATGGCGGACTTGCCTCAATATCAAGGCGGAGGAATTTTTTGGGGGAGATGGGCGCAATGCGAGTACTGATTGGCGCTTTGATCGCAGTTCTCTTCGGCACCTTTTCAGCATTTGCAGCGTCGCCTGAGGTTCAGGAGTTGATCGAGCGCGCTGCCGCAGACTGCCATTCGTTGAACAACGGTGAATTTGATGCGGGCGATGCGGTGGCCGAGATAGAGCTTCGCTCGCAATTTGGCACAGTGGTCGCCGAGCTTGTTGATGAAAGCGAGTATGCCTGCTCTTCTGCTGCATCGCTCTACTGCGGCACCGGCGGCTGCATGCTGAATCTGATAGTGGACGGTACCATCAGATCATGGCAGGCCACGGGCTGGAGGCTCATCGAATGGGGTCCTGATAGGATTCTCTTGATCGGTCGCGATGGTGGTTGGTGTGGCGGCGCAGGTGCAGAGGTCTGCTATGAAGCGCTGGTTTGGAGCAACGGCAACATACTCACTGTGGGACCCACTCCAGACAGTCGGTGAGCGAAGTCCGATTTCGCTGCACTCCGCTTGAATGTCCGAAGTCGGGAAACAGCCCCAAAGCGGTCATGTTGCGAAACGGCGAAGCTGGTCAGAGCGGACCTTCGCGATGCTTCTTTTGAGTGACCGACATGCGGGACGAAGCCGACCGACCCTTGCATAGTCTACCTTTGAATAAAAAGGGGGTTGTCTATCAGGCTGTAAATTCTGTCTTCGTTGTAGCCATACAAGCATAATGCTGCATCACGCGTGCTCATGAAGTCCATACTTGAAGAAAACAGTTGTTCGCAATTTGCATTTCGGGCTGCAATCCACTGGCGCTGGTGCGAACGAAGCGCGGCCCTTAGGCAGGACAGAGTTTGCAGACAAGCCTCCCCGGGCCGAACCCTGTACAGAACGACTTCGCGACCACTTGCTCCAGTCAAGGTCACTTTGATTGAGCCGTTGGACAAAACAATAAACCCGGGACACGAATGCCCGGGCTGAAAGATGATCTTGCCTTGCGGCGCCGTAAAACTCCGAATTTTCGGCATCTTTGTCCTCAAAACAACAGGCTGTTCCGGTCCAGAATAGCCTAGATGCCTTCCAAGACGAATGGAATAACATCGGTTCCATCACGCTTGGTATAGCGGACACTGAATCCGAAGGAACCAAAGTCTTCTCCGTCCGGTGTTTTCTTCGGCTCCAAAGCTAGGCTTTCCGAGTCCACAACCCGGTTATCATCATCAAAAGTCTTCGACTTAAACCTTGGTTTCAATCGCGTTCTTAAAATCTGTGATTGAGCGGTAGCAAAGTTCACCAAATTCAGTGTCCGGTTATACGATGGGGTAAATCGGGGCTCTGTCCCCTACCCGACCGGCGCTTGCGCCACTTAACCGAAAACGCATAAATTCAATCAAAGATGAGCCAAAGCCTCAAATTGCAGAACTGCTCAACTGTCTCGAATTGTTCAAAGAAGGACAGTCGGCCTCGTTCGCTCGGTTATTCAGACGCTTTAGCATCTAAAGCCATCAAAGTGTATGCTCACATCAGACGAAAGTCCGTTTCGAAGAAGCATACTTTAGGTAAATTGCTTTATATGAAAGTATCGACAATGTCGCGACATTGGAGGCGTTTGACCTTGCCAAGCCAGTTTGTTCTGGCGGGGGGCGCAGTGATGGTTGTGGCGATGATCTTGGTCGGGTCATGGGTATCCCGCCGGATCGAACACGCGGCCGTACAGAACTTTGCGATCCTCGCCGCAAATTATGTCGAGAGTTTCATATCACCTCTCACGCAAGAATTAGCATCCGGTACAACGCTTTCTGAACCGGCACAGCAAGCAATGATCGAAGTGTTTGCAAGCACTGCGTTAAGCGAACGTGTCGTGTCTTACAAAATCTGGAAACAAGGAGGATTGATTGTTCATTCCTCAGACCCAAGCCTTGTTGGACAAAAGTTTACTCCGTCCGACGACTTGCAAGCGGCTTGGATGGGAGATGTTTCAGCTTCATTCGGAGATCTGAACGACGAGGAAGATGCAACGGAAGCGATGCTCGGCGTGCCCCTCCTGGAGGTCTACAGCCCCATACATGAGGTTTTTAGTGGCGAAATCATTGCGGTTGCAGAGTTCTACGAGCGTGCCGATGGACTTCAGGCAGAATTGCGGAACGCCCGGCGCACAACATGGTTCGTCGTAGGGTCTGCTTTTATCGCCAGCGGCCTCCTGCTTATTGGCATCGTAAAAGCTGGGGGTCAAACCATCGAACGACAGCGTGGCGAGTTGCAAAAACGGCTAACTGAGTCCGAGCAGCTTGTCGCCCAGAAGAACGCCCTTCGGCGCCGCGCGATCACTGCGAACCAGCGTGCAACGGCACAATTGGAACAGACCATTCGTCGCGTGGGTTCTGACTTGCACGATGGGCCAGCACAGCATCTGTCATTCGCGGCATTGCGCCTGGATTCCGCGTTTCAAGAGAATGCGGCGCCCAACACCCGCGACGATGTCAGATCATCCATTGATCGTGCCCTTGAAGAAATCCGCGCAATTTCACGTGGGCTAGCTTTGCCAGAGTTGGACGAGTTGGATATGCCAAGCCTTGTAAAGCGGGCCGTAACCGAACGGGAAACTCAATCGGGCAACTCTATTGATGTCACCTTTGAAGGGCCTGAACTAAAGTGGTTGAGCTATGCCGATAAGCTCTGCGTTTATCGGTTCCTGCAAGAAGGGCTTTCCAATGCATTTCGACATGGCGGAGTCGAACAGGCCCAAGTGTTCGTCCAAAGTTCAATCGAGGGCCTAAGGATTTCTGTCAAGGATAAGGGAAGTGGCTTTGACATGAACGAAGCCGTGCGCCTCTACGATGAAGGTGGACAGGGCCTGAACGGCCTCAAGGACAGATCTGAAAGCATCGGCGGCAAACTGGAAATTGTAAGCGAAATTGGACTAGGCACGACCCTGACGCTGCATATCCCAAACGAGGAAAGCGCATGACTATCAAGTTGATTGTTGCAGACGATCACCCGATTTTTCGCGATGGCTTGGTCACGACTCTGTCCGAGACCGGCGATTTCGAAGTCCTCGGAGTTGGCGCGTCTGCTGGTGAGGCGGTTGCTCTGGCCAGAAAACACACTCCGGACGTGGCTTTGTTGGATCTGTCCATGCCCGGGGGTGGTATAGAGGCCGCCAAAGAAATCGTTGCTGGCCAACTGGCTACCCATGTCGCGATGTTGACCGTATCTGAAGATGATACAGACGTTGCCAGGGCCTTGCAGGTGGGCGCCATAGGGTATTTGCTTAAAGGTGTGTCTGCAGAAGAGTTGCGCCGTGTCCTGAGAGGGATCGCGCGGGGTGATCCGCATGTATCACCGGGCCTTGCGGCACAGGTGCTTAAGATGATGCAGGCACCAAACCAGAAAACCCAAAATCCGCTTGATGATCTCACGAAACGCGAAGAAGAGATTTTGCGGCTGGTGGCCACGGGCCAAAGCAATCGCGAAGTTGCGGATGTGCTAAGACTTCAGGAAAAAACGGTCAAACATTACATGACAGTTATACTTAGCAAACTACAGGCACGAAACCGGGTCGAAGCTGCGCTGATTGCCCATGATGCGTGGAAAAATGGATCGAATTGATATCTGTTTGATCACTACTTCCTAAATCGGTTGAGTCGCGTCCGATCTGCCTGAGTGGCGGAGCGCGATGCCACCACTCTGCCATATTGATCAACCAATCTGAATCTTCCGAACTCGATCAGTTCTCGCCAACCATTGGCGTAAAGTATTTCTACATTCCGCCCGCGATAGATGGCCTTTACCGCTCGAGAGTTGATTTTGGGTGGCTCTGTCGCAGTCTGGGCTTGGTGCCCTCCAAAGTAAGCGCGTAGACGTGCCAGATCACTACCCCGAGCAGGTCGGCGTTCTCTTACTTGGCCGTTGCGATCTGTATGCGTGAACAGCCCACTTCTGACTTCTTCCCAGCTACCATCTGAAAAAAACACCCGGGCGCCGTCAGAAAGCTTCTGCATCTTGCTGGGGCTTGACCTCTCGCCACGACTTCCGGAAGTAGATTCGCCTTCGCTGTCCTCCCCGCCATCATCACCTTCGCCATCATCACCTTCGCCATCGTCTCCGCTGTCATCTCCCTCGCCGTCGTCACCACCCTCGCCATCGCTTCCGTCATCTCCACCTTCGCCGTCATCGCCGCCCTCTCCATCGCCTCCGTCGTCGCCACCTTCGCCATCGTCGCCCCCCTCGCCATCGCCTCCGTCGTCGCCACCTTCGCCATCATCGCCCCCCTCGCCATCGCCTCCATCGTCGCCGCCCTCTCCATCGCCATCACTGCCGGAGCCACTCTTTGCAAGCGCGTAGGGCATTACGAGGGTGAATTTTCCCGCCTGGTCCATTTCCAATCGGAATGGGAAGACCACGAACAAGATCGACAGAATTAGGTATTTGGCGGTTGCCGTCAGTCTCATGGTTCCTCTTTGTCCACATCTTTCGCGACTTGACGTTAAAGCACGCTAGCAATTTTTCATCGGACTATAGTCCTTGAGTTTTAGCAGATCGTTCAAGCACCTCAGCGACAGGGTTCCCCGAACCGTGGTTACTTTCGAAAAGTTGCATTGAACGCGACCGTGACCCGATCTGCTTCTACCTCATTTGGATAGACCCAATGAACCAAATAGGAAGGAAACAGGATAATTTCGCCCGCAGCCGGTCTAATGCACTTTTTCAAACGAAAGGCATTGGTTTTCAGAATTTCCCATTGCGGCAAGTCAGCACGCGGGGCCACGAACTCGATCATACCTGAAGAACCTTCGCTGATCTCCGGTTGCGAGACGTAATACACACCTGACCAATGCGCACCGGGGTGGGTATGCGGCGCATTGTATCCGTCCTTTGGATTAACGTTCATCCAACCAAAAAGCTTCATCTTCAGCGTTTCTGGATCAACCTTGTTCGTCATCTTGCGTGTCGCTTTGAGAACCGCCATTTCTGCTGCGACGCGCAGTTCGGTGATGCAGTCCGCATCCCTCGTGAAGAGATTTCCAGTCGAATGCCATCCGCGACGGTTCGATTTGACAACACCATCATCTTCCCGACGCATTGCGGCGCCTTCGGCCAGCAGTTCTGCACTGAGAGCTTCGTGATTTGCAACGTCGTACCGGAACAACGGTGAGGAAAACAGTTTTTCGAATTTGGTTTCTGAGATCATGATGGTTTCTTCGCTTGAGAAGGTTTTGTTTACCGGCAAAAGTTCCCGACGGTATTGAAATCGACGACTAAGATACGGCTCCCGGAACTTTAATTGCTATTCGAATGTTCCTGCCTTGCCGACTGACCTCCAATGAATGCCAGTCGGTTACTTGTCAGTTGGTTCAGAAAAGTGCGGACTGTTGTTTAGTCGTCTCCACCCTCACCGCCATCATCACCGCCTTCGCCGCCATCATCACCGCCTTCACCGCCATCATCGCCGCCCTCGCCGCCCTCGCCGCCATCATCGCCGCCCTCACCGCCATCATCGCCGCCCTCACCGCCATCATCGCCGCCCTCACCGCCATCATCGCCGCCCTCGCCGCTATCATCGCCGCCCTCGCCGCCGTCATCGCTTTCGCCGCCGTCATCGCTTTCGTTGTCATCGCTTTCGTTGTCGTCACTTTCGCTGTCATCACTTTCGCTGTCGTCGCTTTCGCTGTCATCACTTTCGCTGTCGCTACCTGACGATCTAGCCTCGGCCAACGATACTGCGCCATCGTTGTTCAGGTCATCTCGATCAAGAACACCATCTGCACCGCGCGTGCCGAACGCAGTCGCAAGTTCGCTCCGACTGAGTGAACCGTCTTTGTTCGTGTCAATCTGGCCAAAAGATTTGCCCGATGCATATGCCGGTGCTGATAGAACCATACAAAGGGAAGTGGTTAGAAGAAGTTTCGAGCGTGTCATGTTCGGTCTCCATTGTTGAAAGATACGCCCACCATGGGGTTCAAACACCCGCCCGGCATCTGTAGAACGTCCAACAACTGCTGTTCGAAAGTCTGACCTGATTTCAGACGAAAGTCTGAAAGGCTGGCTTTGATACCGCCGCAGCAATTGGCCGCAAAGCGACTCCATCGGGCCAACGGCCGATTTTAACGCGTTGGTATGCGGTTCCAGCGTTTTGCATTTACCTGTGCCAAAGAGCACCTTTTGGCACGTTCTACAAAAGGAACAGGCCGCGTCTTTTTTTCACTTCAATGATCAAGTGCCTTAATCGGCGGCAAAGCAGTAAAACAGCCCTGCGCCACCCGTGCCATTGAGCGCTTCCTGCCCGCATCCCCTGGAACCATGTGCCGAATTCCACGATGTGTTGCCACCGCCATGGCGATCGTGGTGACCCACTTGTGCACTGCCCTCGCCGTTGCTTGTCCAATTGGAACAGGTATGATCACCTTCGGCCCATGGGAAGTAAGCCATTCCATCGGCCATGGACCCGGTCAGAATGTCGTGTTCGTTGGGATTGTCGCCAACACCGTTGATCTTTTTGCCATTTTCATCAACCGCAGTCCGTTTGATGATATTGGGGCTTAGATGCAGTTCGTCCAGATCACTTGCCACCAGTTCACCATGCGCATTATACCACGGACCACTTCCAATACGATACCGGGCAGAAACGCCACGTTTGCCGTCTTCTTGGGTGCTGAGGTAAGCGCGCCATGTGCGCCCTTCGATTCGCGCCGCGGTTGCGAGTGCATCACAATGCGCGTCGGCACCGTCCAGTCCACCCAGATTTGCCCCATCGCCCAAACCGATGCTGGTCACGAAGAAGCCCATCGGATGCTCCTGTGCCTGTGCCATGCCAAGTTGAGTGATCAGCGCCATTTGCAGCAGCGCAGCACTTTTCAATATTTTCATCGCTTCATCCTTTCGTTTTGAGCTTTAACAATACCATAAAAGCGGGAACGGGAACGGATTGTGAAAAGCTGTGGCAGGACAACAAGGTAAACATTGATTGCCCGATGCCGCGCAGGTTTCAGGCTTTAATCGGTTGAGACCATAATCGTTGAGACCATAATCATAGTCGTGGTGAGGAATTCATTGGTCAAAGGAAACTCGCGCAATTGAGTTTCCGGTCGGCACGTGTCTCACTCACCTGCCGACCGTCGAGATTTCACCTCTGGTCCAGCCTCCTTCAAAGCGTACCAGTCAGGTGTTACTCGGTCTGGCGATAATCATCGTGGCAACCGCCACATGACTTACCTACCTCCCCAATTGCACCGCGAAGCGCTTCCAGACCGCCACCTGCGGCACCTTCCATCGCGATGGCAGCGGTGACCAGCGCCATACCCTTTTCACCCGCGGTGCTATCGGCTTGCCATATCGCTGGCAGCGCGCGGGTCTTGTCCGCACCAAGCGCTTCGGTATCAGAGCCTTGCGGCCACAAACGCGATTGATCCAACTGCGACAAAGCCGCCAGATTGCTTGCCGCTGCACTTGCAGCAGTTGCATCATATTCGATGTCCCCTTTGGCCATTCCACCCAATAGGCCAAGATTGAATGAATAAAGTATCATCTGCGACTGTCGTGCTTTGACTGCCGCCTGGATGGCCTTATTTTCGTGACCATCGCCAAGAGCCGAAGTAGCGATAACGGCGGCAGTCACAATTCCACCAATCCCGAGCATCCCCGATTTCATGTGCTTCCCTCCAAAAAAAATCAGTAAGAGAATAAGTCTAGCTGTGTGAATAATCGAAGATAGTGAGAAAAAACGCAGAGGCTTTATCTATTTATGCACAGCTCAAGCTGGGATAACTTAAAATACGTTCTGTCCGTGATCGAGGCAGGGTCTGTCAGCGCCGCCGCCCGCGATCTGGGCGTGAATCACGCGACCGTCCTACGCCGGATTGCAGCATTTGAAACCCAATACGGCGGGCCCATCTTTGACAAAAACGCCAATGGCTACCGGCTGATGCCAGGCAAAGAAGCGTTGGTTCAGGCTGTCCGAGAGGTGGAGAACGGCGTCCTGACTGTTGAACGTTTGATGCAAGGTGCCAACCCACTGCTCAGCGGTGTGGTCAGGATATCATCCACCGATACGATTTCCCAATATCTGCTTCCGGACGTCGTAAACACGCTAAAACTAGAATCTCCACAGCTCGAAATCGAATTGCTCAGTAATAACAGCCACGTCAATTTCGCGCGCATGGAGGCTGATTTGTTCGTACGCCCAGCCATGTCATTACCAGAAGACATGATCGCGGAAACCGCGGCCCACCTTGTTTTCCGGGCGTTCGGGACATCGCAAGACCTTGATAAATGGCTTGGGCTGAAAGGCCCCTTGGCAAGGTCAGCGGCCGCGAACTGGTTATCCAACAACATTCCAGGCGAGGCTCTGGGATCGGGTTCCGACAGCTTTACAGTCTTGTCGCGCATGGCCCAGAACGGCACAGGAATTGCAATCCTGCCTACCTTTGTCGGTGAAAGCCTTCCGAACCTTGTTCATTTGCCCGACAAGATGCCGGACATCCGGGTTCCGGTTTGGGTGGGGTCACATCAGGATTTGAGAGACATCCCAAGGATCCGCGCCGTAAGAAAAAGCGTGATAGCCCATTTATCGGCCAAACTTGATCAACACCCTTCTACCTGTTCAAACACAAATTAACGTTCGAAGGTTCCTAAGCTACTGATCAACTCGCTTTGTGGGGCTTCCCTGTTGTCCAGAACCAACCTGTCTTCAATTCCGCGCAAGTGCCTGTCCATCAATGTGACGGCCTCGTCCGCCTTGCCGCTCAGGACCAGATCTGACAGTTCGCGGTGTTCATCGATTTCGCAACTGTCAGGGGCTTTCGTCTCGTACACCGCAATGATCAGTGACGAACGGGCAATCAACTCGCGCACAAAGCGCGCCATGATCGGGCTTTCGGCCTGATCGGCCAGAACCTGATGGTAACGTCCGCACCGTCGGATCACGCGGCTGACGTCGCCTGCATCACGGGCCTCGCGCTCGCACACCATGTGTTCTTCCAAGGCCACGCGCATTGCAGGATCGCGGCGCTCGGCGGCACGGCGGATCAGGTCGCCCTCCAGCAAACGGCGGGCGCGAAACACTTCGCGGGCTTCCTCGACCGTCGGGCGGGCCACAAAGGCCCCGCGATTGGCGACCAGTTCAACCACATGGTCGGCAGCAAGACGCGACAGGACGGTCCGCATCCGTGTTCGACCGATACCGTAGATTTCGCACAGTTCGTCTTCTTTCAGATGCGTTCCGGGCTGAAGACGATGCCCCACGATCGCATCGAAGATATGCGCGTAGATTCGGTCAATCTCTGTGCCACCGGCAATGGATTTCGGGCCTATCCCCGCCGCCGTCTCGGCGAATGTCTTGTTCATTTCGCAGGCTCCAGTACCAGTCTTTTTCACCCTAACTCTGTATTCTTATAGGGCAAAACCAAAAAAAGAAAATCGCACACCGTAACGCATGCAAACTTTGTATACGATTTTTCTTGATTATTGTATACGTTCCTGCAACGCTCTTCGAAAGGCGCCACAAGAAGCGTTGCAACCCAATTGATCAACATGGAGTGAAACATGAACGTACGTGTCCCCCTAAAACTTGGCGTGGCAGCGACAGCCTTGGCCATGGGTCTCGCCGGTGCGGCCTTAGGCAATACCCTGCGTATGGCCGATTCCACCGATATTGCGGCGATGGACCCGCATTCAATGACCGAAAGCAACACAATCGGATTTCTCAACCACGTCTATGAAGGTCTTGTGCGCTATAATCAGGATCTGGCAGTGGAACCCGCTCTGGCGACTTCGTGGGAGTTTGTGGAACCGGCGCGCCTGCGCTTCAAACTTCGTGAAGGCGTCAGCTTTCACAACGGCAACCCGTTCACAGCAGACGACGTGGTCGCCTCGTTGCAGCGTGCCAGCGACGAAACATCACCGGTGAAAAGCAACATACCCGGTCTGAAGTCTGTCGAAAAAGTTGACGAATACACTGTTGATCTCGTGTTGAACGGACCAGATCCCATTGTGCTTAACTATCTGACCAATATCTTGATCCTGGATCAGGAATGGATGGCTGAACATGATGCGTTGATGCCAGCCGACATGCGCAGCGGACGTGAAAATTTTGCCGTTGCAAATTCAAACGGCACCGGCCCATTCATACTTGAAAGCCGTCAGCCCGATGCTCGCACAGTACTGACAGTGAATGAAAATTGGTGGGACGAACCTCAGCATAACCTGACGCGGATCGAATTCAGCCCGATCGGTTCTGACGCCACACGCATAGCAGCCCTTTTGTCCGGCGAATTGGATTTCATCACGCCTGCGCCCCTGCAAGATATCGAACGGATTGATCGTGCGGAAGGGGTAGCCGTCATCGTTGCACCGGAATTGCGCACGATCATGCTGGGCATGAACCAAGGCGACAAATTGCTAGATTCCAACCTGACCGATTCCAACCCCCTGCAGGATCAGCGGGTGCGCGACGCGCTGTGGCGGTCGATCGATATGGATCTGATCCGCAATAAGATCATGCGGGATCGCTCACGCAATGCCGGCCTCTTGGTCGCCCCTCCGGTACCGGGCTATGACGCAGCAGAAGACATTCGCCCCGAAGTCGACCTTGAAAAAGCCAAGGCCCTTTTGGCTGACGCCGGGTATGCCGACGGTTTTGAAGTCGGATTTGACTGCCCCAACGATCGCTATGTCAACGACGAAGAAATCTGCCAAGCTGTCACCGCCATGTGGTCACGGATCGGTGTTACAGCGCGCCTGAATGCTCAAACGAAGTCAAAGCACTTCGAAAAAGTGCTGGCGGGTGGTTCTGACATTTACATGGTGGGCTGGGCGACATTGCCAATGCTGGATACCTACAGTGTTTTATCGGCACTGCTGCATACTCCGGGTGATCGGATGGGGGCGTGGAACCCCGGCGGTTACTCGAACGAGAAGATCGATGCTCTGACTACTCAGGTTGCGACAGAACTTGATGCGGAAAAACGCAACGCGATGATGACCGAAGCGTTAAAGATAGCTCGTGACGACGTGGCAATCATCCCACTGCATCAGCAACCACTGGCCTGGGCCGTGCGTGACGGCGTGAGCATTCCACTCACTGCCGACAACAAACCCCGACTGTGGTACGCTAAGGTCGAATAAACCCGACCCGCTGACCAACTTGCTCCGCGCGTACGCTCCCAGCGCGCGGAGCACTCCCCTCAGATTGCAATTGACCCGGCACAAACCAGCCGGACAGGAGACCATCATGATCGCCTTTGTCTTGCAGCGCTTGATCCAGTCCGTTCTGGTCATGCTTGCCGTCGCACTCATCGCTTTCACAATGTTTCGGTTCATCGGTGATCCGGTAAACAGCATGCTCCCTGAAAGCGCGTCGTCCGAAGATCGGCTGCAATTGCGGGAACAACTCGGACTGGACCAATCCGTTCCTGTACAATTTGCCCGTTTCGTCACTGGTGCCGCTCAGGGCGATTTCGGGCTCTCTTACCGTAACAAGCGTCCGGTTGCAGACATGATCGCCGAACGTCTGCCTGCAACGCTCGAACTGGTTTTGGCCGCGGCCATCTTTGCATTGTTACTGGGGGTTCCGATGGGCATTTATACTGCCCTTAATCCGAAGGGGGTTCTCAGTAACACGTTACAGATGCTTTCTCTTGTGGGTATTTCGGTACCAACTTTTGTCACCGGCATCCTGCTTATTCTTGTTTTTTCTGTATGGCTTAACTGGCTTCCCTCATTTGGACGCGGCGATACCGTGCAAATCGGCTGGTGGAGTACCGGCTTTCTGACGACAAGCGGACTCAAATCACTTGTTTTGCCGTCAATCATGCTGGGATTGTTTCAGGTCACCCTGATTATGCGGCTGGTACGCGCCGAAATGATGGAGGTGTTGCGCTCGGACTTCGTTCGCTTTGCCCGCGCACGCGGACTGACCAACCGTGCGGTAAACTTCGGGCACGCGCTCGGCAACACGCTTATGCCTGTTATTACAATCGTCGGATTGCAACTGGGCTCGATGATCGCCTTCGCCATCATCACCGAAACAGTCTTTCAGTGGCCCGGAATGGGGCTGCTATTCATACAGGCAGTCAGCTTTGCCGACATCCCGGTCATGTCCGCCTATCTGGTCATGGTCGCGTTGGTTTTCGTCGCAATCAACATGATTGTCGATCTGCTTTACTTCGCGATTGATCCGCGCCTGAAGGAGGCTTGATAATGTCGATGGAATCCTACCCGCAGTCGCGCATTACAGCGATCCTTGACAGTGATTTGTTCTACAGCTTTCGCACTTCGTACGTCACGGTCATCGCCGCGGTTGTGACGCTGGTGATCGTTCTGGCTGCACTGCTCGCACCCTGGATCGCGCCACATACGCCTTTCGATGTCTCGACATTGAACCTTTGGGACAGCGAATTGCCCCCATTCTGGATTGAAGGCGGTGACCCAAGGTTCATTTTGGGCACTGACAATCAGGGGCGCGATGTGCTTTCTGCCATTCTGTACGGCTCGCGCATCTCGCTCTTTGTCGGTTTCGTCAGCGTGGCTCTGGCGATGGTCATCGGCATTGTGATCGGACTGATCAGCGGCTATTTCGGCGGTCTGGTCGATGCGTTCTTTATGCGTATCGCTGACGTCATGCTCAGCTTTCCGACAATCCTTGTTGCGCTGCTGATCAGCGGTATTGCCCGCGGCGCGCTTCCGCGAGAGATGCACGACAGCGCCGCCCTGATCGTTCTGGTTTTTGCCATCACAATCACGACCTGGGTCCAGTATGCACGTACAGTGCGCAGTTCCACCATGGTCGAACGGTCGCGGGAATATGTCTATGCTGCTCAACTGGTCGGTCGCCGCCCCGTCGCGATACTGTTCAGCCACATCCTACCCAATGTGATGGGACCGGTTCTGGTGATTGCCACCATCAACCTTGCCATGGCGATCCTGATTGAAGCGACACTTTCTTTTCTTGGCGTCGGTATGCCGCCCACCAACCCATCCCTTGGAACGCTGATCCGTGTGGGTAACGAATACCTGTTTTCGGGCGTGTGGTGGGTTGTGATCTTTCCGTCGCTGACGCTGGTCGTTCTTGTGCTGGCAGTGAACCTGCTGGGTGACTGGCTGCGCGACGCGCTGAACCCGAAACTGCGCTGATAAGGATAATACACATGACAACGACTAAATGCCCCTTGCTTAGCGTACGCGACCTGGCAATCTGTTTCGATACCCGTCGCGGGCCGCTTCGCGCAGTTGATGGCATCACTTTTGATCTGGCACCGGGCGAAATTCTGGGCATGGTCGGTGAAAGCGGCGCAGGTAAATCGCTTACCGGAAGTGCAATCACCGGGTTGCTGGAGCGCCCCGGACGCATTGACCGAGGCGAAATCTATTTTGAAGACCAGCGTATCGACACGCTGTCCACAGAAGAGATGCGCCGCTTGCGTGGCCGCAAGATCGGCGCGATTTTTCAGGATCCACTGACGAGCCTAAATCCTCTTATGACAGTCGGGCAGCAACTGGTCCAAACGATACGAACGCATCTGCCGTTGGGCCGTGACGCGGCACGGGCGCGCGCAATCGGGTTGCTGGAAGAAGTCGGCATTCCGGCGCCAGATGCGCGCGTGGATCAATACCCGCATCAGTTTTCCGGTGGAATGCGGCAGCGGGTGGTTATCGCACTGGCACTTTGCGCCAATCCATCTCTCGTCATTGCGGATGAACCAACCACCGCTCTTGACGTGTCGATCCAGGCACAGATCCTCGATCTGTTGCGCAAGATGTGCCGGGATCATGGTGCCGCAGTCATTCTGGTTACACATGACATGGGTGTTATCGCGGAAACCGCCGACCGCGTCGCGGTTATGTATTCCGGGCGCGTTGTCGAAATCGGACCCGTTGAAAAGGTCATCAAAAACCCTCACCACCCTTACACCGCCGGATTGATGCAATCCATTCCGCGCATCGGCGGCAAAGACCGTCGCCTGACCCAGATTGAAGGCTCTATGCCCCGCCTGACAGATCTACCTGACGGGTGTGCGTTCCACCCGCGCTGTTCAAAGGCAATGGCCGTATGCCGGCGCGAGCGACCAGCACCCCTTTCCGTCGAAAGCGGGAAAGTTGCCTGCCATCTTTTTCAGGAGGAACTGGCATGACTACGACCGCAAAGCCAAACGAGCCCCTGCTTTCAGTCCAAGGTGTCAGCAAGGTATTCGATCTGTCACCCCCGTTTCTGAACAGGCTTATCGAACGCGCGCCGACACGCCACTTGCGGGCGGTTGACGGGCTGGACATCGCTATTCCGCGTGGCAAAACGTTCAGTCTTGTTGGTGAAAGTGGTTGTGGAAAATCAACCGTTGCCAAGCTGGTTGTCGGTCTGCACAGACCGACCGATGGGACGATCCGGTTTGAAGGCGCCGATCTGACCAATCTGCGAGCCGCTGATCGCGGCGATTACCGCCGACGGATTCAGATGATTTTTCAGGACCCCTTTGCCAGCTTGAACCCACGCTGGCGCGTGCGTGACATCATCGCCGAACCACTGCGCAGCTTTGGCATCACGTCAAACCGTACTGAAGAACGTGCTGAAGTTGGCCGATTGCTGGAAATGGTCGGGTTGTCTGCCCGCGATGGCGAAAAATTCCCGCACGAATTCTCTGGCGGCCAACGTCAGCGGATTTCCATCGCAAGGGCGATTTCATCGCGCCCCGATTTTCTTGTATGTGATGAGCCGACTTCAGCGCTGGACGTGTCAGTCCAATCACAAATTCTCAATCTGATGCGCGATCTTCAGGACGAATTGGGATTGACCTATCTTTTTATTAGCCACGATCTCGCTGTGGTAGACTTTATGTCCGATTATGTCGGCGTGATGTATCTGGGGCGTCTGGTCGAAGCAGGTCCAGCCAAACAGATTTTCTCTGCGCCCGAGCATCCCTATACACAGCTCCTGATGGACACCGTGCCGGATATCACCATGCACCATCGCAACCGCGTACCGGTGATCGGCGAAGTTCCGAACCCGATTGCGCCCCCGCCAGGATGTTCCTTTAATCCGCGCTGTCCCTTGGCAAACGATACATGCCGTACAACCTCGCCCGCTTTGATAAAGCGCGCAGGTGAAACCAAAGTGGCGTGCCATGCCGTTTTGGAAGGGCGCATCACGACGCAAACCAAACCCGAACCTGCAAGGGGCATCGCCTGATGGAGTTCGATTTCGAACAACTTCCGCCAAACGATCGCTATCGCCTGCTGTGCAGCTTTGTTGCACCGCGACCCATTGCGCTTGTTTCAACCATCAGCGCAGACGGCACCCCAAACGCGGCTCCCATGAGCTTTTTCAACGTCTTCTCGCAGGATCCACCTATTATCATTCTGGGCATTCAGGCCAAACCTGACGGAACCGAGAAAGAGACCATGCGCAACATCCGGCGCAGTGGTGAATTTGTTGTCAGCCTTTGCGACCTCGCTATTGCGCAACAGATGGTGGACTGCGGCATAGGGTTTCCCGACGATGTGGACGAAGTTTCTCTGACCGGTCTAAGCCATGCAGCGTCTCTCAAGGTCGCACCCTCGCGCGTGTCCGAGGCCCCTGCTTCGATGGAATGCCGCTTGAGCCAGGTGATCGACTATCCCCGCCGAGCAATCGTTCTGGGCGAAGTTGTGCAAATGCACGTCCGTGATGCATGTCTGGACGATCAGGGCCGTTATGTGCGCCCGGAAGTCTATCAACCCATCGCCCGCTTGCACGCCGATAATTACATCGTGGCAGACAGGCAGTTCGTTCTGACGGCCACAAAAACGCTCGAGACCGGAGAATGCGATGGCTGATGAAACCCTGTTGCTTAAGAACGTGCGCCCTTGGGGCGCAGAACAGACAGATATGTTGATCGAAGGCGGGCGCATATCCCGTATCGAGCCGGGGCAGTCACCTGCTCCTGGTGTAGCCGTTGAAGATGGAGCAGGCGCCTTAGTGCTGCCCGGTTTGGTCGAAGCTCATACTCATCTGGACAAATCGCTTTGGGGCATGGGGTGGCGCATGCATCAAGCCGGCCCGTCATTGCGTGATAAGATCGATACCGAACGCCGGTTGCGCGCGGAATGGGACATTGATCCACACCGGCAATCCACCCGACAGGCTCTGCTGTCGCTTGGGCACGGATCAACCGTGATCCGCAGCCATGTGGACATTGATACAGACGTCAAACTGGCTGGATTGGAAGGCGTGCTGCGCACTGCCGATGAGTTGGCCGGACAGATCGACATTGAAACTGTGGCTTTTCCACAGTCAGGTTTGATGAGCCGTCCGGGCACACTGGAACTGATGGACCAGGCGCTTGCCGTTGGCGCCGATGTTGTGGGCGGGTTAGACCCCTGTGGAATAGACGCCGACCCCAAAGGGCATCTTGACGCGGTTTTCGAGCTGGCGGAACGGCACGGTAAACCGATTGACATTCATCTGCACGAACCGGGCGAACTTGGAGCGTTCAGCATGGAAATGATCATTGACCGCACCTTGGCTCATGCCAGGCAGGGAAATGTCACGATCAGCCACGCGTTTTGCCTCGGCATGCCCGACCGTGATCGTGCCCGCGCCCTTGTTCAGCGATTGGCAGAGGCACGCATTCACATTGCCACTGTCGCAACGCCATCGCGCCCGGTGCCGTTGGCCACGGATTTACGCGAGGCAGGGGTGACACTGTGTGCCGGATCTGACGGCATCCGCGACACTTGGGGCCCCTATGGCAATGCGGACATGCTGGAGCGGGCAATGCTATTGGGCCTGCGCAATAATCTGCGCGCCGATGCAGATGTTGAACACGCCCTTTGGTGCTGCACTTTCGGAGGCGCTCAAATGATCGGCCTGAAAGACTATGGGCTGACAAACGGAAGTCGGGCCGATCTGGTTCTGGTCGACGCAGAAAGCGTAACCCATGCGGTCGTTTCGCATCCACCACGCCGGTTGGTTCTCAAGGGTGGGCGTATCGTCGCCCGGAATGGCCAAACGCAAAGCAGGATGCCATGAAGGTCCGTCGCGAAAAGGGCCGTATCCTGATGACAGCTGAATGGGTTGTCGGATACGAAAACGGCGGCCATGTTCTGCTGCCTTTCGGAGAAGTTGTGTTCGAAGATGGCGCGATCGTATTCGTCGGCCATGGTTTTCCGGGGAACGTCGACCAGCGGATCGATTGCGGCGCCGCACTGATCGGCCCAGGATTTATTGACCTTGACGCGCTGTCCGATCTCGACACGACCGTCCTGGGTCTTGATAATCAGCCCGCGTGGAAAAAAGGCCGTGTCTGGCCGGAAAGCTACATGCAGGCTGGCCCGCGCGAAATGTATACACCCGAAGAATTGCGGTGGCAAAAGCGCTATGCCTTCACGCGGCTGATCCGGAATGGCATCACGACCGCGCTGCCGATCGCATCCCTTTTCTACCGTGCATGGGGCGAAACATGGGACGAATTCGAAGGCGCTGCCGAAGCCGCCTCAGATCTGGGCTTGCGCGTTTACCTCGGCCCCGCATATCGCAGCGGCAACACATATGTAAAAAAAGCCGGCGAAATCGCCTTTCACTTTGATGAACCACGTGGCTTGGCCGGTCTGCAAGAAGCACGTCGGTTTTGCGAAACGTTCGAAAACACAGCGGGCGGATTGGTCCGCACTATGCTATCTCCAGACCGGATCGAAACCTGCACGCCCGACCTTTTGCGCGGCACGGCACAGGCTGTGCGCGATCTGGACGTTCCCGTCCGCCTTCATTGCTGCCAATCGGCTTTTGAATACAACAGCGTCCTCAGATTGCATGGGAAAAGCCCGCCGGAATGGCTGGATCATCTTGGGTTTCTGTCGCCGCGCGCAATCCTGCCGCACCTGACCTATATCTCGGGCGTCAACGGAATTTCCCATTCTGCCCCTGACCTTGACATACTGGCCAACAGCGGCGCGGCCCTTGCCCATTGTCCGCTGGTCATGGCGCGGGGCGGTAGCATGTTGCAAAGCTTAGCCGGTTACCGCGACCGAGGCATAGTCATCGGCATGGGAACAGACACCCACCCGCCCGACATGATCCTGAACATGCAGATGGGTCTTATGACCGCACGGTTGGCAGGCGATGCCGAAAAGACCTCGGCTGCGGATCTTTACACGGCCGCAACCCTTGGGGGCGCGCGGGCTCTGGGCCGGGATGACCTTGGTCGACTTGTCGCCGGTGCACGGGCAGATATCAATGTGATCGCGCTGGATGATCCCGCGATCGGACAGGTTATCGACCCGATCCAGACCATTCTGCTGAACGGGTCGGGGCGCGATGTGCGCACTGTCGTGATCGACGGACGTATCGTTATGAAGAACGGCGCCATGCCCGATTGCGATCCTGTCGCCATGCGTGCACAGGCGCAGATCCAATTTGACGGAATGGTTGCACAATACCCGGACCGTACTTTTGAACATCCGCCTGTTGAAGAGATTTTCGCTCCCAGTTTTCCAATACGACAGGCCACATCATGACCGACATTCTGATCCGCAATGCAACGATCGTCACTGTCGATCCTGACCGCAGGGTGATCGAGAACGGCGCGCTGGCCATTACAAAAGACCGCATCACGGAAATTGGCAGCAATACCGATCTGGCGCCTTTGGCGCAGACTGCAAAACAGGTTATCGACGCGCACGGTATGGCGGTGATCCCCGGCCTTATTGACAGCCATTCCCATGCCGGTCACGGGTTGATCAGGTCGCTGGGCGCAGGCGATGGCGATGCCTGGTTCGCAGCTTGCGAAACAATTTATGCGCGCCATTCCGATCTGTCATTCTGGCAGGCCGAAGCGCGGCTAGCCCAGTTGGAGCGGCTGATGTCGGGTGTTACGACCTGCCTGACCCTGCTGGGCGGCGGCGCGGATATCTACCGCACCGATGATCCCGCGTTTGGCGATGCCCATTGCGATGTTACGCGCGAAAGCGGGTTGCGAACGGTTTTGGCCGTCGGCCCGGGCCGCCCCCCCTTTCCGCGCACCTACCGCGGGCTGGATGGTACCGATAAGCAGGTTCACTTTGACCGACAGATGGAAGTCAGCGAAGACCTGATCGCGCGCCGCAATGATGTCCTTGGCGCGCGGACCGGCCTGTGTGTCATCATGCCGGTCTACGGTCGCAATGATCGTGAAACTGTGCCCGAACCCGAAATCCGCCGCATGTCCGAAGCTGTTGGCGACCTTTGTACGCGTCGCGGCGTGCTGTTCACCCAGGACGGACATCGCGACGGCACGATTGCCTTTACAGAACAATTTGGCGTGCTGGGGCCGCATGCGCTTCTGTCACATTCGGTGGACCTGACCCAAGAAGACATCGATGCCGTAAAACGCAGTGGCGCAAGCATCGTTCACAATCCCAGCGCCATCATGTCCATTCTGGGCCGCTGTCCGGTCCCTGAACTGATTGGTGAAGGCGTCACCGTCGCGTTGGGGTCTGATGCGGCAGCGCCGGATCGCGGGTATGACATGTTCCGCCATATGGCCCAATGCATGCATTACCATCGCAGACATTTTGCCGATCCGTCATGGATGCCACCAGGCAAGGTACTGGAAATGGCGACGATCGATGCAGCCCGAGCGCTTGGCCTTGCTGACGAAATTGGATCACTCGAAATTGGCAAGAAAGCTGACGTTGTTCTTGTCGACCTGCGCAAGCCTCACCTTTATCCACCGAATATGCCGCTGCACAAGCTGACCCATTTTGCCACGGCGGCCGATGTCGACAGTGTAATTGTGGATGGCCAATTCGTATTGCGTGGTCGGATTTCGCAAACACTGGATACCGAAACGGTTCTGGACGACGCGGCAAGCACCGCGGCCCGTGCAATCAAGGATGCTGGCCTGTCACATTTGCTTTCCGAACCGGAAACACTCTGGCAAAACAACCGCTCTCAGAACTGGATGAACCCGCAATGAAGCTGCTCGTCATCAACCCCAACACCACCACCACGATGACCCATAAGATCGACGCGGTCGCGCGGCGTTTTGCAAGACCGGGTACGGAGGTTGTCACGGAGCAACCTCAAACCGGACCGGCCAGTATTCAGGGATATCTGGATATTGCGCGCAGTCTTGACGGAATTCTGGGCGTTGCAGAGCGCCATAGCGATGCCGACGCTACGGTCATTGCCTGTTTTGATGATACTGGCCTAGACGCATTGCGGTGTATGCTAACCGGGCCTGTCATCGGCATTGGCGAGGCTTCATTTCACGCAGCAAGCATGATTTCCAGCCGGTTTTCCGTGATTACGACTCTCCCCCGCTCCGTCGCTGGGTTGTACGAAAATCTTGAGAAATACGGAATGTCGGCGCGTTGCGCTGGGATACGGGCTGCAGATGTGCCGGTTCTGGCACTGGAGCGTGACCCACAACTCGCACGGACACGGATCGAAGCGCAGGTAAAGGCTGCAGTTAATCAGGATGGCGCTGACGCGGTTGTGCTGGGATGTTCGGGCATGACGGATCTGGCCGAGAGTATTTCAACACAATTCGGCATTCCCGTGATTGATGGTATCGGTTGCGCAGTCGCGATGGCCGAAGCCTTTTTCTCGGCGGGGTTACTCACATCCAAAGTCGGCGCTTATGCTATTGAATCAGATGACATGGCAACACTGTCGAACGCTGCGGCAAGACACTAGGGCAACAGTTGATCTCTCAAAACGATCCAGGCAATCACTCATCTGCATCAGAAAACGCGGGGCTTCAAATCCACGCACATCAAGGTCAAGAAACGTGGTCAAAAATCTGTTTAGCCGCATTCTGAATGGGTCAACCCAAATGAGTTACCACAATGCGTCTCGCCACGTTTATCCTGGCGATTTTCGCGTTGGTTCAGGGCGAAAACCCCATCAAACAACGTTAGCGTGCCGAAGCGCGCCTTGTTTTGTTAACCAAATTTTAAAGAAAACGGCCAATGTGCCATAATTTTGCCACATAGACAGAAGAATGTAAAAAGTATGGAGAGCCCACCCTCTCCATACGAAGAAATACTCTTTTTCAAACTCGTTACTAACTACACCCCAAGACACTCTGCCTCGGCAGGGTGTCTTTTGGTTTCAGAATGTCTTTTCTTCAAAACTCTTCAACTGATCAAACGCAACACTTCGAAAAGTTTCGTTTGCACGTGCCGGGCCAGTCTTGCACGTCATCTTTTTCACACCCGAACTCATACTCAAAACCATAGCTTTATCAGCACTGTGCAAATCGTAACTGCACCACAGAACGCCGCGATAATAGCCAGCATATCGGACATGCTGATTGTGCGACTTGGGCGCATCGGTTCGGTAAGATCAACATCATCATACAGCGATGATTGTTGCGGAACCGAATACTGGGTAAAATTGGTCACAGGCAAATTCCACATAGGTAACTGGTTAACAACACCCCGCTGCAAACAGCGCAACACGGCAAACGAACTTTTCTGGGACACTCACCTTATGACACAGTTGCGCGTCAGGTGTCAATAAAGAAACTTATAGGTGTACACTTTTACACTACCGCAAGAATTACTCTAGGTTTTAGGGGCTTAGCCGTGCAAAGCAGAATGGAGATTCAACGGTGGCAGGAAAAACCTGAAGCGATCTATTGATATCAGAGCCAGTACAACATGCGATTCTCCACCATCAAAGCACGATATGTTGTGGTCACCTGAAAAGTGGCGCCGCGAGCAGTGAGAGGGGAAAATGAGGAACTAATGAAAATGAAACAGGCAACAAACCTTCTCACCTTCCCCTCTCGGATGCTATGAGACTCTAGCAGCGCGGCCCTGACCCACCTCAGGTACACGCTGACGTTGTTACTGGATTCGCGCTTTGTGTCAAGCTTGACACACATAGGTGTAAAATTGTACACTAACGGAATGATTGAACCGCCAGAGATCACTCCCGCTGCAAAAGCGGAACGAATCCGAGAAACCCTAGGGTTAAGCCGGCCGCAATTCGCGGCCCATGCCGGCCTGAAATTCGGCACGCTGAACAAGCAGCTGAACAAGGGGCAAGATCTGCCGTGGAAGACCATTGATGCGATATGTTGCGCTTTCAACATACCGCATAAATACTTTTCGCGCGACAACACGATCCTGTCGATCCAGCCGGATCCGATGATCCCGGACCTGCCGAAAAGCTTTGCGCCTTCGGTCACACAATTCGTGCGGATGCACATTCTGGAAAAATACGGCCGCCTGCGCGGACAGGACGTGATGGATTGGATCGATGAACAGGGCGGCGAGATTTCCGATCTCGACGGGATATGCCAGGCTGTCGACATCTACCAACCGATGTCTCCCGACGAAAATATCCCCAAACCGCTCAAGCTTGGCCCGGTCAGCCTGTCGACTCGGCTGCTGGAAATTCAGGATGAAAACCATTTCGAACGCCGCCTGACAACGTTCAATTCAACCATTCTGGACAATGTCAAAGCCGCCCATCTGCGCGTCAGCCAGGAATCTTTTCCGTTTGACGATGTGACCTTTGAAGGCATGATCGACGGCAAGAAAATCACCGTGCGCTACCGCCGCCTGATCCGGCGCGTCAAGATGAAGGGTGTCGGCGATGTCACCCTGCTGCACGCGGAACAACTGTCGCTTTAACTTAACGCCATTCGTCGAAAAACTGATCCCGTGTGATCAATGCCAGAGTATGATCGCTGCGGCGCCCGTCGGGAACGGGGTCTTTCCATGTGATCGGGTTCAGCATCGAACAGCAGAACCCGTAATCATAGGTCAACCGCCTGTGGTGCTCGGCAATGAACGCATAGGCGCAATTGATCTCGGGCCAGCGCAGAAACGTGATCCCCATCACGATCTTGGCAAAGGCCGATACGACACTGCGCTTGCCACGATAGGATTCGTGCAGCTCCAGTTCGCCCAGATAGGCATGGCGGCCGTAAATCATCTTGTTCATCACAGGTGACACCCGTTCAATCGGGTCTTCGTTGCGATTATACTGATGTTTGCTGGTTCGCCGCATATAGTCTTCGAAACTTTCGTTCCTCAGATCAACGGCTTTCGACGCAAAGCCGCCAATCACCTTGTCGCCATGCATCAGGAACAGCCAGATGGCTTCTGCGTCGGTAAAATCATTCCGTGCCACAGACAGCATTGGCGTCTGATATTTTCGTCCGGTTCGGCGTACCAGATCCAGAACATCCTCGGCACAATGCGGTTGATACACGTCGTACCCCGCATTTCGTACCGTATCTGTCGCTTGGACAATACGCCTCGAAATACTCAATTCCAAGTTCAGCTCCCACACCTGTGGCATTGATAGCACAAAGCGAGTCAGGCACAATCGTCATCCCGGTTCGTGGAAAGTTTTTTGCAAACTGTGTTTACCAAGTTGCTAAACGCCGGAATTTGTAGGACAAACGGCTGGAACCATTCGGTAGAAGTGTATATCTAAACTTTAATGCAACCATCAGGCGATCATAATACGCAGGATTCCGATGCGTCCGCCCGCGCGGTTGCCAGCCCGTCCACCAACCCCGGATTCTACGTAAACGGCGTGCGCGCCAACACCGGACCGCAAAACAACAGAACGCTTTTCAGATCCCTTCCAGACGGCGTTCTGGGCATGATGTACATGTCGCTTGCATTTTTTCTGGTGGCGGCCTCCGATGCACAGGTCAAGGTGCTGACAGAAGCGTTTCATCCGATGCAGATCGCGTGGACCCGCCAGATGGGTCTGTTGCTGGGTGCCCTGGTTCTGCTGGCGATGAAGGGCGGCCAGATCCTGCGCACCAGCAACATTCCACTGCAGGTCGTTCGGGGTGTTCTGGCCCTGATGACGGCCACGTTTTTCGTGTTCGGCCTGCGCTTTGTGCCTCTGGCGGATGCGGTCGCGGTGTGTTTCGTAGCGCCGATCATGGTCACGGCAATGGGCGCGTTGTTTCTGGGGGAACCTGTCGGCATCCGCCGCTGGAGCGCGGTGATCGTCGGCTTTATCGGCACCCTGATCATCATTCGCCCGGGCTTTGCTTCGTTTCACCCTGCAATGCTGCTGGTGGTGCTGGCCGCGACCTGCTTTGCCGTCCGGCAGGTTTTGTCGCGCAATCTGGTTGTGCAGGATGGAGTTGCCACCACGATCACCTACACCGCCTTTGTCAGCATCATCGTGCTTACCGTGCCCCTGCCTTTTTTCTGGACAACGCCCGAAACCTTTAATCAGGTTCTTCTGATGATCGGTGTCGCCGGGTTCGCCGCGCTGGCGGAATTGCTGTTCGTCAAGGCGCTCGAGGTGGGGATGACCGTGGTCGTCGCCCCCGTGCAGTACACCCTGATTATCTGGGGCACCTTTTACGGATGGATCATTTTCGGGCATTTCCCCGATATGTGGACGGTTCTTGGAACCATGATAATCGTCGTCACAGGTTTTTACATTTTCAACCGCGAACGCATGCTGATGCGGATCTGATCGCGGGCCTTTCCCTAACCGCCCACCATGTAGGGCAGCAGCACAATCTCGTTCTTGTCGGACAAGGGCGTAAACCACGCATCGCGGTAAATCACTCCGTCCAGCGCCAGGGACACCCCGCGCTTGATCTGCGGTTCAAGTGCGGGATGTAATTCCACCAGCTGGTCCAGCAGTTCCTTAAAGTTCCTGGCCTCGACCTCGACAACCGCCTGACCATCGGCCAGGCTGCGCAAAGACCCCCAAAGCTTTACCTGAACCATGCCTAGCCCTTGTCTGACATCGCCTTCAGCAATTTGGGCGGCGACATCGGCAGTTCCGTCATGCGTACACCGGTTGCGCGCGACACCGCGTTTGCAATCGCGGCCAGCGGCGGCACAATCGGCGTTTCCCCGACACCGCGCACACCATAAGGATGGCCCGGATTGGGAATCTCCAGAATAACCGTTTCAATCGACGGGAGATCCGATGCCACCGGCACCCGGTAATCCAGAAAGCCCGGATTTTGCAGGCGGCCGTCTTCGCCATAGATGTACTCTTCGTTCAGTGCCCAGCCGATGCCCTGCACCGCACCACCCTGCATCTGGCCTTCGACATAGTCGGGATGCACCGCCTTGCCCGCGTCCTGAAAAATCGTATAGCGCACAACCTTTGTGGTTCCGGTTTCGGGGTCCACTTCGGTATCCACCAGATGCACACCGAAACTGACACCGGCACCATCGGCATTCACCTCGTGATGGCCCGCAATCGGGCCGCCGGTATTGTCCGAAATTGCCGCAATCTCGGCTAGTGTCATCGGATCGAAATCACCCGCATTCGGACCAGACGGTTTGGCGGCGCCGTCTTCCCAGATCACCGCCTCTTCGTCAATGCCCCAGATCTTGGCAACACGGGCGCACATTTCCTTGATCGCGGCACGCGCCGCCTTGATCGTGGCCAGCCCCACCGCAAAGGTCACACGGCTGCCATCGGTCACATCGTTGTAACCGATCGAATTTGTGTCGGTGATGACCGTGCGCACCTTGTCCAGCGGAACGCCCAGCTCTTCCGCCGCCATCATCGAAATCGATGCCCGCGATCCCCCGATATCGGGGTTGCCTTCGACCACGCTGATCGTGCCGTCGGAATCGATGTTCAGCGACACACAGGTGTTTCCGCCGAAATTGAACCAGAAGCCGCAGGACAAACCGCGCCCCTGATTTTCACCCAGGGGGGCAGTGTAATGCGGATGTGCCTTGGCCGCTTCCAGCGTTGCAACCAGCCCGATTTCGTTGAATGTGGGGCCATAGGACGACAACGTTCCTTTGCGGGCGGCGTTTTTCAGGCGCACATCCAGCGGATCAAGACCCAGATCCTGACACAGCTCGTCCACCACGCTTTCCACCGCGTAAATCGCCATGGGCGCACCGGGCGCGCGATAAGCCACCTCTTTGGGGCGGTTTGTCATCACATTCCAGCCCAGCGTACGCACCGCTTCCAGATCATAGGCGGCAAAGGCCGATTGCGCACCGAATTCAACGGTTCCACAGGGAAACGCACCGCCCTGATAGCGCAGACGCGCCTGCCCGGCGGTGATCCGGCCATCTTTTGTCATGCCGATTTTCACATCGGTCGATGACGACACAGTCGGCCCCGTGGCGCGGAACACTTCTTCACGCGTCATGACGATTTTCACCGGCCTGCCCGACTTGCGCGACAACGCCAGCGCGACAGGTTCGATAAACACGGTTGTCTTGCCGCCAAACCCGCCGCCGATTTCCGATGCCGTCACCTTCAACTGGCTGGCGTCCATGCCCAACAGCGGTGCACAGACCGACCGGACCATGAACTGGCCCTGCGTACAGCACCACAAGTCACCCCGCCCGTCCGGACCTAGCGACGCCAGACAGGCATGGGGTTCGATATAGCCCTGATGCGTGGCCGCGGTTTTGAAACTGCGTTCGATGATCTTGTCGGCCTTGGCAAATCCGGCGTCCAGATCCCCGTGCCCGAATTCGAAATGGCTGGTGACGTTCTGGGACATATCCGCGCCAACAGATTCGTCCGCGCGCCCCTCTTGCACAACGGGCGCACCGGGCTTCATCGCCTCGTCCACATCAGTGACATGGGGCAACACTTCGTATTCCACCTTGATCAGACGGATCGCCGCCTTGGCCACAGAGCGGCTGACCGCCGCAACAGCCGCCACCGCGTGCCCGTCGTAAAGCGCCTTGTCCCGCGCCAGACAATTGTCAGCAATATCCGCCAGATATTCATCATCGGGACGTGTCAGATCGGCATGGGTCACAACCGCCTTGACGCCGTTCAGGGCCAGGGCCGCAGATGCATCGATTGACACGATGCGCGCATGGGCATGCGGGCTGCGCAGGATACGCCCGTACAGCATTCCGGGCGCATACATATCCGCGCCATACAGCGCCTTGCCCGTCACCTTGTCTATCCCGTCGGGGCGTTTGGCCCGCGTCCCTACGATTTTGAATTCGCGCTGGTTTTGTGCGTCATAGGCCATCTTATGCGCTCCTCATCTCTGCCGCGGCGATCTGAACCGCCTTGATGATCTTGTCATAGCCGGTACAGCGGCACAGGTTGCCCGCCAGCCAGTACCGGATTTCGGTTTCGCTCGGATCCGGGTTCTTGGCCAGCAATGCCTTGGCCGCAACCAGAATGCCCGGCGTACAGACACCGCATTGCAAGGCCGCCTTTTCGATAAAGACCCGCTGCAACACATGCAGGTTGTCCCCGTCGGCCATGCCTTCGATGGTTTCAATCTCGGCGCCGTCGGCCTCGGCCCCCAGCACAAGGCACGAACAGACAAGACGGCCATTCAGCATCACGCTACAGGCACCGCAATCGCCTGTGCCGCAGCCTTCCTTGGCGCCTGTCAGGTTCAGACGGTCGCGCAGCGCATCCAGCAGCGTTTCATCAGGGGCGCAGATAAACTCGGCCTCGTCGCCGTTGACGGTCGTGGAAACGTGGAAATTCTTCATGATCTTTCTCCCGCACGCGCATAGGCGATCAGGGCGGCGCGTTTTGCCAACACGCCTGCCGTTTTTGTCCGAAATTCGATTGTGCCGCGCTTGTCGGTGATCGGGGAACACACCGCCTCGACCTCGGCCACCAGTCTGGCCACGGCTGCATCATCCAGTTTGGTGCCCACCAGCGCCGCACCCGCCTTGGGCACCATAACCACCGTCGGGGCCACTGCCCCCACCGCGACCCGCGCCGCAACACAGGTGCCATCAGCGTCCAGCTCAACGCTCACGCCGGCCGAGGCAACGGCAATGTCCATTTCCGTGCGCGGAATGAAGCGCAAATACGCATCCGATGCCCGTGCAGGCCGCGCCGGCAGAAACACCGAGGTGATGATATCGCCCTTTTCAAGGTTCGTCTTGCTTGGCCCCTTTGGAATATCCATGACAGACACGTCGCGCGTGCCCTTGACCCCGTGAATGCGCACCATGGCATCTGCTGCAAACATCGCGGGCACACTATCGGCGGCGGGTGATCCGTTGCACAGGTTGCCCGCCATCGTGGCGCGCCCCTGCACTTGCGTTGATCCGATAAGTTCCATCGCCTCGACCACACCGGGCCACATCGCGCTGACGCCCCCATGTTCACCCAGTTGCGCACCTGAAACCGCAGCCCCGATGCGATATCCACCGTCTTCTTCGGTAATGGCGCGCATGCCGTCCAGATGTTTCAGATCGACAATCAGGTCGGGTTCAACAACCTCTGATTTCAACTGCACCAGCACATCGGTGCCCCCCGCCAGAATACGGGTGATACCCTGTTCTTTGGACAGAATTGCCGATGCCTCTTCCAGATTTTGCGGTCGTTCGAATTTCATGGGATCCCCCTGCGTCTTTCGCTGACAGTCTAGCCGAGATTTTTGTACGATTAAACCTGAGGCTCAGGTAGTCCCCATTTTCAGATTTCACATGTTTCTTGCGCGCAGACACGCGCCAGCAAGCGGCTTGCAACGTCAATGTCGCCACCCAAAGGCCGGTCAGCCTGAACCATCGCCACCTCTGCGCGCAACGCCGCATACAATTCGCCCGCCAAACCGGCGGGGCAGGTACCGCGCAAATCCATCGCCTGCGCCGCCACCACCGCCTCGGCCCCGCACAGCAATGCAAAGGGCACGCCTTGCTCACCCAGCTTGATCGCCGCGGCGGGGGTCATCGCCGCCATATCCTCGACCGTATCCGACACCGGTGCCGGATCAAGCGCGGCAGGCATGGCGTGGCGGCGCACATCGCCCAGCAGGGCCGCCGCCGTTTTCTGCAACGGCACCATCCCCGCCGATGCCCCGCCCACCGGGCTGAGGTATTTTGGCAATCCGGTCAGATCGGGGTTCATCATCCGCTGTATCCGCTGAACCGACCCATTGGCCACCATGGCCATCGCAAGCGCCACATGATCCAGTGCCAGCGCCAGGGCTGGTGCATGAAAATTCGGCGTCGATACCATTGCCTGACGGCCCAGAACCACAGGGCTGTCGGATGTACCGTTCGCCTCATCCTGCCAGATCGCGGCCGCCCGCGCGCCGGCATCCACCGCCGCGCCCAGAACCGGCGCCACCACCCGAAAGCTAAGCGCATCCTGAATGCGGCGCGGCGCATTTTCGGTGTCCATGATCTGCGCCCCGAACCATGCTGCCACATCCGCCTGACCCGGCGCAGGGCGCAGCGCATTGATTTCAGGCGCAAAAATATCCCGATTGGCCCCGTAGCCTGTGTAAGACAATAGCGTTGCCGCACGCGACTGGCGCAGGTTCTGTCGGGTCTGAAACAGCGCCTCGCCGGCCAGTGCGGTACTCAACCCGCCGTGATTGATCAGGGCCATCGCATCTTTTGGCTGCAACTCCGGAACCGTCAGACCGGCCCCTTCCAGCGCCGCGCCCGCCTCTGTCAGGACACCATCAACCCAGATATCGCCCTGCCCCAACAGTGCCAGCGCCCATACCGCGTTCTGCGTCAGATCCCCCGCCCCGATCGACCCATAGCGCGGCACAACAGGCGAAAGCCCAGTCGCAAACACCGCACATAAATGATCAAACACCGGCAGCGACATTCCCGAATGTCCCGCACAGGCCGACAGAATACGCGCCAAAAGCACCGCGCGCCCCGTCTGCTCTGGCAGCGGCGCGCCCGTGGCCAACGCCCGCCCCGCAATCAACTGGTGCTGGAACACGGCAATATCCTCGGGTGCAATCCGGTGGCCCAGATTGGCCCCCAATCCGGTGTTCAGCCCGTAAACCGGCGCCGCCCCCGCAGCGGCGGCATCCACCACACGGCGCGCCTCTGCCAGACGCGCGCGCACATCGTCCTGCACATCAAGCTGCCCGCGCCGTGAAAGCAGCGCGGCAAACGCCTCAAGCGTGACGGGCTCCGCGCCCAGCATCATCACGCAAACCTCAGCCGCTGGCCGATTCCCATTGCGGCGGCCTTGCCCAGCATCATATGGCCCAGCGCGATATCGGACAAAGACAGCCCGCGATGCCAGAACAATATGGTTTCATCCGCGCTTTCCCGTCCCGGTTTCACCCCGGCCACGATCTGTCCCAATTCGGCGTGCAAATTGTCCGCCGTCAGCTTGCCCGCGTCCACATGCGCCCGCAAGGCGCCGAAAATCCCGTGCGCCTGCCCCCAGTCGTCCATCACGACCTTGTCCATGATATCCGTCAGGTTCAATTCGACCGTCGACATCGTGCCATAGGGAATGACCAGCGCGCCCTTTTTGACCCACTCGGTTTTGAACATCACCTTGGGCTCGGGCAGGCGCGATGCCTCGACCATGATGTCGGCGCCTTCCAGACAGCTTTGCCAATCCTCCGTCACCACGATCTTGCGCCCCAGATCGGCCTCCAGTTTCGCGGCAAAGGCCTCGCGGCTTTCGGGGCGGCGCGAATGCACGCGCACCTCTTCAAAATCAAACAGGTGGCACAGCAGGCGGATATTCCAGTAGGCCGTGCCGCGTGCGCCGATATGGGCCAACACCTTGGGGTTTTTAGGGGCCAGATATTTCGCGCCCAGCGCAGTGATCGCGCCGGTGCGCATTTCGGTGATGCCGGTGGCATCCACCAGCGCCTTTGGCGCGCCGTTGCGCGGATCAAACAGGGTCAGCAGCCCGTATTCGCTGGGCCGCCCGTCCTTGTAGTTGTCGACAAAGTCGCCCACCACCTTGACCCCCGCGCTGTCGATCTCGCCGCCGATCCAGCCGCGCAAGACATTGAAATGCCCCTCGACGCCGGCGCGCGGGCGGATATGGGTGCGCGGTTCAATCTCGGTCTCGCCGCGGCCCTGCATGGTCAGGCTGTCTTCGATCGCAGCCAGAATTTCGGCGTCCGTCAGCGCCAGATCTTCGATATCGAACCGGTTGAGATAGTCGAAATAAACCGGGGGCATTGTCATGGCATGTTCCTTTTGCAATCGCGGTCAGGTCAGGCAGAACCTTTCGCCGCAACTTCAATCGGTTCCGCCAGCCAAGGTCCAGCCTTGATTTATCGCCGGACTGCATTCAGGGCCCTTCCGCGCAGGATTTCCAACCGCAGGCAGCGCATTTAAAGCCCGCGCTGCGCGCCATCTGGTGCAATGTGGGTAAAAACAGCATATAATCGCTTTTGTGAAAAAAATTCGGGCTATTTCCCTAAATTTCGAGCATATAAATCGCATTACGTGCTGCTATCCCCCACTCACCTCTATAGTTTTCCATCTAAAAAACGCCACACACCACTCTGGACTTTCGCCAAAGCAGGCCACACAGTCGCGCCATCCTGCTAGCGGAGCATTCCATGCCAAATCCCCTGATTTCGCAATCCGACATCGACACCTTCCAGAAGGACGGCGTCGTCATCATTCGCGGCCTGTTCGCCGATCATGTCGATGCCCTGCGCGACGGTATTGCCCAAAACATGGCCGATCCCGGCCCCTATGCCGCTGAAAACCTGAAACAGGGCGAAGCAGGGCGGTTTTTTGATGATTACTGCAACTGGCAGCGCATCACCCCGTTTCAGGACGTTATCGCGCGATCCCCCGCCGCCGAAGTGGCCGCAGACCTGATGCAATCGGACCGAGTGCAGATGTTCCACGATCACGTTCTGGTCAAGGAACCCGGCACGTCCAAACCCACCCCGTGGCACAGCGATGGCCCCTATTATTTCGTAGAAGGCCGCCAGACCGTCAGCTTCTGGTCGCCCGTCGATCCGGTGAAAGAGGCCAGCCTGCGCTGCGTCGCGGGCAGCCACATGTGGCCCAAACCGGTCCTACCGACGCGCTGGTTGTCCGAAACCAGCTTCTATCCCAACGAAGATGATTACATGCCCGTACCGGACCCCGACGCCGAAGGCATGGATATCCGCGAATGGGATATGGCACCGGGCGATGCTGTGGCCTTTCACTACCACGTACTGCACGGCGCGCGCGGCAATACCAGCACCGCCCGGCGCCGCGCGTTTTCCCTGCGCCTTGTCGGGGATGATGCGCGCTATGTGTCCCGTCCGGGGCCGACCTCACCACCGTTTCCGGGCCATGACATGCAAGACGGGCAACGCCTGCGCGAAGACTGGTTTCCGGTGCTTTACACCCGTGATGCATAGCCCTGCCCTGCGCGCCGTCCCTCACAGCACCGCCACCGAAACCCGATGATCATCCGCGAAACAACCCCCGGCGATATGGCGCAGATCATGGCGCTTTACCCGCAGGCCTTCCCGGAGGAAGACCTGACACAGCTTGTGACCCGTCTGCTGGCCTGCGATGCACAGCTTCTGTCGCTTGCCGGTTTTCAGGGCGATACCCTGATGGCGCATCTCCTGTTCTCGTTCGGCGATACCCAACCGGGCTTGCAAAGGGGCGCGCTTTTGGGGCCACTGGCGGTTGCGCCGCCACAACAGAAACAGGGGCGGGGCAGCCAACTTGTGCGTGCCGGGCTGGATCAGCTTGCCGCCATCGGCATTGCACAGGTTTTTGTCTTGGGCGATCCGGCCTATTACCGGCGTTTCGAGTTTATGCCGGAACGCGATGTGATGCCGCCCTGTCCGGTTCCCGATGCATGGGCGGACGCATGGCAATCGCTAGTGCTGGCGCAACAGGCCCCGTTACAGGCAGGAACGCTTTCACTGCCCGCACCTTGGATGGATCCGGCACTCTGGGGTCCGTAATACGCGCCCCCTTGCCGTTCTTTTTTGCCAACAATACGGAAAATCCAACACTGGCGCCCAAAACCGGCCATCCCGTTTGAACGCATTACCCCTGTGCGCGCAGATATTCCATGATCGCCGGACGCACCGACATGTCACCGCGATGGCGCGCGTCCGCGATCACCTGGCGTACCTCGTCCAGATTGACACGGCGCAACAGGCTTTTGACCGGCCCGATCGAGGCCGGGCGCATCGACAGGGTGCGCAACCCGATGGCGGCCAGACACATCGCTTCGATCGGGCGGCCTGCATCTTCACCACAAAACGACAGCGGCGTGTTCGAGATAGCGCAGCGCTCCACGATCTTTTCGATCAGGCTCAGGAAACTGACGTTCAGCGTATCATAGCGCCGCCGTACCCGTTCGTTTTCACGATCCGCGGCAAAGAAAAACTGTTTCAAATCGTTGCCGCCGATCGACAGGAATTCGACCTCATCAAAAAACTTCTGCGGCGCGAACGCCAGTGACGGGGTTTCCAGCATCGCCCCGATTTCAATGGTTTCCGGCAGCACATGGCCCAGCCGTTTTTCGCGCGCAATGGTCTTGTCCACCTCTGCCCGCGCGGCGCGGTATTCTTCGAACTGCGCCACAAACGGGAACATGACGGTCAGCGGGCGCCCGTTGGCCGCGCGCAACAGCGCCTGCAACTGCATCCGCATGATCCCCGGCTTGTCCAGCCCCACACGGATCGCACGCCAGCCCAGCGCGGGGTTGGGTTCGTCCGTCGGTTTCATATAGGGCAGGACCTTGTCCGATCCGATATCCAGCGTGCGAAACACCACCCGTTTGCCGTGCGCGGCATCCAGAACCCGCGCATAAAGCGCGGCCAGTTCGGTTCTGGTGGGCATCTTGTTGCGCACCAGAAACTGCAATTCCGTCCGGAACAGGCCCACACCTTCGGCGCCCGACCCGTCCAGCGATGGCAAGTCCGCCATCAGGCCGGCATTCATATGCATCCCGATCACGGCACCGCATCTGGTTTCCGCAGGCTTGTCGCGGATCGATGCATAGCGTTCCAGCGCATCCGCCTGCATCGCGATCTTGTCGCGAAACGCGGTGACAACGCTGTCATCGGGGCGCAGATGCACAACACCCTGATCCCCGTCGACCATGACATGATCGCCGTTCAGCGCTTCGCTGATGATCCGGCCCGCCCGCACCACCAACGGGATGGCCAGCGCCCGTGCGACAATCGCCGCGTGGCTGCCCACGGATCCCTCTTCCAGTACGATCCCGCGCAGCGACCGGCCGTAATCCAGCAACTCTGCCGGACCGATATTGCGGGCGATCAGGATCGGATCAGCCGGCATTTCCGCGCCGGTTTCGCTGCCCTGCCCTGTCAGGATGCGCAGCAACCGGTTGCTCAGATCATCCAGATCGCTCAGCCGTTCGCGCAGATAGCTATCCTGCGCCTGTCCGATGCGGCTGCGCGCCAGCGATTGTTCCTTTTCCACCGCCGCCTCGGCCGAAAGACCGCGGGCAATGTCCTCTTCCATCCGGCGCATCCAGCCTTTGGAATTGGCGAACATCCGGTAGGCTTCCAGCACCTGGCGTTGTTCCTTGTCCCCGATCGCCGCCATATCCAGCATCTTGTCCACGCCGACGCGCAATTCCTCGACAGCGTTTTGCAGGCGTTTCAATTCGACGGCGGGATCATCTGCAATCGGATTTGCGACGACAACACGCGGTTCATGCAGCCAGACATGGCCCTCTGCCGCACCTTCCTGCCCGGTGGTGCCACGGATCAGCACCGGTTGCTGGTGACGTGCGGACAATGCAGCACCTTCACCAACAAACGCGCCCAGTTCCGTCATTTCGGCCAGAACCATCGCAACCACTTCCAGCGCATAGACCTCATCGGCGGAAAATTCCCGGGCTTCGCGCGATTGCACCACCAGCACGCCCAGCGCCTCGCCCAATCGTTGCACGGGGATGCCCAGAAAGGATGAAAACACCTCTTCTCCGGTTTCCGGCATGTAGCGAAAGCCTTTGGCACCGGGTGCATTCGGGGTGTTGATGATCTGGCGGCTTTTTGCGACGCGCCCCACCAGACCTTCGCCCAGTTTCATGCGGGTTTGGTGAACTGATTCCGGTTTCAGCCCTTCGGTGGCACACAATTCCAGCGTCACGTCATCGCGAAACAGATAGATTGAACACACTTCGGACCGCATGGAATCCGCGATCAGATGCGTGATCTTGTTCAGACGAGCCTGCCCGGCTTCATCGCTGGCCATCGCATCGCGCAAACGCCCCAGCAACCGGCGGCTTTCTGATTCTGTGCGTTCCGGCATTACATCATCCAAACCTAGACGTCAGGCACCGTTTGGCTGGCACCCAGCGCCACTCTATAGAACAGCGCGTGTGAAAGCGAAACGCCATTTCTGCCTGCATGGCCATTTCCGTTGCCCGCCCCGCGCAAACCTGCCGAAAAATTACGCATGTAACCGATGTTCCCTGATCGCTTGTACCGATGATGAGAATTGATCTGTCCTTTCAAAGCAATATAGAATTCTTCCATCGTGGCGCATCAATCAAGGGCCAGTTCCCATGAACCAACCGCAATACATCTTCGAAGCCAGTTCAAAACCATCATTGCCATGGCACGAGGTTCCGCTGGTGCGCGCGACCGATGCAACGGTCAAAGGATACGGATGTCTGGTGGATGATCCGGCGGCATTCGATATCGAAATCACCCGCTGGCCCCAGCAGGGCTGGCGCCCCATCGACGAAGGCACCGGCGACGAAGGCGGCTTTGTCGAGGGCACATTCAAGTGCGACTGGAAAGGTGATGTTCTCTATGGCGAGAACGAAGCCGTCTCAGGGCATTATGTTCTGGGGTGGTCTGCCGATCCGCAACAGGCTCAGAGCGATCGCCAGACTGCACCCCGTGATCAGGTTCTGCTGTGGCACATGAATTACCACCCCGACGGGGGACAGCTGTTTTTTCCCTTGGACAACAAGCCCTTTGTCGTGCCCGTCGCGCTTCCCGGTGACAACCTGACCCCGGACAAGGTGATCGCATTCTGGTGTGACGGCGCGCAGGGTCTTTATATCCACGCGGGCATCTGGCACGAAGGCGTGTTTCCAACGCAGGATCAGCAGCGTTTTCTGGATCGTCAGGGTGCCGTACACGCGCGTGTCAGCGCTGATATCGGAACCGAATTCGGCGTTTACCTGTGTTGCCCGCTTGTGGCGGACAAGCTCAGAACGCTTTAGCCGGCTTTTTCCAGCTCGAACGCGTCGTGCAGCGCCTGCACTGCCAGTTCCATGTATTTGCGGTCGATCAGCACCGAAATCTTGATCTCGGACGTGGTGATCACCTTGATGTTGATCCGTTCGTCGCTCAGAACCTTGAACATCTTGGCCGCCACACCGGTGTGGCTGCGCATCCCGATACCGACAACCGAAACCTTGGCCACATCCGTGTCCGCGATCAGATCGTGGAAATTCAGCACGCCGGACTCCTTGATATCGGCCATGGCCTTTTGCGCACGTGCCACCTGATCGGTCGGGCACGAAAACGTCATGTCGGTGCGCCCTTCTTCGGAAATGTTCTGCACGATCATGTCCACGTTCACGCCCGCATCGCTGAGCGCGGTAAAAATCAGCGCGGCAATCCCGGGGCGGTCGGCCACCGACACCAGCGTCATCTTCGCCTCGTCGCGCGAATAGGCCACACCGGCCACTACATTGCTTTCCATGATCTCATCCTCATCACACACCAGCGTTCCCGCCGTGTCAGATTGTTCCTCGAAACTGCTCAGCACCCGCAGCTTGACCTTGTAACGCATCGCCAGTTCAACAGACCGGGTCTGCAACACTTTCGCCCCCAGCGATGCCAGTTCCAGCATTTCCTCGAACGCGATCTTGTCCAGCTTGCGCGCCTTGGACGTGATGCGCGGATCGGTCGTGTAAACCCCGTCCACGTCCGTATAGATATCACAGCGTTCCGCCTGAAACGCGGCGGCAAAGGCCACGGCTGTCGTATCGCTGCCGCCCCGCCCCAATGTGGTAATGCGCCCTTCGGGGCTGACGCCCTGAAATCCGGCCACAACCGCCACGCGCATGCCCTGGGCAAACCGCGCGCGGATGTTTTCGGGGGGAATATCCTCGATCCGGGCGCTGGAATGGGCCGATGTGGTTTTCACCGGCACCTGCCAGCCCTGCCAGCTGCGCGCCGGAACATCCATTTCCTGCAGGGTCAGCGCCATCAGTCCGGCGGTGACGTTTTCACCCGAAGACACGACCGCATCATATTCGCGCGCGTCAAACAGGGGCGATGTCTCTTGCACCCAGCCGACCAGTTCGTTGGTTTTGCCCGACATGGCCGACACGATCACGATCACATCATAGCCTTTGGCCACTTCCACGCCCACGCGCTTGGCCGCCCGCCTGATCCGGTCCAGCGTGGCAACCGATGTGCCACCGAATTTCATCACAAGAACCGGCATTGATCTTCCTTCACACGCCTTGAACGGGGCGGGTTTACGCGGCGGCGCGTCCAAGGGCAAGTGGCACAGCGCGCCGGATGTGCAGGTGCGACATCAGATCAACAATAGGGGTTTGACGCATATGTCAAAGGTCAGCCATGCCCCCTTGACCGGCCCGCACCGCAGCGCAATCGGATTGGTTGGAACGCAGCAGCCCGCTATGGGGCAGACACCACTGAAACGGGTATGCCGTTGGTAAGGGAATTGCTGACCATGCAGCTTTTCTTTGCCTGCTCGACAATGGGCGCCGGATCAGACCCGTCAAGAACAGAGCATTTGACCGTCATAAGGGCAGAAGTGGCCAACAGCGGTGTGCCCTCCAGTACTAGCGACACCTGAACCGAAATCTCGGACAGCTCTGCACCTAGCTCTTGCGCGACGTATCGTAAATCATTGCAAAAACAACCGCCTATAGCCAGCGCCAGAAGCTGTGCACCGTTAAACCCAAGGCCAAGGCCACCGGCTTTTCCCTCCGGTCTATCGGCAATGATCGTGTGACATCCCGCCCAGCCGACTGCCGCGCCGGTGCCGGGCAGATTTCGCAATTGTACATCGACTTGCATGGGGCATCTCTCAACCGAAGATGCTGAAACTGTCCTGCAATCGGATCGGCCGTGTCAAGCCGGATGATCCAGTTCAACCCGCCGCTTGGCGAACTTGGCGTCCGCTCAAAGCGCTTAAAACGCGTGCGCCTGCCCATCCCAGGTTTCAAAACAGCCCGTGGTGGCTAGTGACAAATCCGCAAACCGCTGCACCAGACCACCGGCTGCCTGATCAACCGTGATCGAAGCGGAAGGCCCGCCCATATCCGTCTGCACCCAACCGGGATGGTAAATGCCAACGGCAATGCCCGCCGGTTTCAGATCAACCGCAAGGTTCCGCCCAAGGTTCAGCGCCGCCGCCTTGGACGCGCGATAGATGTAACTGCCCCCCGGCGCATGGGTATCCGATGCCATCTGCGATGAAATAATCGCGATCTTGGGCCTATCCGACAGGCGCAGGGACGGTAGCAGTCTCTGAATGCTCAGAAATACGCCCGTGACGTTGGCGGCAAAGGTCTGTGCCCACATATCGGCCCCATACCCGTCCGCAAGGGATTGCCCCTTGTCCAGATATACGCCCGCATTGCATACCAGCAGATCAATTGCCCGCCCGTCCATCGCCCGCGCCAATGCCGCGTGACTGTTCGGGTCGGTCACATCCAGCATCGCATCGCCCGATCCGTCGCGCGCCGTACCGGTCACATCCGCCCCGTTCGCGCGATAGGTTGCCGCCAGCGCGGCGCCGATGCCGCGATTTGCCCCCGTAATCAAAACATGCATGGATCAGTTCACCTTCCGGTTTGGGCTAAAGGGCAGCGGTGCTACCGGCACGCCTTCATCCATCAGCTTTTTCGCATCTTCAAGACGCGCCTCGCCATAGATTGCGCGTTCCGGCGCCGTTCCCTCGTGAATCGCGCGCGCCTCTTCGACAAACCTGTTGCCCACATAATCCGCGTTCTTTTCGATGGTTTTGCGCAATTCCGCCAGTGCCTGTTGCGCGGGCGACGCCGGTTCAGACAAGGCGCGCTCGGGCTTTTGCACGTTTGCCACGGCAGAATTCACTCTGGGTGACATCACCGCCTTGGACACAGTGCCATCGCCACAGACCGCGCATTCGATCAGGCCCGCGCGGTGCAGTTTTTCAAACGCATCCGCCGACTGGAACCAACTGTCAAAGCTGTGGCCGTCCTTACATTTCAAAGCATACTGGATCATGCGTGATACTCTTGGTCTGACACGCCATACTTAAGCCTGCACAGGCCAAGCGCAAGCATCCTGATCCGGATCAGCGCAACATCTTGGGGTCAAAATCACGCACAATGCGCGCCAGTTCCGGTTCTTGCAGCATTTGCGCCGCCTTTTTCTGGCTGAACCACTTGCGCCGGCGCTCTCCAGCCTCGGGATAGTCTGATTGCAGCGATTTCACCGCAACAGGATACACCATCGCCACGCAGGGCAACCCGGCTTTCGGCGCGATCACTTTGGTATAGGAATAAAGCCCAAGGCAGCGATCATATGCCTTGCCGACAACGCCCGCCTCTTCCCACGCTTCCTGCATCGCACTTTGCGCAGGGGTTTGCCCGTCCATCGGCCAGCCCTTGGGCACAATCCAGCGCCCCGTGCCGCGCGATGTGATCAACAGAACCTCGATCTTACCACTTTTCACACGGTAGCACAGTGCTGCAAACTGGGTGCGCACATCGCTCTTGTTATCGGCCCGAACTGAAATGGGCAATTGTTTGACAAAAGGGGCAGTCATTGGCCCATACCTGTTTTTTTTAATAGTCATACATGAATAATGGCACAGAATGAAGTGTCTTTTGCTTTATTAATCCCTCTATTGCGTCCTTGCCAACTCGGTTTTATCGTTGCGCGCGGGGATTTTACACCGAATTTCGCCCGCCAGAGCAGACTTTGCCACCCGACCGGAAGGATAAACGAGGCCAGATGACCTTAAGGCTCAACATCCGGGTGCTGGTCTGTGCTGTGGTCATGCTGTGCGCGCCTGTCGCACAGGCCGACACGCCGGTGACCGTCTTTGCCGCCGCTAGCCTCAAGACCGCTCTGGATGATATAGCAGAGGATTGGCAGGGCAATGTGACGCTGTCTTATGCCGGCAGCGGCGCGATAGCCCGCCAGGTGGCCCAGTCCGCTCCCGCCGATCTGGTCATTCTGGCCAATCCGCAGTGGATGGTCTGGTTGCAGGATCAGGGCATCGTCAACCCGGACGAAACCCGCATGATACTGGGCAACACGCTGGTTGTGATCGCCCCCGCAGGCCACGATCCAATCGCAGCCGACCAGCCCGGTGTTCTGCTGAAGACGCTTAACGGCGGGCGGCTGGCCACCGGCCAGACCGACAGTGTTCCCGCCGGCATCTATGCCCGCGCATGGCTTGAAACCGCCGGGCTTTGGCCCGAACTGTCCGCACATCTGGCCGAAGCCGAAAACGTGCGCGCCGCGCTGGCCTATGTCGCGCGCCAAGAGGCCCCTTTGGGCATTGTCTACGCCAGTGATGCCATTGCCGAACCCGCCGTATCGGTGGTTTACAATGTGCCGTCCGATCAGCATCCGCACATTCGCTACGCCGCCGCACCACTGACAACGGAGGGCGCGGCTTTTCTGGATTTTCTCGACACGGCCACAGCCAGATCGGTGTTTGCCGCCAATGGCTTTGTGCCGCTGGATCCGTCCTGATGGCCCTGAGCGAAGCTGAATGGACGGCCCTTGCCCTGTCTTTGCAAGTATCGCTGACAGCGACGCTGGTGGCGCTGCCGCTGGCCTTGTGGGTGGCGTGGGTGCTGGCGCGCAAATCGTTCTGGGGCAAATCGGTGCTGAACGCGGCGGTGCACCTGCCGCTGGTTTTGCCCCCTGTCGTCATCGGCTACCTGCTGCTGATCGGCTTCGGGCGCAACGGGCCGGTCGGGGCCCTGCTGTATGACTGGTTCGGCATCAGCTTTGCCTTTCGCTGGACCGGCGCGGCGCTGGCGGCGGGCATCATGGGCTTTCCGCTGATGGTGCGCGCCATTCGCCTTGCGATCGAAGCGGTCGATCCCCGTCTTGAACAGGCCGCCGCAACGCTTGGAACACCGGGCCATGCCATCTTTGCCCGCGTCACCCTGCCCCTGATCCTGCCCGGTGTTCTGGCGGGCGCGGTCATGGGCTTTGCCAAGGCCATGGGCGAATTCGGTGCCACGATCACCTTTGTCGCCAATATTCCCGGCCAGACCCAGACCCTGCCCTCGGCGATCTACGCGTTCCTGCAGGTGCCCGGCGGGGAAGGCGCGGCCGCGCGACTGGTAGCACTTGCGCTTATCGTTGCGCTGGGAGCTGTTGTGGTGTCGGAATGGCTGGCGCGCCGTGTCGCGCGCCGGATTGCGGGGCAGGATGCTTGATGTCGCGCTGACCCACCGCCTTGGCGCGTTCCGCCTTGATGTGGCCTTTCACGCCGGCGCGGGCGTGACGGCGATCCTCGGGCGCTCGGGCGCGGGCAAGACCACGCTGGTCAATGCCATTGCCGGGCTGATCACACCGGATCAGGGCCATATAAGGCTGGATCAGACCGATCTTCTGGACACCGCAAAGCGCATCAACCGCCCCTCGCACCAGCGAAATCTGGGCTATGTATTTCAGGACGGGCGCCTGTTTCCCCATCTGAATGTCGCCCAAAATCTGGAATTCGGGCTGCGCTACGCAGCCGCCCCGCTGTCACGCGCCGCGCGCGCCGAACTGATCGATCTGCTGGGCATCGCCCCCCTGCTGAACCGCCGCCCCGCGGCCCTTTCAGGGGGCGAAAAACAGCGGGTGGCACTGGGACGCGCCCTGTTTCCCGCCCCGTCCCTGTTGTTGATGGATGAACCGCTGGCCGCACTGGACGGCCCCCGCAAGGAAGAAATCCTGCCCTATCTGGAACAGTTGCGCGATGCGCCCGGTGGCGCGGTGCCCATTCTTTACGTCAGCCATGCGGTCGATGAAATCGCCCGCCTTGCCGACCGGATCGTGCTGCTGCAACAGGGGCAGGTCGCCACGCAGGGCGATGTGTTCGATGTTCTGTCCGATCCGGCGGCGGTGCCGCTGATCGGTGTGCGCGAGGCCGGATCAATCCTTGTTGCGACCGTGACAGATCATGCGCCGGACGGGCTCAGCACTCTCACGACCAGCGCCGGCGCGCTGGAACTGCCCGGTGTGGCGGCCCCGATCGGCGCGCAGGTGCGCCTGCGGGTGCTGGCGCAGGATGTGATCCTGTCGCGCAGCCGCCCCGAAGGCCTCTCCTCGGTCAATATCCTGCCGGTCACCGTCACAAGCATCCACACCGGCGAAGGCCCCGGCGGCGCCATCGCGCTCAGCGCCGGACAGGACCGCCTGCTGGCGCGCCTGACATTGCGCGCGGTGCGCGAACTGGGCCTTGCCCCCGGCGTGACATGCCATGCCATCGTCAAAGCCACCACCGTGGCACGTGGCAGCATCGGATTGACACGCCCTACGCTTTAGGGCGGCAGCCTGTCATTCTTTTTGCCAAAAATACGGGAAAGCCCGCGCTACGTTTGCAGCGGCCGGCGCGCTCAGCGATCCGCAGGCCGGGCCGCGATCATCCGCGTTCGCAACCGCTCGACCAGATCGGCGTGGGCCACATCGCCGTCAATCGCCAGTTTGCGCAATCCGAAATGCACATGCGCGATTTCCTGATAATAGCTGGTGTAGGCATAATTCGTCGCCGCGCCTGCAACCGCGCCCAGCACCGGCACGGTCTGCGCCGCCAGCTTTTGCCCCAGCACCGTAGCCAGCCGTGGCGCGATCCGCGCAATCAGCCCCTGCACCGCGCCGCCGGTCAGCGCCAGACGCACCGACAGAAACCCCAGATCAGCGCCATCATCGTTGGCCAAAGGCCCTGCCGCGGCAAAGACCTGAATGCAATCGAACTGGACATTTTCCGCCGCGGGGTCGAAATCATATTCCTTGGCCACACCCTGAATAGCACGCAACAACACAGTTGTCGTCACCGGCAGTTCCGCAAGCGCCGTGGGCAATCCGCCAAAGCCGCCCGCAGCCCCCATGGCGGTGGCCGCTGCGGTGTTCAGCCATCCGGCCTGATCGGGCACCACATCGCGTGACCCCTGCGCGGCACGCATCGCGATTTTTAGCGCTCTGGCCGCCCCCTCTTCCAGACCGGCGCGTACCGGACGAGGCAGTTGATCCAGCAATCCTTCGGCCTTGCCGCCAAACAGGGTCAACACCTGCACGCCGATGCCGCCCGCCGCACGATAGCGCAGCGCCAGCCGGTCAAGTTCGGCATCAACATCGATCGGGATCAGTTCGGTTGTATCGTGCATTCTTGCGGTCCTTTCAGGGTGCCTTACAGATCGGCACCCGCACGCGCGCTTTCAAGCCTTGGCCGCCCAGGATCGCACCGTGCCCGTCACATCGCGCCAGCCGTCCGGTTGCAGATCATGGCCCAGAACGCGTTCCGGGTTGGTGGGGGGCGGCATGTCGACACCGCTGAGACGCGCAAAGCCGAATCGGCTGTAATAGGGCGCATCACCCACCAGCATCACCCGTTGCCAGCCGCTGGCGCGCGCCAGACCCAGACTGTCGGCGATCAGCACCCCGCCCAGACCTTCGCCCTGACGGGTCGGGTGCACCGCGACCGGCCCCAGCAACAGCGCCGGTGCAGGCCCGACCCAGACCGGCCAGAACCGGATCGCGCCCGCCAGAATACCATCCGGATCACGCGCAACCAGCGACAGATCGGCGACGGCGGGCACACCATCACGCAGACGGTAGGACGACAGCGCCTCGCGTCCGGGCGCAAAGCACAGATCATAAAGCGCCTCGACCTCCCAGTAATCTTCGTCCTGCTCTGGTTGCAGATGATACACCGCCCGTTTCCCTTCGGCCCGTTTTTCGCGCTTGGTGGTGGCCTTCGCCCCGACACGGCGCTAGGGATGGGGCAAAAGACAGGAGAGTGCAATGTTCTACCGCCCCGCCGATGGCCACGGCCTGCCCCACAATCCGTTCAATGCCATCGTGACACCGCGCCCGATCGGCTGGATTTCGACCCGTGGTGCGGACGGTTCAGAAAATCTTGCACCCTATTCGTTCTTCAATGCCGTGGCCTATGTGCCGCCGCAGGTCATGTTTGCCTCGACCGGGGCCAAACCGGATCGCGGCCCGACCAAGGACAGCGTTGCCAACATCCGCGACACCGGCGTGTTTTGCGTCAACATCGTGGAATATGAAATGCGCGATGTGATGAATGTCAGTTCGGGCACCTATGACAAGGACGTGGACGAATTTGACCGCGCCGGCATCGCGCGCACCGAATGCCGCGAAATTGCCTGTTCGCGCGTGTCCGATGCCCCCGCCGCGCTGGAATGCCGGCTGAACCAGATCGTGCCCCTGCTGGGGGAAAGCAACTTTCTGGTTCTGGGCGAAGTCGTTGGCATCCACCTGCGTGACGATTGCCTGAAAGACGGCCGCTTTGACGTGACAACCTATCAGCCGCTGGCGCGGATGGGGTATCGCGATTACACCCATGTGCGCGATGTGTTCGAGCTTAAACGCCCGGATGATTAAGGTTTCGGCGGCTTAGTTGCGCGCGAAAGGCCCGCAATTTTCCAATGATCAGCGCAATTTCCGCCATTCCGGCCGGCAGATCGCGCAGATGTTTTCGCATGCGAAACAAGCTAATGAACCGTTAAAGGTTAATTTTTGCAGGCCTTTCCGCCGCACACCCTAACGCAGCGCAAAGACGATCAGAACCAGAACCAGCGTGATGTTCAACGCGGTGATGGCGCGGGAAACGCGCTGGCGCAAAGGACGGTTTCGCGCAGACCTAATCATATTCGAACCGTTCCGACAGAATGCGCGAAGATGGCGTACCGCGCGCGATCAGGGCATCTTCGACGCTGTCCAGCATTGCCTTTGGGCCGCAGAGTACAAAAACCCAGTTTTTGAATGCATCCTCTGAAAACGCACGATCCAGCACCCCGGCATCGACATATCCGGTTTCCCCGGCCCAGCCTGTCGGCGGTTCGGACAGCACATAGGTGACATCTTCGCCATTCAGGTCACTTTGGCAGGCGATCTGCTGTTCTGTCCGGTTGGCGTAGATCAGCTTGCGCTGGCGCGGATCACCGGTTGCGCGCATCTGCCGGATGATCCCCAGCAGCGGCGCAATCCCCACCCCGCCTGCAATCAGCGCCACACCGGGTTCATCGCGCCCCGAAACCGAAAGGTTGCCATAAGGCCCGTCAAGATAGGCGCGCGTGTCCGGCCTGATCTGTCCGATTGTGTCGGTGAAATCACCCAGTTCCTTGATCAGAAAAGACATATCAGGCCCTTGAGCGGGGGCGGAACTGATCGAAAACGGGTTTTCCTTTAGGGAAAAGGTACTGTTGCCGACATTCAGCCAGACAAACTGGCCCGGCTCATAGGTCATGCCCGCATGCCCTTGCGGTGAAAGTGTCAGCTCCCATTGTTTGGGTGTCATCTGAACAACCGATGTAACGCGCCACGGCAACCGGCGCTGTCTCAGCGGAACAATCAGGTAGACATAGACCAGTGATCCCGCCGCGACGGCCGTCATTGTGCCCCATAGCCAGACCAGTTCGGGCTGCGACCCATAGCGCCCCGCATAGATGGTGTGATGAAACAGCAGCAAGGCGATTACCAGCGCCCCCAGCCCGTGCATCAGCCGCCATGTTTCGTATTTGTAATCCAGTTGCGTGCGCGCGATGGCCAGTAGGACAAGGCTGGGCAACAACAGGAATGCAGCGATGCCGGTGACCAGATCGGAAAAATCGGTAGTGAGTGTCATCCGCCGCATCGGATCCCATGGCCGCACGCCCCCTGCGGGCGAGCCAGCGTAGAGAAACGGGTGCAGCAGCGCAAAGGCCAGCGCGGTGCGCGCCATCATCTGATGAAACCGCATCGTCACGTCCATGCCGATGCCTTTGGATATGCTTTTGAAACGGCCCGACAGTACGAATTCGGTCAGGATGATCGAAAACGCCAATATCCCAAGACCCGAGGCGAGTTCCTGCCGGAAAGGGCGCGGCGCACCCCCGACCGCCCAGGACAGTATCAGGGGCAGCGTGACCGAAATGGCATAAAAACCGATAAGAAAGAATGGCTTCATGCGCGCCAGTCTACACAGACGCCCGCACCCGGATATGATCTGGCTCAAGCGCGGGTCAGGGCAACTCAGCGCGGATCAGTGCCCGCCAAGAATCCCCGTGCGCACGGAATAATTCACCGCAAGTTCGTAATCGGGGTCATCATCGCTGTCGACCATCAGGTGCCCCGCCTTCTTCAACAGACGGTGGCAATCACGGCTGAGGTGGCGCAACTGGATCTGTTTGCCCTGCCCTTCGTATTTCAGCGCCACGGCTTCGATCGCCTGAAGCGCGGACTGATCCACAACGCGGCTGTCGGCAAAATCGACAATCACCAGATCAGGGTCGGATTTGGGATCGAACAGTTCGGCAAACCCGTCGCTTGACCCAAAGAACAATGGCCCCTGAACGCGGTATACCTTGGCGCCTTCGTCGGAAATGAATGTGTTGGCGTGAATGCGGCGCGCATTGTTCCACGCATAGGCCAGCGCCGACACGATCACCCCGACCACGACAGCCACGGCAAGGTCCTCCATCACCGTGACAACCGTGACCAGACCGATCACGAACGCATCCATTTTCGGCACGCGGCGCAGGATGGTCAGCGAATTCCACGCGAATGTCCCGATGACCACCATGAACATGACGCCGACAAGCGCCGCCAGCGGGATCAGTTCGATCACCGAGGATCCGACCAGAATGAACAGCAACAAAAACAGCGCCGCCGCGATGCCCGCAACCCGCGTGCGACCTCCCGATTTCACGTTGATCATCGATTGTCCGATCATCGCGCACCCGCCCATACCGCCAAAAAACCCGGTGACGGTGTTGGCCACGCCCTGGGCGATACATTCCTGGCTTGCCCCGCCACGCCGCCCGGTCATTTCCCCGACAAGGTTCAGCGTCAGCAGGCTTTCGATCAGGCCGATGGCGGCCAGAATAACCGCGTAAGGCAGGATGATCTTGAAGGTTTCAAAGGTCAGCGGCACCATCGGGATGTGCAGGCTGGGCAGCCCGCCCTTGATCGAGGCAAGATCCCCGACGCGGGGCACATCAAGCCCGAATCCGATCACCACTGCAGCGACAATCCCGATACCCGCCAAAGGCGCCGGCACGATGCGCGTGATGCGCGGCATCACCCAGATGATCGCCATCGTCGCCGCCACCAGCGCCAGCATCATATAAAGCGGCATCCCCGAAAGCCATTCGCCACCCGACATGCCGTGGCCTGTATCCACCATCGTGCCCGGCACCTTGAACTGGCTCATCTGGGCCAGAAAAATAACGATCGCCAGCCCGTTCACAAAGCCAAGCATCACCGGATGCGGCACCAGACGGATGAATTTGCCCCACTTCATGATCCCGGCAAACATCTGCAGCAGCCCCATCAGCACCACGGTCGCAAACAGATATTCGACGCCGTGCTGGGCCACCAGCGCCACCATCACAACGGCCAGCGCCCCGGTGGCGCCCGAAATCATCCCCGGACGTCCGCCGATCAGCGCCGTGATCAGCCCGACCAGAAACGCGGCGTAAAGGCCCACCAGCGGGTGGACACCCGCGACAAACGCAAAGGCCACAGCTTCGGGCACAAGGGCCAGTGCAACGGTCAGGCCGGCCAGAATTTCAATGCGCAACCGGTCCAGTGTCAGCCCGTCTTCGGGCATCCAGCGCAGATCGGGCATGGCAATATGCGTGGCAAACGAGGCCAGAATGGCTTTTTTCATCGGACGATCCTGTAGGGATTGGGGCTAAGCGCTCGCGCGTCCTTAGACGGAACCGGGCCGGAATGATACCTTTTGCACGCGGGATGCTGCCATGCGCCTGACGCATAGCGCCGTCTGACCGGCCAGAAACCCGCCCGGAACGGGTTGATTTCCCCCCGCCAACCCATCACGATCCGGCGCAAACACAATCACCGGACCGGATCATGACAGCATCAGACCTACGCACCCGACTTGCCGTGATCGGCGGGTCCGGCGTTTACGATATCGACGGCTTGAAAGATGCCGAATGGGTGGATGTGGACACCCCTTGGGGCGCGCCTTCGGATGCGATCCTGACCGGTACGCTGGACGGGGTTGCCATGGCGTTTCTGCCCCGCCACGGGCGCGGCCATGTGCACAGCCCGACGACAGTGCCCTACCGCGCCAATATCGATGCCCTGAAACGGCTTGGAATGACAGACGTGATCAGCGTCAGCGCCTGTGGATCGTTCCGCGATCATATGGCACCGGGCGATTTTGTCATTGTGGATCAATTCATTGACCGCACTTTTTCACGTGAAAAGTCGTTTTTTGGCACCGGTTGCGCGGCGCATGTATCGCTGGCCCATCCGACCTGCCCGCGCCTTGGTGACGCCTGCGAAACCGCCGCGAAAACCGCCGGTGTCACCGTGCATCGCTGCGGCACCTATCTGGCGATGGAAGGGCCGCAATTTTCCACCATCGCCGAAAGCCGGATGTACCGCGAAAGCTGGGGCTGTGACGTGATCGGCATGACCAACATGCCCGAGGCCAAACTCGCCCGCGAGGCGGAATTGTGCTACGCCTCGGTCGCCATGATCACCGATTACGACAGCTGGCACCCCGATCACGGCGCAGTGGACATCAGCGACATCATCAAGACCCTGACCGGCAACGCCGACAAGGCCCGCGCGCTGGTGGCGCAGCTGCCGAACCTGCTGGGCAAAAGCCGCGCGCCCTGCCCGCACGGCTGTGATCGCGCGCTGGAATATGCCATCCTGACCGCCCCCGAGGCCCGCGATCCGGCGGTCCTTTCGAAACTGGATGCCGTTGCAGGGCGGGTGCTGGCATGAGCCTTGATCTCTGGCTGGCCTTTGTCGCCGCCTCGACCGCGCTGTTGCTGATCCCAGGACCAACGGTTCTTCTGGTGCTCAGCTATGCGCTGTCCAAGGGGCGCAGCGTGGCTGTTGCATCTGCCGCCGGTGTCGCACTGGGTGATCTGGTGGCGATGACCGCGTCGCTTCTGGGTCTGGGCGCGCTGGTGCTGACCTCGGCCACGCTATTCACGGTGCTGAAATGGGCCGGTGCCGTCTATCTGATCTATCTGGGTGTCAGAATGCTGCGCTCTGCGCCCTCAAGCGGGCTGGGCACGGTCGTGACAAAAGGCGATGTCAGTGCGCGCGGCGTGTTTGGCCATGCGGCGGCGGTGACAGCGCTGAACCCGAAATCCATCGGCTTCTTCATTGCCTTCGTGCCGCAGTTCCTGCGCCCGGATGCACCGCTGGCGCCGCAGTTCATTATCCTGATCGCAACCTTTGTCGGCCTTGCGGCACTCAATACGCTGGCCTATGCGCTGCTGGCCGACCGGCTGCGCACCACCATTGCACGGCCCCGCGTGATCACGTGGCTGACGCGCGGTGGCGGGCTTGCCCTGATCTCGATGGGTCTACTGACCGCAACCCTGCGCCGCACAACCCCTTAAGGAACATCATGAAAACCGTTCAGGACTATATCCGCACCATCGTCGATTTCCCCCATGAAGGCATCCTGTTTCGCGATGTCACCACGCTGTTTGCCGATCCGCGCGGCTTTCGCATGGCGGTGGACCAGATGCTGCACCCCTATGCCGGATTGCGCATCGACAAGGTCGTCGGGCTGGAAGCGCGCGGCTTTATCCTTGGCGGCGCCATCGCCCACCAGCTAAGCGTCGGGTTCGTGCCAGTGCGCAAGAAAGGCAAACTGCCCGGCCCGGTGATCAGCGAGGAATATACCCTGGAATACGGCGAGGCGGTTGTTGAAATCCACGATGATGCGATCCAGCCCGGCGAAACCGTTCTGATTGTCGACGATCTGCTTGCAACCGGCGGCACAGCCGAGGCCGGGATCAAACTGATCGAACGGCTGGGCGGCAAGATCCTCAGCTGTGCCTTTGTAATCGACCTGCCCGATCTGGGCGGGCGCAAACGGCTTGAGGCACTGGGCATGGATGTGCACGCACTCTGCGCCTTTGAGGGTGTGTAACCCCTGCTTCTTTTTGCTAGAAATACGGGAAACCCGCACCGCCCTTAACGGGCGCGCAACACCGCGCCGGGGTTCATGATGCCGACGGGGTCCAGTGTGGCCTTGATCGCGCGCATCGTGGCAAGTTTGACCGGATCGCCATAGCGTTCCAGATCGTCGACCTTCAGTCGTCCGATCCCGTGTTCGGCGCTGAACGATCCGTCCATTTCCTGCACCAGATCATGGATCGCCTGTTTGATCGCATCGCGCTGGTTCTGGTGATCATGTTTGGTTTTTCCAGG